>JADJVA010000020.1:1118088-1490785 GCA_016716765.1 Bdellovibrionales bacterium | reverse complement strand
TATGTCAGCAAGCTTTGTTTCCCTGTGGGCGATCCCGTAAAGCGGTGGGCGATCCTGTTGTCAGCGTGGTCCAACTGCTTCAGTCAGGGGATAGTCCTTTTTCCCCTGAGATCCCCTTTGAACGGAGCTTGTAGTTCTGCTGAGAGGTCAGAGGGCGAGTATGTGAGAGAGGGTGATTACAAAGAGTTTATTTTTGAGGATCGATGATACAAGCAGACTGTTCGTTGTTGCCAATGCTCCAGAGATGGATCGGGCAAAGCTGCGATTTGGTCAGAGGCCGTCAGGCCTGGGCTTCTTGTTGATGGTTGATCGAAAATATAAGGGTCTTATTCGTGAGCTTTCGTTGGCAGCTAGAGATAAGGAATCTGAGGCAAACAGTCAGGTTGTTGATCTTCCGATCAAGATAGAAATAACCGATGGAGACGAAAATGATAAACAGGGATGTCAAGCTATCATAGATGTGGATTACAGCTAGAAAGGAAAACGTATTAAGTCTTCGGCATGAATTTATTCGGAGAGACAATGATCACTATTTTGTTGTCTTGCAATCAGTGATCGGCAGACTACTGGAGGTTGGAATTCAAAATGAGGGCTTGTACCTGTCTGGTCTGGAGTGAAGGTCAGAAAATTAGCAGGTTAATTTTTCAGAGCTCAACTCAGCGGAATAAATTAAATAGAATGCAATCGAAGTTGAGCATCTTTATTTTCTGCTACGGGGTGCTCGACATCCATCAATTCTATATTGAAGGATCTCAGTTTTTCTGTAAAAGTGGGCGAGAATTGGTTGCGATTCAAGGGCCATCTGGATCTGGTAAATCCACTCTGCTTTACGCCTTGGGACTTTATCGCGCCCAGACAGTGGGCTCATTCGCATTTTGGGAAAAGATGTATCTAGCTGTACGGAAGTGGAGTCTCTAAAATCCGTAATCGGAACATAGGTTTTTTTCCAACAGTTTTACCTACTGCCTAAAACAAGTGTGCTTGATAATATACTTCAACTCGCTACTTCGACGAGAGGTTCCGAATGGGATCAATCAGATCGATCGGGCAAAGAAGTACGCGGAACTGGTTGGTTTGGGAGACAGACTGCAATTTATCCAATCAACTGTCCGGTGGACAACAACAAAAGGTAGCCATTTGTCGCGCACTAATGAGCGACATTAAAGTGATTCTTTGCCGATGAGCCAACGGGAAATCTAGATTCGAATCGCTGAAAGCAAATACTGCAGCTTTTGAGAGACTTGGAATAAAAATCACAATAAGACCATTATCATTATCACCCATGACAACGAGGGTTGGAATCAATGCGATAGAGTCGGCTAAAAAATTAAGGACGGGAGAATTCTTGATAGGTCTGCAAAGTTGATCAGTCTGGATTTGATCAGTCGAACATCCTTACAGGTGCCTTCTAGCAGTATCAGATATATCAGAGAAAGCCATTCAAAGAGATGTTCCCCGATCCCTGTGCTCATTTGGTCTACTCAAACTTGATCCCAAAAAGCCTTGAGGGTGTTTGGGGACATTTGCCTTCGGCTATTTGGAATTTTGAAGAGACATAAGACAAGAACAGCCCCTCACGATGATTGGTGTTTCAGTAGGAATCGCAGCCGTTTTGGCGATGATTAGCTTGGGCAGTTCACAAAGGAAAGATACTTGCGGATGTTCCGACATGCAGGTTAATACCATTGTATTCAATGGTATTTCCTAACTGGGATATCAAAGCCACTGATCTCGTTCCAACACCCTTTCGTTTTTTTGATTGGGAAGGTGTAAATTTGTTCTTTAAAGGATTTTCCTGGTGATTGATAGGATGTCACCGATTCTTAGATAGAAGCAGGATTACACTGAATTATGGGGACGAGCGATCGACCAAGATACAAGGATGATAGGGTTTGGCGAGGATGGACTAAGTATTGCCCATGACGTTTGCTTTTTGGTCGAAATTTTTCGCAGGTTGAAATTGTGCAGAAAAAGTTCTGTTTGCATTATCGGATACGAAATTGCGGAGCGGCTGTTTTTTGATAGTCAGCCTCTTGGACAAGTTCTATGGATCAGTGAGGGAAAGAGTCTTTATGGCTGTCCGGGTAAGATTAGTGTCTGGAACCTCAACAAGTGGGGTCAAGGCCTCCGGCCGAACTTGCAGGTTGTGGTCCCCTATTCTTTTTTCAGGCTCAGTCGGGAAATTGGTGGCCTTCTCAGCTCAAGCAAATCTTGGTACAAATTGATGAAGAGCTGACGCGGAAAGGATTGGGCGGGAATCAAGGCCTTTTTTGAGCAGGAAGTATGGCTCCTCTGGGACGTTCTCAGTTGACAGTGATAGTGTTCTTGTAAACCAAATGAGACAGTTTTTAACTCTTTTACTAAGATCCTTCTTTCATCATCGCATTATCCTCTTTTGGTGGGAGAGTTGGAATTACAAATATGATGCTTGTGCAATTTCAGAGAGATTTAGAGAGATTGGATTGAGAAAAGCACTTGGGCAACGAGCCGAGAAATTCCGAACTCAATTTCTAGTGGAGTCGATGATCGTGTTTTATCGCAGGTTTATAGGATTGATTCTCGGTTTTTTGTCCTATCAGATAGCGATTTGGGTGGCCACGAGTTTGTTGATAAATTAAATTTCGAATGGACTTTGGATGGCATGGCCCCTCTTTTATCAATTCTCTATTTTTGTCGTTGGTCTCGTCAGTGGCATTTTTCCTGCTGTTAAGGCGGAGAAACTTCAAATCATAGAAGCACTGAGATCTGAATAGAGGAGCTCTTTCCTGAAATCGGGAGGAGAAATTCATAAATGCGAGTTGAATTTTGGGGTCTCGAATTATAGAAGGTGACTCATTTTGTTAATACCTAAGTCGAGCCTTGTCGCTGAAATAAAAAAGTCCATCAAACAAGACCTTTCGCATAAGCTTTAATTTGCAGAAAAAAAAACTCGCGGAGGTACAGGGATGGACTTCTCATCTCATCACGACGGCTCTTGGTTTACAAGATGTGACTATCGAAAATTTGAATTTGACCGGTCAAAGTTGAGTTTAAGAGTATTCGCGAGACAAGATCGAGCATTCTGCCTCTGCCATCAATGTGGCAATCAGATAGGCTATGTACATGAGTGGAAAGAGCGATCTTTGCGTGCCCCGCCGTTTGGGGCCTTTTTGTATGTGGAGGTGATTCTCTTTCAACTCGGAGAGGGTATTGTTTAGGTGTGACGATAAGATTAGGTCGGCTCATATTTCCTTTCTATATCCAGATTTTGACACTCTAACTTATTCATTTTGTGAGTTTGCGGGTCGACTTATGGAGGAAATGCCCTGCGAAGCTGTAGCCAGATTTTTAAATGCATCGTCAAAAACACTTTGGTCACTGGATCAGAATCGAATGGCTAAGCTAAAACCACTCATGAAATTCCCAGAAAATATAGATCTAGAAAAAATGAGTGGAGATGAGGTTCACTTCCGAACGATGCCGAAGGAGAATAGCCTTGACCGACCTGAGATCAAGTATGTCACCAACCTTGTCTGTTACGATCAGTCAAAGGTTTTAGCCAACGCTCCTGGCCGATCGGAAAGATCCCTACTCACTTGTTTAAATCAGCTATCTCCTGAGCAGCTTGCAAGGATAAAGTATTTTTCCCTCGATATGCACGAACCATTTATCAAGGCCGTTCGCAAATGTGCCCCAATGCTAGAATCTGCATTGATAGATTCCACCTGGCTGAATATGTAAATAATGTCTTTGATGATGTAAGAAAAATGCGAGTTCCGAAAGGCCAAGGAAAAACAAAGATGGGTTTCAAGTGGATATGCTTGCTCCTCACAGGCGGTTTGTACTCGTAGAGCGTGAAAAGATGCTCTCGAAGAAAGACCTACGCATGTTGGATAAACTCAAAGAGATAAATAAAAATATTCTAAATGGAATGATCTTGGTCGAACACTTTCACTCCATTCTTGATAAAACGGAAGTAATCGAGTTTAGGAAATCACTTCTACTGTGGTATCGCCTAGTGAGAGAATCCAACCTCAAACCGTTTAAAAAGATGGCCCTTTTGATTAGAAAGTACCGAGAAGAGATTGAAAGCTATATTACCTCCCGCCTTACCTCGGCAAAGTCGGAGGGGATCAATAATAAAATAAAAGTTTTAAGGAGATCAGCTTATGGCTATACGAATGAAACCTCCTACCTCAATAAAATCCTCCAAAGATGCGGCTACTTAAACTCTACCCATATCGATACGACAGGGTGGTTTTGGGGGCCAAATAGCAGGTTGGCACAAAATACCCCCTTCTAATAAACGGAGAGGCTGAATTTTGTTTCTATAAGGAGCGCTTTTGCGGAGAAGAGGTGACTTTTTTGCGGCTCGTTTCTTTTTAAGAGGAGCTGCATTAGACCTAAAACGCCTATGAGACAGCCCTAAATTTGAATTCAGATTAAGGGGGAGAAGCTGTTCTTGTTTTTTGATTGGCATAAGAATTGGAAACAATAGGGCGCGGGAGCGTTTTATGCTTTGATGGTACAAATTGCGGAGGCACGGCCCTTGGGCTGTTGATAGCTCTTGTTATTGTGGATTACTTTGAGGAAATCCTTCTCACAGTTCTCATTTTTCTTGGACTCGGGATTCCGATGATATGGGTTATCACCCACTTTGAGGGAAATACTGGTATTTTGAGAAAGATCGTCGGAGCTTTAAAACCCCTTTTCCCAAGTTAGCGATTAATCGAAATTTTCGAATTTCATATCATTATATCATGAGGAGGAGCAAGACGGACCCTCTGTCCCTATCTTGCCTCCATCTCTAATGGCTTTCTTACAGGACTACGGCCGCTTCACCCAATTATAAAGAGCAGAAATTCCATCGCTGACTTCGACATAGAGAGATCGACCGTATTTGACGACATCGTCACTGTCTATCGCGGACCCTAGGCTAAACGCTGTCTTGGCTCTGATGTTATTACCAACTTCAGGGCCTGTGAGGAAATATGGGTAGACTTGATCTCCCCAATACAAGACTCCAGTTTTTGCTTGCCATCCCCAGCCTAGATTCGCGAGAGCAGACAGTTGGGGAAATGTAGAAAGAATCCAATTTTTGACACTCGTTCGAATTGACTCCGGGAGTAAAAATGTTTTGAAATAGACGCTGTGGCTCCAGTGAAATCTTCTGGACGCTTGAGTTCACCATAAATCAAGCCAACAGAAAATTTGCCACCGATTCCCAGCGTGCGATCTTCTGGAAGTCCCTTTCAGCCCAACAGGTGCATCCGTCCAAACCATAAATTTGCGAGCTTCCTTAACGAGGGACTCTTCGGCAAAGTAAAAATTGTTATAAAAATCATTTCCCTCTTTCTCCTGAATTTTGTTAATGAGAGCTTCAAGGTTCTCAGTGCATGGCGTGCCGTAGATCTTGGTCAGAATAGCGTTGCGCGATCTTTCAACAATGCCACTTTCTCCATTTTTGAGTATTTCCATCATTTCCTTATCTTTTTCCACTTCTTGAAGGGGGATTTTTCTCACTCGATGGACGCAGTAAGGAACTACCACTTCTGCAAAAGTTCCTGATAGCCCGTTCAGCCGCGATATGCGGAATTTCCCAGTAGCACCCGTTTCAACGAGGAGGCCAGACGGTCTCCACCAATCGACCTTTGAAAAATTTCCTTTGAGATGATCTGCCGAATCAGGGAGAGCCTCTTCGATTGCAGCACGGACTTTATCCCCCGTAGCAGCCTTCAGTTTTTCGTAGATTTTATCATAGTGAACATCTCCCAAGCCAATTGCTGAATCCATGAGATCCTGTAGGTTTTTCGGCATTTTCCCGTCTTTCCACAAGTCTGCCAAATCCTTTTTTAGGAAAATAATTGCTCGAGCTGTAGCCAGACGCTTAGAGGCATCCCCCATTTCATGGAAGGGAACTTCAATATCTACATAAAGACGATGGCTGCCGTCCAAAATGTGAATGTCCGGAGTATCTAAGTCTTGATCGACTGTCATGTCTCCCCAGGCCACCAGTGAACCACTGAGAAAAACTATTGTTGCAACGAAGTTAAAAAGTACCTTGAACATAGCTACCCCTCTTGTTTAGTAAAACCATATTGCGAAAGCACATACTCGATGATTAATCTGATCCTTTCCAACTCCCGGTGATGTTTGAGTAAAAATTAAAAAAAATTCTTAAGTTACGAGAGAAGTATTACAACTATTTATATTTTTTTCACTTTGTCTTGAGGGGTCTCGACAAACCAAAATTGAACCATTACCAGTCATCGGGTCGTACTAGGTTGTCCAGACCAGAAGTGCCCCCAGCCTCATGAAATATCCACGGAATGAGAGCATCTCGAAAAGTAATGATCTGTCCCATGAAGTGATCAAGCCAGGGAAGGTCGAAAAATCCAAATTGTGAAACAAAAAGATAAATGGCGGAGGAGAGAATGAGTCGGAGATAGAGAGATCTGAGAGTGCGATAAAAGAGATCGAACTTGGCTTTCGCTCCATAATAGCTTCCGCCATATTTATTCACCCACTGTTCTACGAGTTCATGCCGAAATTCTCCTGAGATAATCTGATCCAGTATTTTAGGATTCCTCTTAACTTCGTCTTGAATGAGTTTGGTCAAGTTAGACCACTCAGAAAGATTGATTTCAGGAAGATGAATGTAGCCAAATAATTGAGCAGTGGGGATGAGTACATACCAATTGATCGCGAGGCTCAAAGATAGCTTGGCGATTTTTTTGTACATCTTCGATTCATGGCTATCACCAAAGAAGGAAGTCTTGACTCGGAAGTTAGTGGCCTCTAAGGCAGAAGTCAGGCCGGACTTGAGGACCTCGACGTAAAATCTCCTCAGAACAATATCAGTGTACCAAGTTTCATAGATTCCATTTCTAAACGGAATAATCATGCCGACAAGGGCACGGATCCTTTTGGGAAGACTATCTGTCCCGGGATTTTGAAGAGTATAAAGATCGACAAAAAGCTCCTCAATTTCCCTTGAGGTTAATGCGCCGATCTGTAGTTTTTTGAGCTTAATAAAAAACCGTCGTTTCTTAAGGAAGTCAACCCATCGAGTATTCAATATTTTTTCAGCCAATAGAGGATTATGAACTGAATTCGAAATAAAATGACGACCCAGGGCCTCTAGGAATGCGAGCTTTTGCTCAGGTGGCGAGCTTTTGGAAATATCAAATTCATTTTCGCCAGGTTGTGATTCAGCACGCTCGCCAGGTTGGGATTCAGCACCCTCGCCAGATTGTGCATTTTCTTGGAGTTTTCGTGGGTAGCGTCGATTCAATTGCTCTAAATAATGAGCGCGGAAGCGATTGAATTCCGGTAGATCAAATTGCCTAAAAAAACCGATTCTCAGCCTTGGACCTGCTAGGTCCATAGGTTGACTCAAGGGATCGGCTCGAGACGCCGCATCTTGGGAGTCTGCCACCAGTTTGAGACAGGCTGAGATCTCATCTTGCCCAAGAGCTGTCAGGCAGGTCAAGGCTGTCAGCATGTGAACGATGAACAGTGAAGACCACAAGATTTTACAATTAAATCCGAATTCAAATGGCCAAAAAAAAGCCCTTGTGTGCATCGCAATGTCCTCGAATTTGAAGTAACCGGACTCCTGCAAAACACATTTTCTCGGGGCCCATGTCAAGAACGAAGCAACCCACTAGACATCAGGAACCATCAATGCTAGGTCATATAAGATATTCTAATAATAGAAAGCGGAAAGATGGCCGAGTGGCTGAAGGCGCACGCTTGGAAAGCGTGTAACGGTTAACCCCGTTCCAGGGTTCGAATCCCTGTCTTTCCGCCAATTTACTCATTCGTTTTTTTCTCTAATCAGCTAAGCACCCAGAATCTCAACACTAGGTAAATCAAACGGTTACGCTCGCCGAATTCGGTGACGTCACATGATGTTTTATGATTTTTCGTAAGTTTGGACAGTAAAAGTCTGGATTTGGTCTGGATAAGTCTGGATGGATGAGTTCTCAAAAAGCGATCTAACATCTTATTTTCTGTGAAAGAATTGCTAGATTGATGGGGTGCCAGAAGTGCCGGAATTCTTGGGCGAAGAGTCTAGATAGCAGCAGGGCTGCTGGATCCAATACAGAATCAGAAAATAAAGTGGACCAAAAAATTGATGTAAAACCCATCTGGTCGAAAATTTCTGTCAGCATATTGCTTATCTCGTTCCTATAGTTAAACGTGACTAGAATTGATGGAGAGCTATTCTGACATCTTCGAATCTTTGCTTGCCTTTAATTTAACCGCGTCACCTTCAGTTGATACTTTATTTTTTTAGAAGCGTGGCTCTAGCGGTGCGATAGGCTAACCTTTTTAAATCGAAAGTACGACAACCTCGCCACAATCAGCCAAAACCCTGAACGTAGGACCATTGCACCTACTGTTCTAATTTCGTAGGCCCAACCCGTTAAAATATGAATGCCCAAAAACACAAAAACAAGACTGATTACAGCGGCGAGAAAAACCGCTAAACGCCCAGACCACGCACGATCTTGTGCTAAACCGACGCCAGCTACGACGTAGACAAAGCCTGAGATAAAATTAAACCAAAGAACGAACCGCACATAATTTCCAGCGGCGATACGCCCCACCTCTGTAAACAAAGATTTTCCACCACTTATGATCGTAATTATCCCAAATATTATTGCAAATATTGCTACTGGCATTAGCCACTTCGGCCGACCTTTAGTGCCTATGATTTTTCCACTCATAATTTCCCTCCGTACTAAAAGCAAACCGATTTTGTGTCCCGAGGTCTTCGAGAAATAAGGTAGAAAGTTCGGAACGACCGACAAGTCCGGATTTGGAATAACCAGAAATAGATTGAGCACGCACACTAATGCGTCATCGGCTTCCAACCAGCGTGGTTAAACATCTGGCCGTAACTGTCTAGGCCTTTGATGACCTTTAGAAATCCTTGTGCGCGCGCTTCAGTTTTAGGGCCAGTCTTCATAGCTGCAGAACCGGCCATAACTTCTGTCAGAATCGTGTGCAGAGCCGCATCGGCCTCGGGATTAAGCTTGCAGTCTTTGAATATTGACTGAATCGAAGTATCGATTTTTTCTGAAAGCCGCTGGTAATCCTCATCTTTGACTCGGCCGCTGTGTATGTCGCCTATCTTACTTTGCATCTCAGTACGAATAGCACTCATGTGTGTTCTTAGTGGCGCATCGCTCTCATACTTTTTTCCAGTAAAATGCCCTGCAGAGCCTTTTACTGGTACGTGATTGTCCGGATGTTTATGTGCATCGCCGGCACTCGCGACGCCAGAGAAAATAAAAATTATGGCGCATAGAAGTGCTTTCAAAAAATTATTCATGTTCGATTCTCCTTTATAAATTGATCTTTCTCAAGATGGGGCGCTAACAAATCCTCTAGAAAAAAAGCTGAGAGTTCAGATCTTCCAGCTAAGCCAGATTTAGAATATATAGCTATCGACTGAACGCGTGCAGTTTTTTCGCTTGTATCTCGAATGCTCGCAACTTCTTTAAGGCTTAGACCTTTCAAAAGCAAGAAGGCGACCTCTTTCTCGGCTGGCGACAAGCTCTACCTTGAAAGCTGCTGATCAATAGCCGTAGATAAACCCTCCAAGTACTTCTTAGATTCGGCCCGCCAAGCCTCAGCCTCTTTCTTGAATTCTGAGTAGTCGCGAATTTCCTGATCCAATCGGTGTTTTAGATTATAAGAACCGCGCAGAATGTAAAAAATCCCGAAGGCAGCAGCAAATCCTATCACACCTTCAACAAAAATATGCCAAGTGAACTGACTCGCACGATAATCAGAGATGAGATCGACTCCGACCATTACTGAAACGAGCGCGAGAACGCCTACAATGATTAATCTTTCTTTTTGACTCAAGTCGTACTCCTCACTGATTGAGAAAATTTGATTTCAATCCTCATCCTCGTCATCGCCGTTACCATTATCGTCACCACCATCATTTTCGCCCAGTTGTAACGTTGCACCCAGCAATTGCAACGTTCCCGATTTAGCATCGTAATTGCGGTTCAAGTGGAAAGCAAAAACCACAACCATTCCCAGCAACAATACGCCTAATCCGGAACGTGACGAAGAGATAACATCATCTGTAGCAATATCAGTTTTTTTTCCGTCAATCATACTGAGTCCAATCGCTTCTTTATGTCGCAATGTGTGCAGAACGATGCCAGCTATATGTAAAACCGCAACAACAAATAATCCATTGGCCAGCAATTCATGAATGTCTTCAAAAGCTTCTTTGTCAGGACCTGACGTCATCAAGTAGCCGGTGAGGCCAAGTCCTGCCGCCATAGCTATCATTAGAATAGCGGCCCAGCTGGATGCAGGGTTATGCCCCGCCCACTTTGTTTTTGAGCCACTTAGAATTCCTTTAAAATAGTTGAAGAGATCTTTTGGATTGAGTGCAAAGCCAGAAAACCGCGCATGCTTTGTGCCCCAAATCCCGTAAATTATCCGAAGTGTGACAAGGAGAGAAAGAACTAAGCCGGCCAGCATGTGATACGAAAAGACTGCAGACTCATCGTCGACAGTTTTAGTAATGACAAATGCAGTTAAAAAAAGAACGGCAAACATCCAGTGAAAGATCCTGGTTGGTAAGTCATAAACAAGCTCACGTTTCATATTAATACTCCTTTTTAAAAGATGGCTCACTGCCCTCTGGTGAGAGTATGAAAACATAGTCCCTTATGTCTATGGACCGAATGACCTAAAGCACGTGAAATCAGGCCCTTAGATCATTTGCCCAATTTCTTAATGGGGGCGAATGACGATAATTTGTCGGTACATGGGAATGAACCCATGACACACAGAGGAGTACTAATGAAACATCTTATTTTCGCAACCCTGGTCACATTGGCCAGCGTCTCGGCTTTTGCTAAAAAGAATTGCACCGACGAGCCCAAGAACAAATGGATGTCGGAAGAAGCGTTCAAAAAGAAGGCCGAAGACCTTGGCTACAAAATCAGAAAGTTCAAACAACCAGGGAGTTGTTATGAAATTTACGGGACCAACAAAGAGGGCAAAAAGGTTGAGATCTACTTCAACCCTGTAGACGGCAGCATCGTAAAAGAAGAAGTAGAAGGAGATGATGAAGAATAGGTGCCTTATCAGGGGCGGCTGCGCCCGCAGCTGCCCAGCCCTCTCTCTGCGCGATGCACAAGATAGAAGAGTTTTCCGAACAGCCTTCTTTGTGAATTTTTCCAGATGGGTTCTACAAAGACTAGCCAAGGGACGCCAATTTCTCCTGTGTAGAACCTTCCGAGGTTCAAAGACCACCGAGAGCTACACAAGAACCATTAATATTTTATTTCTTGGGGGCTTTAGGGGCTCGACAGATTAACCATCTTAAATCGAAAGTACAACAGCCTCACCACAATCAGCCAAAACCCTGAACGTAGGACCATTGCCATAACCGTTCTGTTTTCGTAAGCCCCGCCCATTGCGATATGAATCCCAAAAAATACAAAAACAAGACACGTTGCTGCCGCAATAGAAGCAGCTAATTTCTTAGACCATGCTCGGTCTTGAGCCATCCCTACACCCGCAAAAATATATGCAAAACCAGCTACGAAGTTGAACCAAAGAACAAACGGTACATAGTTTCCTGCGGCGACACTTCCCACCTCTGTAAACAAAGATTTGCCACCACTTATGACAGTAGCGAGTCCAAAAACCATCGCCACTATCGCCAATGGCATCATCCATTTTGGTCGACTTTTAGTGCTTATAATTTTTCCACTCATAGTTTTTCTCCATATTTAGAGCAAATTGATTTTGCATCTTATTAAAATGCAACTCTGTAGAAGCCAATCGATTAACCTCATGGCAAGCCACGCATCTATTTGTAATTTGATGCATGCTCTTTAAAATTTCTGGCAGAGTGGTACCCTTACCAATGGCAGTTGAAATATCATCAAAGGCTTTGTGAGTTCCCATTCCCAATTCCTTAAAATCTAAGGGCAGTTTTGCCATTAGTATGGGACTGGTGTCGACGGCCATTGCCATTCCAGCTGAAGACGCCGCTAGAGCCGCTTTTTTCATATCATTTTCGCTCAATGCCCCAAGCACTCCGTTCACAGCTGTCAGCATTGTTCGCATTTCACCTAGGACAAGGTCCTTTTCACTAGGTGATAACAATATTGCCCGTCGCTGGTCTGAACTAACAGTGGTCGTACCTTTGACAAAAAATATGGCAAATAGACCCACGGTCAGGACCCACAAAATCAGAGAAATTATTCCAAGTTTATTTTTCATTTTTACCCTCAAGCTTGTTTGTGTCTAAAAATTGCAAAACCAAAAAGCAGTATCGAGAAAGTCATGCTGCCGGCGCCAACCAGTACAAAGATGGGCGATGTTCCCAATGTGACCTCTCCCAAAATTCCAAATGGCATCAACACTCCTAATCGTGCCGAAATGGATATGACTCTGGCGCCTTTTCTACAAATTCGGATTTGGAAAAGCAAATACCCAATAACTATATTCAAAAATCCAAACAAAGTATCATGTACGTGCGCCAAGCGAGTTTCAAAATGCTTGCCCGTTGAGTATTGCGCGGCCCATTCCGCAGCCCCCGGCGCAAAGTCCCTAAGATAGACCAATATAAATCCCAAAAACATAAATGTAGCCATGACCCAAAAACCCGCAATCAAGTTTTTCCGACCAATCAACATGCCCTCTTTACCATCTATTAATTCTTCTTTTTTATTCATATTACGGCTCCTTTTAATTTTTTTGTTGGTAATGTAAGCAAACTCTTTTTTAAGTCCTCGTTGAGAGGATTTGATCCGATCCATATTTGCAGAAAAGCTTGTGCGAATTCGGCACCCTCAATCATGCCGCCCTTCTGATTGCTCCCAGCTATTGTGACCTGTATCTTGGAGAAGGTGATTATTAACAAATCTTTATCTCTAATGTCGGTTAGAAGGCC
The DNA here is from genome assembly GCA_016716765.1 of Bdellovibrionales bacterium. Classification (NCBI taxonomy): domain Bacteria; kingdom Pseudomonadati; phylum Bdellovibrionota; class Bdellovibrionia; order Bdellovibrionales; species Bdellovibrionales bacterium. Next base: position 1,477,857 of record JADJVA010000020.1, on the reverse strand, counting down.
CTCTAATTCCTTGGACTTTTGCATAATGAGATTGCAATCCTTAGTGCAGTTTTTCATCAGTTGTTCTGCCCAGGTATTACCAATGGTTTTTGCGCTCAGATTTTTGAGAAAGCGAATTTGCAATTGTTTGCGTCCAGATGAATTCAGAATAGATTCAGCATCACTCGATACCTCGGGCAAATAAAGTGCCGCGACCAGAACTCTGATCTTAAAAATAGTCGCCTTGCGAATCGCCAAACCGTTAAGCACCAATGTTTCATTTTCAATTTTAATAGCACTAGGAAACTCGAAGCCCTCGAACTCTACCGCCTGTGCAGAGCACACGTAGTTCGCGATTAAGCAAACAAATATCCATGTGATGATATTTGATTTTCGAGTGAACGCTGTCATTAGCTGTTTGTTCCCGTTATGGTTAAAACTCCATCTTTGATCTCAACGTGCGTCTTCGCAAATTCGTCTAGCACCGGATCGTGGGTGGCAAATAGAAACGTCACCTTTTTTTCTTGATTGAGTTGTTTCATAAATTCTAAGATTGAGCGTGCTGTTTTAGAGTCTAGGTTAGCCGTGGGCTCATCAGCAATGACCAGTTCGGGCTCAGTCACCATGGCTCTCGCGATCGCCACCCGTTGGCGCTGACCACCGGATAATTCATCGGGGCGATGATGGCGGTGTTCATAAAGCCCGGTCTTCTTAATCCAATCAGAAACTCGACGCTTCTTTTCTTCTCGAGTAAGGTCTGTGCGAATCATAAGTGGCACCATGACGTTTTCTTCAAGTGTCAGTACAGGATTTAAATTGAACGACTGAAAAATAAATGAAATTGTTTTTGAGCGCAAAGTGGCTAGTTTATCAAAATCATCGAAGCTCACAGGCTTTCCGTTCAGCAGTATCTCGCCCTCGCTGGGATTGTCCAACAGACCAACGATGTTGAGTAATGTAGATTTGCCTGACCCTGAAGGGCCTCGGATCAGAACAAAATCCGACTTGTGAATACTGAAGTTGACTGACTTTAGCGCTTGCACGAAAGTTTTTCCGGTTTTGTAGGTCTTCGAGACATTTTTTAGTTCAATCATAAATTCTCCATTTTAAAAAGAGTATTTCAGATCCACTGTGGTTTGATGGTCATAATTACGATATTGATATTGTGACCCAATTCCGCCCTGAACTTGGCTTAGGCTCAGACCCATCAGAAGTTTGTCACTGGCGATATATTCAAATCTAAAAATCCCAAGGCTTGAGTCATCCTCGAGACTTTTAATTGCTGATAGCGTCAGGTTATATCTGTCGTGAATTTCCGGCACAGACAGGCTCGCAATAAGATATTTTTGACGTAAAAAAGGATTTAGCGGACCTGTTCGGCTTGCCGTGATAGCAGGAAAAAGCGCAAAAGTTCGCACCATTTGAGAAAATTCATCCGCGTTGAGTCCCTGACCATTTTCATAATATTCTATGCGTAAAGAAAAATCTTCGCTGCCTTCAAAGTCCGCGCCGAGAAGAGTTTGGATTGGGTTTGATCTTGTTGTATTATTGTAGAGCTTTGATTCTTCTTGCGTGCCGAGCTCTAGATAGAATTTGTATTTATTTTCTAGAAGGGTTTGAGCAGACATTCCAGCTCGACGAATTCCCAGATACCGGCCCAGCATGAAGCTAATATCGAGATTGTCGAACTGTTTTAAACCACGAACGGCACCGTCGGTGCTGTCCTGACGAGATTCAGGCAATCCTTCAGAGGTTTCATATTGAACGGGCAAGGCAATGACATCGAAGCTATGATTGATTTGTTGATATGAAACTCGTGCAAGCCAAACTCCTTTTCGATCCTCTCGCTGGCCAGGTAGATTCGTATTTGAATAGATAAAATCACTTGGGGACACAATCAATCCCGGAGATCGGCGATTTCGCTCTTTGCCAACGAAATATTGGACGCTCTCGCTTAGTCGCGAGCGAAATCCAACTTGCTTAAGGAGGTAATCAAATTCTCTATTTTTGTTGTCATAGTTTCCGACCGCATCAACGAGAAGAAAACTTTGTGTCTTGAGCTGAAAGTCCCCCGAGAAACTCAGCTGAGCATTGGGAAAATATATTTGATCATCGGAACCACCGATGGATTGTGAGCCATCGATTAAAACATAGGCTCTGGTACGATGCTGATTTAGAGCAGATGAAGCCTGGTCGTGAGGCACCTCTGTCGTTGGGTTTTCTTCAGCAAGTCCCTCTGCCTCCTCGATAACCTCGGGGGCAGCAGCAAAAGTATTCAGTGCTCCTAGGGAAAGTAGAAAAAGACCAATTACCATTATCTGGCGATTCAGGGGGATCATATTTCTTTTCCAAGATTATCGACGACGAAACGTCCGTCTGGAAGTTTGCTATCAAAGTGAAGTTCAATAATTTGCATTTCGGATTTCTGTTTGGTGATCACGTTTTCCATTTCCATTCGCGTAGGGCGCGAGATGCTGCCAAAGGTTTTGACTGATCCATATTTGCAGATTTTCAAAAGTGTCCCTTTGGTATCGTAAAAATACTGTTGCACCGGTTGTGTTGTGGATTTATCCACCCAAAGTCGCATCTTGGCGTAAGCCGCATCGCTGTTTTTTGCGACCAAATCAATAATGCTTTGATTTTTACTGTCTTTCGCTAAGGTGGCATTGTACTGCGCAAGCCAATCGACCCGTAGTACGTCAGCATTTGAAAAATCGCCGCCAGCAAAACTTTCGCGATCAGCAACTCGAACGGCTCTGGCAACACTGGGCATGTAGGTCCAGATTGTATCTTTTAAGCGCAGAGTTTCGCGGCCCTTCTCGCGCTCGGGCTTTAGAAAGTAGCCATGGCTATGGTTGGCATCTTTGATTGAAAATCGAACATCATAGGTTGCAACCGTGCCGTCTAAGCGATGATTTGTGAATTGATAAAGGGCCCGAAAGTTGGGTGGCGACAAATTCTTTTCTACTTTAGCAACAATCTCGGTTGCAGATTCGGCATAGGCATAGCCTGTAGTCAAAGAAAGTATAAGAGTTAAAAACATGTACTTCATAGTGTCCTCCAGGCGAAGCCATAAAATCCAAATCAATTAGAGGTCAGAGCTTGCACGGGCTTCATTTTGCTAGCTCTGTAGGCCGGAATAAAGCTAGCCACTAAAGCCGAAGCCAATGCTAGAAAAAAAACATTAATCAGGAACCAAATACTGACACTAGGGTAAAGGACCGTCGCGACGGTTTGGCCAGGCAGGGCAAAAACCAAGCCCTTCGCATTAAGATAGAGCAAGATCGAAACAGCCAATATCATTCCGGCCATACCACCAATCAGTCCAATGACCACGGATTCGATCAGAAATTGAAGAGTGATGTGGATTCTTCGATAACCCAACGCCATCAATGTTCCAATTTCACGAGTACGCTCCATCACGGTCATCAGTGACGTGTTCACGATGGCAGAAATCATAATTGAAAATACGATAAACAACACCAGATTGAAGATTACATTCTGCAAGATCAGCGAATCCCGCAAAAAGCCGGCAAGCTCTACCCACGTTTGAACTGTTAGATTTGCATCCAGTTTTTTCGTTAAGTTTTCTTTGACAACTTCATCCTCTGCTTTTTCATGGATTCGGATGGCGATTTCAGAAGCTTGTCCCATTACCCCAGCTGTCGCCTGTAGCGTGCTAAAATCCATCCAGGCCATCCGAGCTTGGGCACCAGGCATGGCAAAATCGATCACGCCCACCAGTGTCGCCACCACGGCTTGTTGCATATTGTCCTTGTCCTGCAAAAGAACCACAACTTCATCACCAATTTCAGCACTCAATCCGCGCATTAAACTAGGCGTAACCATCAGTTGATGGTAGCCCACGGCTTTGGGTAAAACTTTGTGTTGTGGTGCCGGATCATCAAGGCCTTTGGCTTCATTTAAATCGTCATCCTGAACAGTCTCGGCTGCTTTTTCTAGCTCAGAGTCTATCATCTTACCCTGCTGCAAAGAGTCCTGAAACCGTGGTACAACGGCAAGTTCTGTCTTAGAAGAAAACCCATTAATAATGACCGGAGTAGTCGACTGACTTTTCTGGTGATTTAAAAGGGCCATAACTTTAAGGCGAGGTGTAAATTCGGCCACACCTTCTGTGTTTTTTATAGTCTGGATAATGGTCTCTGAAAATGGAAGAAGAATCTTATAAGGATTGGCTTCTAGGGTATCCTCATATCCTAAGCGATGAACCTGAATGTCACCGTGCATTTTTCGAGTCAGCCCGCCCTTAATTTCGTCTTGTAGGCCATTCAATAGGCCTCGAATTCCGACCACCACAAAAACCCCGATAAAAACAGTGATCATGGTGATAAGGGCTCGCCTCGTATTACGACCGACATTGCGTATAGCTACTTTAATAAGGTCTAACATCTCTTGCCCACCTTGCTGTGTGAGTTGTTCTGTTGTATAGTAGTTACTATACCAGAGGTTTTTCATAAGTATAGTGAATACTATACTTATGCCCAAAATAACGTTGGGTGAATTTCATAAACGAGGTGCTAAAGGTGCGAAAAGATAAAAGAATTAACATGCAGGATCTGATTGAAGAGGCCGCGCGATATGACCAAGCTTTGTCTCAAAAAGAGAAATCGATACTCTCTGCGGCTGAAGGCTTGTTTGCAGAAAAAGGGGCCTCTGATACACCGACAGCAGAGATCGCAAGAAAGGCCGGAGTTACCGAGCGTACATTATTTCGCTATTTCCCGTCGAAGGATGACCTGCTTAAGCGGGTGATGTTTCCGGTCTTGCTCAAGGTTGTGGTACCGATCCAGATTAATAAGTTAAAAGTTCTTTTGAAAAATTCAGATACGGGCATTGCAGAAATGTTTAAAAATATTTTTCGTGATCGGCTGAATATGGCGAGTGAAAATAAAGGAAAGATTCGATTTATCTTGGGCGAAATTTTGAAGAACGAGGCGCTGCGGGACCAAGTCGTGAAATTGTGGGAAAAAGAGCTCTGGGCAGAAGCTGTGCAAGCCGTGGAGAGTCTGCAAAAGTCAGGTCAAATCAGGAGTAACCTTAAATCTGCTACTGTCGCAAGAACCATGCTGTCAATCATCATGGCTTATGTTTTGGCAAAGCACGTGATGGGATCCAATCCAAAATGGAACGACGAAGATGAAATTGCGGAAATTTTTGATGTTTTAATGAATGGAATCGGCCCGCGCTGAGTCCTCTCTCTAACTGTCTAGGAATGGGTTCTACAGACGGTACATAGGGGAAGCTATGATCGTTATTGGTTTTTATAGAATGTTATAAGACTTCATCCAGACATTTAACCTTCCAAATTGATGTACAAGAGGATAGCAATTAGATTAAGCACTAGAATAAAAAAATTACTGACAGCCCAGAGTGGCCTTGATCCCCTGAGAACTATCCTAAATAAAGACACCGGGGGGGTTACTTCAGCAGTTGATGCAATCGCGTCTTTGAAATGCCGACCAATTGAGATATGGCCGCAAGGGATTTACCCTCCGCTCTTAGTGCGCGAGCACGAGCGACAACTTCTTGGCCGTGAATTCTGGGTCGGCCACCTATGATTCCTTTTTCACGCTTGGCCGACAATGCCGCTTTAGTTCTTTGGCTAATCAAAGATCTTTCTAGTTCTGACACCGATACCAAGATTTGCGTGACCAGCCGTCCACTGATTGTCGAGTAGTCGAGCCCCTCACGCAGACTCTTCAAAATGATCCCTCGCTTTTCAAGGCTATCAATCAATGTCAGGATCTCAGCCGTCTTGCGACCCAATCGATCTAAACTTGATACGATAAGTTCATCCCCGCGCTGAAGTTGTTGAACCAACTTTTCAAGCTCGGGCCGTGCCTTCGCGCCGCTGGCAACTTCTTCGACAAACGTGGCATCTGGATATTGCCTCTTGAGATTGATCACCTGATTTTCAGTTTCTTGAGATTGGGTCGAGACTCTCGCGTACACATATTGTTTTGCCATGTCCCTATTCTCTCCCGTTATGTGAATGAAGACACGGCCTCCGAACCGAAGTTCCCAATACGTTCGTTTTCAGACCGATCTTCCGGTTCAAAAGGGACCAGGCAAAGGAACAAAAGAGGGTATGGCGCAAACTCGATTTTGCGTGGCAGGAGAGGGCGTTTACGAGCTGTGGCTATAAGTCCTGCGCGATGATCAGATCCCAAAGCCTTCGGCTTTTCTAAGTACCGGCAGTTCTCCAAATGGAATTGGGTCTGCTGGAATCAGATTGATCGGTTCATGCTGAACCCCACCAATGAACCTGACGTAATCGTTATGCGTCCACTCCTGCGCCTCTTCACCGATGTAACTTCTGAACTGACTACCAAGAAAGCGAAGGGCTCCCATATCGAGGCTGTTAAGGCAATCAAACGTCAGCGGCAGGTGTGCTCGAAAGTGCCTCTGCTTTTCCCAGCGGTACATCCTCTTCGCATCATTGGAAGCGTTGGCTAGTGGCCGCGATTTGCGAGCAAGAATTTCTTTGAATGGGTTGTCTAGGTCGTATGGCATATCCCCTCCTTGGCTCTTTTAATTGTAACAAAAGGGGTATGCCTAGTCTATTCCATTGGCACAACAAACAAAGTCTCAACGGATCGCACCTTCAAGATTCTTCTAAGTTTTATTGCTAGATCGACTCTCGGCATAGTCGTTCCCTTTTCGAGTTGAATGACAGTCTCTCGGCTCACTCCTGCTCGGCGAGCAAGTTCAGTCTGAGTGAGTTGATCTCGTTTATATTTCTCGTTGTAGAAATCTCTGGCTGCTCTCAGTGGATTTTTCATCATCACCCCCTGTTGAAAGTGTAAACCAAACCTCACATTTGAGCAATTTTGATCACCATCAAGACAAGGGCGAGTTCCCGGGTTTTGAAAATCAGAACGCATACCCCACGTCTTTTGAACACGATGACAAAATCATTCAAGGTTTCAGTAAATTACAGCGGCGCACGACGATGGCTATGCCTAAAAATAGCGTTTATTCTGAAAAGTTGTTCGTTAGGGTGTGATGGGGGTAAGAGGGGGTGAAACGTTCAAAATAGGGTGGATTTGTATCAGAATTTGGGGGTGCCTATTTTGACTGCCTAGTGCCGCTTCTCCATCAGTTCACAAGCTGGCGCGACATTCAGTTCCATAGTCGAATATATCGCATCTCCGTCTTCTTTTACGACAGCCTTCTCATTCACAAGCACATCAATTACCCAACGAGTTGCATCCGGTTGGATTAAAAAAGATGATGTTTCATTCTCTTTAATGATTGCAGCGCACTCGTCTTCTGGCCTGAACTTCTGGCAGAACTGGATCCACTTGGTTCGATCTCTGACAAAGGCTTTATTGGTCGATGTGGTCCACGCAAGAGGTGCGATATATTCATCTTGAGCAGTCCCACACATTATACGGGGCTCATCACCGCTTTTATCAAGGATGGGACTGAGTTTGCCATCGGACAAGTCGCCGGGCTTTACTCTGCAAGTTGATCGTTGTCCCATGCGGCCGTTCTCATCTTTGCAATTTTGGTCATCGGCCCTGCATAAGAGATCGGTTTGAGTTGAGCACCACAGGCTGACCTTGGCGCAAACTCGAGCTCTAATCTGTTCGGCAACTAGGTACCTGTTAAATTCAGATTCTGTCTCGCCGGACCTGGCTTTTCTGGGGATGACAAAATATCCACCGCGAATGGTTGAGTCCTTGCCGCAAACATCTTGGTTAGGATCGGCCTTAAGGAAGCCATGCTGTGGAAGATTTGTCCGCTCGTTGGCCTCGTGATCTAAAAACTGATTGCCATCAATCTTCCGAACCGATGAGCACCCCGTAATCAACAGAGCTAAAAGAATCATCCGCTTCATTGAGTGTCCTTTGATGCCGGGATTCTCTTTTTACCGAACTCACACCAGTTCACATCTCTTTTGGTCCCACCGTTGTAGGAATACCCAAGGTTTGCTTCCGTGAGCAGATCCTTCAGTGATTTGCCATCAATGAATATATCGGCCAGAACTCTGAAGTATTTGTCTCGATCAACATTCTTGAGGTCTATTCGCTTTGCTGCTTCTAAAGTCTTGCCTACAAGCTCTTGAGCTTCACGGGCCCGATCCTTTTCACAAGGATACTTGCCCTTCATTTCAGCGGTGTCGATTCCTCGAACCCTGACGGATATTTTCTCACCAAGCAGTGGATGAACATCGGGAATCTTCACGGTGATCGTGTCAGCATCATAATTTTTAATGAATTTTACGCAGCGGAAAGTTGTCGAATCGTGCTTGCAGTCTTTGGTTACTGAAAGAACCTCGTCGAGTTCGGCAAAAGCCGGAGCGGCAATCATCAAGATGGCAGCCAAGAGAAGTGTTTTCATAGATCGAGTTGCTCCCGTTTGAGAATCAGAAATTTACCACCGTTCTGAACCATGTAGGGAGCCATCGTGATGCTGCCTTTGGAGCTTAAGATCGTTTCGAATTTTGCGCCGTCGATCTGGTCCCATTTGATTCCGGCGAGGGCCGATAAGTCGATCTGAAATTTGGCGACCTGTTCAGAGGTCTTATTGTCGATTGTGACCACGTATGGTCGTAGCAGGACAGTGACGATCTTCTTCGCCTTGATCCTCTTGTCCTGAGAAATGACCTTGAGCAATCTCATTGCATCGATGATCAGCCCGTCTTTGTTGATCACACCAACGATGTTGGGGTCGGCGATGTAACTGACATCCGCAAGGATTTTGCCCTTGTTCGGTCCGGCGACCTGTTCGATCAAATTGATCGATAGCATCCTCTTGCCGCCACTTTTATATCTTGGTTGGTCTCCGAGTTCGGCAACTACATGATCTTGAATGGCCGACTCAATGGCAGATGGTGTTTTGGTCGCAGTGGTCTCAACGTTCTTATCGCCGATCACAACAGGGTTGTATTTGCCCTCTGCAAAAGCAATCGACGTCATCAATAAGGGGATGAACAATATCGTCTTCATAGGTATTACTCCTTAGTCTTACGCCGCAACCGTTTTGCGCTGATTTCAAAAATGCCGCTGAAGGACGGGTCAGGCTCACTGTCAAATAGTTCGGTCATTGAGATGTCTTTAATGTCAGTGCGGCTCTGGCTACCAGTAAGAAGCCACTCAAAGTCACATTTCAAAGCTCGACAAAGTTTTTGTATTTTTTGATGGTCGTGTGGAACTGAACCACCCGATACCCAGTCCGACATGGTAGCAGGTGTCACTTCTGCAATAGCTGCAGCTGCCTTTTGAGCTATGCCCCGCTCCTCAAGAATCTTCTTTAGATTCTTACGAAATGGACTCTCTATTCGTTTTCTTGCAGGTTTACGCTTTGCCAATGACGAATTCCTCCAAAAGTCTTCTCGGGCTTATCAAAATCGACCAAGAGGTCAGTTTCGGTTATCCGTTTCGATTCGGTTCTTCTTATTTTCAATGAGGTGATTGCAAATAGCACCGGAGCGAACTGATTTGGGATGCTGTGCTTAGAGTATGGTCGCTTGATCAGCCCGTCTCTTTTAAGCTATAAGGTCACTGTGCCTAGAGCGACGGCTTGAAGAGTTGGTATCCCACCGACCTGGCACTAGTTTTCTTTTTGGGATGTGATTGGGAGACACAATGAGCTTGAAGAAGGTCAAATACCTCACATTGAGGGATGCTGCTAAGCATTTTGATACTACAACTGATACCCTCTGCGATTGGCTGCTCGATAACCCCGTTAGGATTGAAGCTCGGTCAGAGTATGACCACGACAACTATCACCCTCTTGACGAAGAATCATGGCGGCCGCTCTTGGCGGCGGCGGACAAAACGATCGACCGAGTTGTGTTTAAGTATCCGCCAGAGATCAAAAAGTTCCGTCTCAAAGGTAGCAGCCGTTTTGATGATCACTCTCTATCAAGAGGAGATCTGCGAATCTCAGCTCAAGAAGTTGAGCGAATAAAAGATGCAGTTATTTCCGACATTGGCAGCGTTGTCACTGAAAACTACGGAGTTAAGAAAGTCCGTAGAACAGGGCGAAAATGGCCAACTCTCCATCAAGCCATTTTGTCCGCCGCCAAGGAACTTCTTAAAGAAGGTCCAGAAAAATACATAAATAAAAATCGTAATCCTGTAGTTGCTAAGTTGGCGAAAGGCTTACATGAACAAAGAAACCGGTGGCCTGATTTAGCTGGGGAACCACTCGGAACATCCCATCGCAATTTCACGGAAGTGCTGGGCAAGATGCGCAGCCATCTAAAGGTTCCAAAAATCACAGAGAAATAAAAATTCATACTCGTACAGTATTTTAAGGTCACTTACTTTAGGGTTGTCTTCCAACAAGGAGGCACAATGCCTAAAAACAAGAACGTCAAAGAGTTGCTGGATAAACATCAAATCCAATATGAGATGGACAGCAGCGAGAACAATTATAAATTAAAGATCTGTCTGTTTTGCGGCAGCAGCAATTCAAAGTTAGAAGTCCATGCTACAAAAGGATGCTTCAAATGCTGGGTCTGTGATGAGTCTGGTTCATTCTCCAAACTCCAGTCGAAAATTAGGAGTCAGGAACATGCGGGCAATACTGAGAACCTCACGGAGGATCCGTCAAAAGCAAATAAAGTTGTTGATCTAACCAAGACAGCACTAAGGCTTCACAGTGAGTTGAAGGGCAACCTAGATGGGGAGCAGTTTTACCGAATTCGCGGGATCAATCAAGATTCGATTGATTACTTCAAATTAGGAATCGAAAAACGCGGCTCTGAACGTTGGACATCAATACCGCATTTCAAAGACGGCGTTGCAGTAAACATAAAGTATCGATCACTGCCGCCACTTGAGAAAAAATGGCGACAGGAGAAGGGAACTCAAAAAACTCTTTTCAATAACGATGCTCTCAAGAACTCTAATGAGATCATCCTGACTGAGGGGGAGATTAAAACGATTGCCCTTCACCAGGTAGGAATAAAAAACGCCGTGGGACTTACTGGTGGAGTCAGCAACATTCCTCAGACATGGATTGATCAGCTGCGCGAAAAGGAGCGAGTCATTCTTTGTCTGGACTCTGATCAGCCTGGGCAAGATGCCGCCTTGGAGATCGCAAAGCGGGTTGGAGTCGGCAAATGCTTCAACATAGTACTTCCAGATGCAAAAGATCCTGATGAGTATTTCTTCGATAGACGGCATACAAAGTCAGACTTTCTCAAACTAATGAAGGCCGCCAAACAATTTGATCTTCATCAATGCTTTAGCGGCTTACAGAGGGCAATTAATATTTTGGTGGAAAAAATCAGTTTCTTATGGGACTCACGAATCCCCATCAGCAAGATCACTATGCTCGACGGTAATCCGGGCGTTGGGAAGTCTCACCTAGCACTGGCCATTGTCGCTGCAATCAGTAGAGGGGAGCATCCTTGGCCGCCGGTCCTCGATTTTGAAATTGATTCCCATGAGGTTATAGTTTTCTGTGGCGAAGATGGTGCTGCAGATACGATCGTGCCGCGATTGAAAATGCTAAAGGCAAATCTGGACCATGTGCATATCTATAGTAAGCCGATTGTCTTTGATGAGAAGGGGCTTATTGAAATCGAATCGATGGTTGCAGCTCAAAAACCTGCACTGCTGCTTTTTGATCCCATGACATCCTTTATCGGGGGGCGGGTTGATATTCATCGCGCAAATGAGGTTCGGGAACGACTCTCGGCTGTTGCGCGAATTGCAGAAAAACACTCTTGCTCCGTATTGATAGTACGTCATCTGAACAAGGGAGGCTCCAAAGATCACGCCATCTATCGGGGGCTTGGATCCATTGATTTGCTGCCGTAGCAAGATCAATCTTAATGGTGGGCGAACATCCTACGGATGAATCTATACGCGTCGTGTTCCATGTTAAATCCAATCTGTCAAAGAGGGCGCAAGCAGTTCAATTCAGATTGGACGACGGAGTTTTTGATTGGGCTGGTAAGTGTGACCTGACTATTGAAGATGTTCTCTATCCGAATAGAGAGGCCGAGCAAGAACTCCTTGAGAAGGCTAAAGATTTCCTATTGAAGGCGGTTGCTTCTGGTCCAGCAGAGACAAAGGATCTCAAGCAGCAAGCTGCTGTGCTTGGTATATCCGAGCGAACACTTGAAAGAGCTAAGGCCGCTTTGGGATTAAGGGCTCGAAGAGTCGGTACCAAAGGCAAAATAGGCTCAGGCCACTACGAGTGGTATCTCAATGAAGCGGACACAACTTCTTCTGAGGAGCTACACTAATGGAACTCCTCAAAGAAAAAATACTCAGAGGTCCCGAAGTAGAGGCATTGGTTAGATTGAGTACGGCAACAATCTCGCGCCAAGAAAAAGCGGGCCTATTCCCAAAGCGTCGTCGAATCGGCATTAGGGCTGTGGGTTGGTATGAAAGTGAAATTCAGAAATGGCTTTCGCAGCAGGTTCACGAGCCCGCAAAAAAGCATCGACACTCCGGTGCCGTCCGGGATGTCGAGGGATATGATCCAACTTCTTTGAGCCCACTTAGCGTGGGCAGAAGGGAATAAAGTCCATGAACAAGATATCTGCACTCAGAGCCGAAGGCACGGGGCAAAATTTGAGTCTCAACAAACCCCAGAGCCCATACATGACGTGTCCGGAGGCCGCAGTTTATTTGCGAAAATCACAGGGAGCCATGCGAAACCTAGTTCTTCGCAAACAAATCACCGCATACAAGGTTAACCGTCGGCTCTTATTTAAGAAAATTGAATTGGACCGGTGGATAGAGAAATGTCGGGTCGGAAATTTGTATGGATACTAAAGGCATCAAGCAAATTGCAGAAAGTGGGCCCCATCAGTTTTTAGTGAGGATCAAAGTTAAGGGCAAGATCGATCCGGCGATTGTTACCCAGCGCGAGAGTAGTAAGAACATTCGCACGATTGAACAGGCAATCAAAATCAGAGATGCGCTAATTGATGAGGCTCAACGAGAAGTAGCTCGCCGTGAAATGGAATTCCCCAGAAAAACTGGATAGTTTCTCAGGCGGCATTTAGTGTTGATTCATACTCCAAAGGACTTTGATAGCCAAGCGATGAATGCAATCTTTTTTTATTGTACCAGGTTTCAATATACTCAAAAACTAAGATTCTCAACTCTGCTTCGGTTTTGTAGTCATGACGGTAAAGACACTAGACTTGAATGACTTGAACCAACTCTCAACAATCGAATTGTCGTAGCAGTTTCCCTTGCGACTCATGCTCGGAATCACATCCTTCTTCTTTAGCAAAGCCAAAATAATTTGCTCGCGTACTGAATCCCGCGGTCCGAGTGAAAGACGATCTTCGCTCTATTTCCGCAATTAGCCAATGCCATCTGCAGAGCATTCAAGACCCCGGTGGTTTCTAAACTGTCAGTGACCGACCAGCCCACAACTTTCGGTACAAACATCGAGAACTATGGCCAGATAGAAAAAGCCAGATCCAAATCTCAGATAAGTGATATCTCCGGCAAAGACCTGATTAGAGTCTTTGGGCAGATCATCCTCGATCCTGAAAACTCGTGGAAGCAATTAGGCCCTCGTGGTTCGAATTAGTCGTTCTCACTCGATATTTTCTTTAATCGGGCATCCAATCCCATCTCCCTATATACTTCGCAACAGTATTTTCACTTACAGAAAATCCCTTGCTCCTCAGCTCATGAAAGATCCTTGGTGAGCCATATAGGTACTTTTGCTAGCTTTGAAAATCTCCTCACTCTTGCAGATTTCCTTTTTTTCGTCAAGAATTTGAACTGACTATTCGCTTTCCATTGGTAATACCTACTGGTACTCACCCCAAAATGTCTGCACAGGCGGTTGATAGGAACTTCATTTGAAAGGTCCAAAATCATTTGGAATTTCTCATTTGATCCTTTGATATGATCCTAGGCTTTTTTTAGAACATCGCTGACTTTGTTCAAATACTATTTTCCTTTCTGAGTTCTCGAACCTCAAGCTCCAGTTCTTCATAGTTTCTGCGCCGCTCGCAGCGGCGCGACCTGATTGCGCTTCGATTTTCCATCGACGAATATTTGCCGGATTTATACCTAGATCTTGTGAGGCCTTTGTTGTTCCCATTTTCTCTGCTAAATCAATGGCTTGGCCTTATACTCTTCTGAAAAAACCCTTCTCTTTGAACTCATTGTTATCTCCCATCGGTTTGTTTAAACCGCTCGAAGAAAACTGTCCACTATTTTTGGGGAACTCTAAATACTTGGGCTCCGCACTTGGTCAGATCATTGAAGACTGGGAGACCGGGGTTGTGACAAACAGAATTTTTACCGTTCGAGTAATTACAAAATCCACGCTCGATGATTACGGTCAGGTGCTTCGCAAGTACATCTCTGACTGGTGGAAGCGATCAGCGTCTGAGATTACCGCCACTGAAATAGTTCAGCGTTTGCACCATATTCATTTCGAGATGGGAAAGTCGCGTGGAGTTCAACTTAAGCTAAGAAGTGCACTGAACACGATCTACGATTGGGCAATCACTGCTGGCCGAATTAAAGGGATCCAGCATAGTCCCGCGAAAGACGTCCCCCTGGTCGGCCGCAAACACGAAAAGCAAAAGCCAATTCTCAATCTACAGCAGATCAGAAAATTGCTAGAAGCAGCCCAAGGTTACAACCACCCCTGGTATCCAATTTGGTTATTCAGTCTTCATACTGGAACCCGCAGCGGTGAAGCCTTGGCTCTCGAATGGAGTGACGTTGATCTTGATAGCCGGAGACTTTTTATCAATAAGTCATACAACGGCAGGTTCAAACGAATCGGACCGACAAAGGGCGGATACTGGCGCGAAGTGCCGATCAATGACGAACTTGCGAGACTGCTGAAAGAGCTTCGAGCGAAGCATTCGGCAACATCAAATTACGTCCTACCGCGAATCACCAACTGGGAGCGTGGGTCACAAGCACGGGTACTGAGAGAGTTCTGCAAACTGATTGGAATCCCCGAAGTGAACTTTCACGCGCTGCGCGCCTGTTTTGCCACACAGCTGCTCCGTAATGGCGTCGAGGCCGCAAGGGTGATGAAGATATGTGGATGGAAGGAACTCGAAACCATGCAGCGATATATTCGTTTGGCAGGGGTTGAGGTTGAAGGTGTCACTGATTCGTTGAAGTTCACTACTGCCGACGAGGCAATGGCAAAGGTTGTTAAGCTATTTGGAGATAGGAGTTGAGTATGACTGAAACGGATATTTCAAATTTTCGTGCTGGCTACAATGAAGCTAGGTCGATTGCTATGGGCAGAATCAAAGAGATCGTTTCACTTCCGAGTGGCCATCTAGCCGCGTTAAAGCGTTTGATTAAAAAACTAGAAAAAGAGGAGTGGGAGGATCACTGGCGTACGATCCAGGAAGAGTCTCCTGGAATTACTGTCGAGGAGTATGAAGCTGATTTAGATCGAACTGCTGAACTGATAAGGGAGGAGTACTATCAAAAAAATGGACTCATCAAATTGAGGTTATTAAAATCGCCGAGAGGCAATGACGTCACATGACGAAATTACGATTTTGGGAGACACTCGCTTCGGTAAAACCTAACTTATTGAAATGTAAAGCGGGTTCCAGAATCCGCCAACTCTTCTGTAAGAAAGCAAGCTTCTTCAGGTAATAGTATTCCATGTCCCAATTTCTTGGGCTAAACTGAGATCTGAGGCTTGCATCCCCGGTCGT
Source organism: Bdellovibrionales bacterium (assembly GCA_016716765.1). Classification (NCBI taxonomy): domain Bacteria; kingdom Pseudomonadati; phylum Bdellovibrionota; class Bdellovibrionia; order Bdellovibrionales; species Bdellovibrionales bacterium. Next base: position 1,462,217 of record JADJVA010000020.1, on the reverse strand, counting down.
CGTGTCTAGTATCTTTCTTGTTCGAATATGCATGGAAGTTTTTCTATGAACCTCTTCCATTGTTTTGATCGGATTTATGCTTCTAGCGCATTCATTCTTCTGCTTGGGCCTCTTCAGACTCCAAGTCCCCTTCGGGATGGCTGACAACTTATAATAATGCCGCTCCATTGGATATTTCGCGCCATAACAATGCTGGATTAAAAGCGCAGGCGTGCCAGTCTTCAAATGGACGTATTTTATCGTTAGACCGTCAAGAAAATATTGGGCCTTATCCTGCACCTTGAACTTCATCCGAAGTTTTGTTCAAGAAATTCTTTTCGTAACTTCTTGCGCTCCTTTAAATAATCAGAATAGTTTTCGTTGTACTTGTCGTTGTTTTTCAGGAGGCACAATGCAATCGAAGCAATTTTCCGGGCCAAACTAATCTTGGCATTTTTGTGATCAACTCCCTTGGCGCGATCACATAAGGTGGAACGGTCTCGGTATGCCTGACACCGCCAGCGTTGGCATTGCTCCCGTTTGTTACGACGGAAAGCTCGAAGTGGTTCTCGACAATGGGTCAACAGCCACAATCTATGGGCAAATTTTCTACGTTGATGGGCAGTACACCTTCACTTGGTAATAAGGAGCGATTCTTTTCTATTATTGAACCTTGATGAATTCGGACTTCCGAATTGTAAACCGAAGCGAACCATCAGCAGCTTCCCTGTTAAAGGCATCGATGTAGCTAGTGCAATGTTGCGTATCACGAAGTCCTTGTAGATCGCCAAGCTCACCGGAAGTAACCATGTACTGAATCTCGTTGTCATTCTGAGAAAGAATCATGCCGAACTCTTTGTAACGGCAAACTGTTGGGTAGGGAGCCACGCCGAAGTTGGTGACACCACCCGTTCCACCCAATTGGCGCGTTTGTTCTAAAATCAAAGAGCCATTGCGATTGATTGTCAGAACATCAATAGAACCATCTCCGTGTTTTTGTTCAAATCGACCTGGCTCGGTATCTTGTGGCTCTAAGCCAGAGAAGTCGGCGGGCAATGGACAAGTGACATCAAAATTTGCCGCAATAGAACTTCCCGCACCTTGCAAAATTCTTAGGTCAGCCTTGAGGCTACCATCGCGTATGCCTTTGAAGTTCAGGCGGATTCGATCTCGAACCAGATACGTATCTTTAATCAATGCAGCTTCTCGCACGCCAAGGAATCGGGGTGACTGAATTTGAACGAAGGAAAGATCTGTCGCAAACGCTGACGTCCTGAACAAGGAGCCGTCAGTTCCCAGGTCAAAGAACAGCAAATCGATTCCTTTTGTCCCATCTTGATCTTGCCCTGGGTACATAAAGAAATGCCCGCGAGAAAAGCCATTAGATTCTACTTTGCAATCCAAGAAATTCTTAGAATCACGCGGAGAACCGTCAGCCAAAGGCCGCAGCCCTTTTGTAGAAAATAACAACCCAACGAGCTTGCGGGTGCTCATTGAATTCTTGGTTCCACTCTGACGAGCCAAAAAGTACAAAGCTTCATGTGCAATGAGAGCCATTTTGTTAGTCCAGTTCAATTGTTCCCAGAGAGCTTTATCTACAAGCAGAACGCTTTCATCGTAGTAGAATGCAATCTGAACCGATTCACACCCGTTTTCTAATGTCGGTTCAAACGAATCGTTTACCAGCTTGAGTTTTTTGCCTGACTCAATGAAGCGAATGTTGCTCAAAAATTCCTGAATCATCGAATCTTTCATGTATCTTGTGAACAGCGAGATCTCGACGTTATATGGGTTCCAAAAGTGGCGAGCCAAAAGCTCTGCAAGTTTTCCCTTCGCGGTCTCTTCAGAAGTCCCCAGATTAAGCAGTGTAAGATGATAAAGGGTCCGAGCTTCATAGAGGTCTAGCGTTTCAAGGGTCTGGCCATCTTTCTTTTTGCAAAGTACGCCTTTCCCGCCTCCACCATTGATAACGCCGCCATATTCAGACTGCCCATTCGGTGCGGTCGTTTGGCCGGAAGGTTGGGATTTAGGTGTCGAAGGATTGGCACCAGGGACGTTATTCGTCACATTCCTTGTGCAGGACATGATCGTAACGCCGATAAGCGCGATAATAGCGATTTTTAACCTTATTGAACCCATAACTAGCCTCATTAGTGCAACCATTGTGCTTAAAATTAGGTAGCTCGGAATCGCCGTTGCTATTCGCGGATGCCGAGCTATTCATAGGACGGATTACTTTCGAGTGTAATCAGACTTTTTGAGGGAAAATCGAACTTGACCTGTAAGCGCACGGCCATTGAATTCCCCGATGTATCGGTCACAATGTTCTTCTGTCTCTCGAAGGCCCGGCAAGTCTGTCTGGTGCATATACTTCGCTTGATACTGAATGTACTGTGCGTCCTGTGAAACAAATTTGCCCCACGTTTTCACTCGGCACACAGTTGGATAGGGAACTACGCCCTCATTGGAAATCCCACCTGGACCGCCAATCTGCCTGGTTTGCTCTATGCTCATGGAGCCGTCTTGATTGATTAACAGAATATCTGTCGAACCATCGCCGAGCTTCTGTTCATAACGGCCAGGACTCATAGCGTTGGCTGCTGTTCCAAACATCACAAGCGCCATTGCCAAAACTACCTTTTTCATTTCGTACTCCTTTGTTTTGCGGTTGTCGCCGCGTTTCTGAGGCCAATATGTATGCAATGCATCAATATTTATAGATTAATTTGATAAATTATCATGCTTTAATAAGAGTTTTTATTTATTTACGTACAAGACATTGATATCATTGTTGAATGCAGGTCTGGGAATTTCTAAGTTACAGAGCATATTTAATCTCGCGGCTTGGACCGGAAGGAAGCCGCTCTGGTTCACGTAAAGAGTTAGCAGCAGCAATTCAAATCCACACCACGTATGTATCTCAAGTCCTCAAAGGCAAAGCTGAGTTTTCACTTGAACAGGCTGAGGCCATAAACACATTCTTTGGACACACAGAGGAGGAGGGCGAATATTTTATTTTGCTATTGCTCCAAGATCGGGCTGGTTCGTCGAAACTGAAGAAGCGTTTTGAATCCAAAATTCAAAAAATGCGAGATGAGAGATTAAATATTAGTAAGCGACTTAATGTCGATAATGCGATTTCGGAGAAAGACAGGGAGCACTTCTATTCAAGCGCCGTTTATGGAGCCGCACACGTTCTATGCTCTCTTCCCAACTATCGGACCGTCCCATCGCTTGCGGAAGCCCTTCGTCTCCCAAGGGTGCGCGTTGCCGAGATTGTGGAGTTTCTTTTGAGAATTGGAGTGCTCAAGAGTGAGAAGGACCTTCTCCTGCCTGGGCCACGCCATGTTCATCTTGGGAATGAATCTGAAATGATTCTCAAGCATCATATCAACTGGAGAATGCACTGTATTTCCAACCTACAATTTCTTAACAAAGAGGACCTGCATTATTCAGCCTGTCTGAGCATATCCCATGACGGCGCATTTCGAGTAAAGGAAGCAATTCTCGATACGCTCAAAAAGACAGTCAGTATTGTTGGTGAATCTAAAGTTGAAACTGGCTATGTATTGAATTTCGATTTCTATAAATTGATTCAATGAGTCCGTTAAAACAGTCTATTAATTTTTTTGTCCTGACTTAGCGTTCGATGTAGTTCTCTCAAGCGAGTTTTGGCCGTCCCAAAAGCTATTGGCTCTCAAAAAGACCGCTGGTCGATGACATTTTTGTCCCCAGGGAGCCACTCTTCATATTCTGAACCACAATGGGAAGCAGAATCGCTTCATCGCGGAACCAGAATTTGCAAAATTGGGAACCAGAATCTTGTCGTGGAGTATCAGAGGGTTGACTGTTAAGCGGCCCACAAAATTGCTTCAGTTCTAAATTCGCCGACTTCTCTCCGCCAATTTCTAAAACATTCGAGCCAACTGAACTCTTGAATCTTTGTTTCGAACCATCTACTTTGCATATTGACTAAAATTCGGTTCAAGTGAGGTTTTCATAGAAGCGGTAATCAATTCGTTTATTTTGGTTTTTGTAAGTGAGATGGGAGATAAAACTCAGCTTCTAGCGCTTGTGCTGGCAGTGCGATCAACAAGGAAGCCCTCTTGTAACGGGCACTCATGAAATTCCAAAGTTTAATCTCGAGGCTCTCCTTGCCGCGATTAGGACTGATCAAGAGGGTCGAAGTACGTTTCCTGAGTTTCTGCAATCCGCATGGCAAGCCGGAGTCATTGGGTACGATGCTGATTTTGTCGGACGTAAGGTCATTTACTACGGTGTGAATGGCGAAAAGTACTTTGAAGAATATCCCGCCGTTGAAGTAAAAAAGTAAATAAGGGACGCGACCAATTTTGCGAGAGGCTCCAGTTATTTTCGAGGGATGGGTCAGGTCGCTCAAACTATGCATTCGGTTCTGAATTCAGCAGCTTGTCTCCACCAGCGTCTAACGATGATCGCTCAGGAGTTTTCCTGCTACTTCCGCAATAAAGTCTGCTTCAGCTCTGTCACAGTTTGTCTGACTGACAACGTAGATCCTGTGTTGTCCCGTCTCCTTTGGTAGTTTTCCGTTAGATCGTTTTGGTGAAATCTCAATTAAATCATCAAGTCTCTTTGCCACGCGGTTGGGAAGAACCGCTACAATAGAGCCGGCCGCCGCTGCCGCACGGAGAGTTTCAAAGCTATCACTCAATATCGTAGGCTTTGTGAGTTCGTGTTGCCGGACGAACTTTGTGAAATATCTCGGGAGGCCATCTTTACCAGGGGCTAAAGAGCCGAAGCCAAACTCCTGAATGGCGCTCCATCCGTAATTTGAAATGGGGTGGACCTTCGAAACATACAAACCCAACCTATCTTCTGAAACATCCTTCACATAAAATCGCTGGAGATCATCGACCTCAGCGATCAATGCAGAGCAGAGTTCGCCCTTTCGCACCATTGTAAGAAGGTGAGAAGTCCTGCTGATCCGAAGTCCAAGCCTCAGATCCGGCAGTTTCTCCCTCAAGCTGTGAATCAAACCAGGCAATAGATCCATTGCTATACTTTCATAGGTTCCAAAATTTAGCCAACTCATCTTTGGAGCAGGTGCACCGGTGTAAAATCGCAAACGATCAAACGCATCAAATGCAGGCCTTACGATTTCGAGAATTGCTAATGCATCTTGGGTCGGAATTGCCTTTCCACGATCGCGGATAAGCAAAGATTTACCAAATGCCTGCTCCAAAGAGGAAAGAGTTTGCGAAATGGCACTGGGTGAAATTTTCGCATGAAGAGCAGCCTTCCTTAGGCTACCCTTTTGGATGACCAGATCTAATATCCACAGCTTCTTTATTTGATCAACATGGATGTCTCGCGCCATATACAAATTCGTTTATCATGCCGCTGATTAAAACGAAAGTAGACTTTCTGGTCTTTTCACGATCCTAAAGATTAGCCATGCTAATCTCAATAGTAAGTATCTCTAATCATTACACACGGGTTGTTTCAAAGTACTTTCTATTGTGCGAATACACGCATAAAAGGAGGGGAAAGTGAAACATTGCTACATAAAGATAAGCCTGGGTCTGCTGGGATGGGTTTTGGGAACACAAATTGCCAACGGGCGAAGCATGGATCTCAAGAGCGCAAACGGAAAAGTGTTGATTGCGGCGCCGACAGAAATCAATGGACCAACAAATAGGGGTGTTTGGTTTATTGATCCAGGCTCTGGCTCATTTTCACTTGATCTGCCTGAGTTGCCAAAAAATCAGGTTTACGAAGGGTGGATTGTCGACGATTGCACCGGGAAAAAGTTCTCCACCGGTCTCTTTCGTTCAAACGGCGGAATCGACTCCGATGCAGCAGGAAAATTTGCAGGACCATTGGCTCTGAATTTTCCACAGGTACCAGGATCTGATTTTGTTACCTTGGGCCACAATCTGGTCGATGGGGGCCACAATGTCGTCGTTACGGTCGAGCCCTATCCAGATTCTGATCCGAATCCATCTGGCCTCGCGGTTCTTAAGGTCAACATACCAAGAGAAACAGCCCCTGGAACAGAACTCATTTTTGATAACATTGCTCAATAACTCAATAACTCAATAGATCGGAGATCATAGTATGACAACTCGAAATAGAACAACAATCATGAGAATTTTGGTGGCCACCTGCTTGGCTGTCTCGGCCACTGCTTTCGCGCAGGCAATTGAAAAATACGAACTCACAATAACCAATGGATCACAGATGCCGCTTTCGCCAGCGGTTATATATGTAAAGGGAGACGGTCTATCGGCAGCACCAATTGGTTCAGTTCCATCAGTCGGCTTTACTCAATTGTGTCAGACCGGAAACCGAATGACTCGAATGAACGAATTGAAATCGAATGCTGCAGTGAAGTTTGTCGCAGAAACGACAACCCCCATTCTCCCTGGCGAATCCAGGTCGATTGAGGTTCAGGTTATGAATCCAAGGCAGCAGAGTGTTCATTTTGAGACCATGTATGGAAAAACAAAAGATGTCTGCGGAGTTGTTTCTCTGAATAGCCATAGCCTGGTTGCGCTGAAGCATCATGTGAGCAGTGAAATTATCCAAAACGACCACCCAGTCCTAACAGGCGGATTTAAGGAACCAGTAATCCCGACAGGAATGGTGTATCCAGACGTGGACGAACTCTGCCCATCAGCCAAAGATGCAGTTTCGTGCTTGCGAGAACTATCGCTTCCTAATCGAGATCAAGGTAAAATTCGCTTTTTTGCGGGGTACTTCCCCAGTCTGATAAATGCGCTTGAGATGAAATACGGGGAATTCCAAGTCCAGAGCCTTCTGTTTCCGGTGTCCGGTGCAATTCAAGCCAAATTAAAGTTGAAACACTAACTGGAGGAATGAAATGAATAACTCTCAGGTCAGATTGGATCTACGGGCGTTGGCGGGAATCGCCTTAGCGGGGTTGCTTTCGGTTATGACAGCCGTCGGACAGGAAAGAAATGTGGGAGAGTACAACATCCAATCAGGTATTGGCCTGAAAGGATACGATCCAGTCTCCTACTTTCCGGAAGGGGGCAGTCAGCCACAAGTCGGTCAACCGGATTTGCGGTTGGAGTACATGGGTGTCGTCTATTTCTTTTCCACAGCTCAAAACCTAGATCAGTTCGTTCAGAATCCTGACAAATACGAGCCGACCTACGGTGGCTGGTGTGCCTATGCGATGGCATCCGGAAGTAAGGTCGACATTCAGCCGATGATTTATACCATTCACGGAAATCGACTTCACTTCTTTATCGCAAAGAGAGCGAAGCAAAATTTTGACAGTGACGTCATCGGGTATGAAAAGCGGGCGGACGAATTTTGGAAGAAATTCTCTGGCGAGGATCCCAGAAACTAGGTTTTGAGTCTCAATGAATAGCGAAGAGAGGGGAGGGTAGAAGTATGCGGCCAAATGGCTTTTTGACATTGATAATATGTTGTGCATTTCTATCCTCCTGTGGAGATTACCTGAAGCAAAAGAATACGGAAATTGGAGAGAATCAATCAACTCAAAGCAATTTAGTCTCCAATTTTGCCAGCATTACGACTTCCATTTTCTCTAAGAGATGCATTTCCTGTCATTCTCAGTACAACTCCTATGGAGGAGTCCTACGTGAGATCGCGGCTATCCGATCTGCGGTGGTAACGAATCGAATGCCTAAAAATGGGGGCCCACTCACAGATAGGCAAAAGGTAGATCTGATCGATTGGATCGATCGAGGAGCTCCTGAATTTGACGGAGAACCCTCCAAACCGTCTTTGCCAATTTCAATAGAACCGAATTGGAAGTCAATTTCAGAAAATATACTCTTTCCCAAATGTCTTGTTTGTCACAATCCAGAGGGGCAAGCAAAATTTTTGGATCTATCGAGCCGCCAGGCAATATTTGATAGTCGGAATCGCGTCTTCGGCAACGGATCAAAATTACTGGATATTGATACTCCACAGAATAGCTATTTCTTGAACATTTTGTATGACGTTGAGCCCATGCCCCCGGTTTGGTCGAATATTCCACAGATTTCCAACGAAGAATTTAAAGCACTGAGTACATGGATTGCCATGGGACTTCCTTAGGAGGGAATTAAAAATGAAATCTTATTATATGCTTCTTCCTTTTCTCTATTCTACTCTCTCTCATAGCTCAAGCCTCTGTTTACAATTTTCATTCAGACAAGGGTGTGGTGCAATTTGTTGCGAAAGGAAGGCCGGCCCTCATCTCAATCAAGGGAACTGGCGATGGCGCAACTGGCTCCTTGAGCGAAATGAATGGAACTATATCCGGAGAGATTCAATTCCACCTAAAATCTCTCAAGACGGGAATCGATCTCAGGGACAATCATTTAAAAGACAAATATTTAGAAGTCGAAAAATTTCCGATAGCGACGCTCAGAGTTCGAGATTTTGCAATACCAAATCAGCCAAATGAATCACGAAGATTCATAGGGATTTTGAGCCTTCATGGGATGGACCGGCCGATTGAGGGTGAGGCCGTCGTCAGTGGGGAGTCGAGGATCGTCTCTGCAAATTTCAAAATCAAACTTTCTGACTTTAATATTGAAATACCAAGTTTTCAGGGAATCACGGTGGCTGAAGAAGTGGAGATTAAAGTCGAAGCATCAGTCATGAAAATGGAGTAAATTGTGTTAGGTACATTACGTGCAATTCTTTTGGCGGGCTTCGTTTTGTCAGCAGTGCCATCGTTTGGATTTGTTGAAACTCTGACCCATGGATATTTGAACTGTATGGCCTGCCATATCTCGCCTTCTGGCGGGGGACTTTTAACTGACTACGGGCGCTCGCTATCAAAAGAATTAATGAGTGCTTGGAGTTGGAAAAGCTCAGAACACCCTCTGTTTGGGCTGGCGAGAAATACAAAGCAATTAAAAATTGGCGGGGACTATCGTGCTGTTCAAACCTATTTTGAAAACTCACAAATCAAACAGGGCAAACAGTTTGTCATGCAAAGGAATATCGAACTGGGTTTAAATTATGCGAAGATCTGGATTGTGGGGACCGCGGGTGTTCAGGATGGACCGGCGGGAACCCCCATGAGGGGCGATTTTTTGTCAGAGCGTCACTATCTGATTTGGGAATTGACCGATGAACTAAGGTTAAGACTTGGCAAATTTCGGCTTAACTTTGGTCTCAATGACCCAAATCACACAAGGGTCACAAAGCAACCTCTTGGTTTCGGGTCAAACAGTGAATCCTATGTACTTGAAATCTCCAAATTCAGTGAGGCCGATGAAATTTTTGTGTCGGCAGATCTTGGCAGAATTGATATTCCACGAGAAAAGTCCAAAGAACGTTCCATATCAGCAGGATATTCAAAATACTTTTTCGAGAACTCAAAATTGGGAGCAAACATTCTGCTTGGGGAGAGCGAGGAGAAGAGACGAGGTCTGTTCAATTTGAATGGAATTATTGCCACAAACAAAAAAATGGTATTAAAATTTGAAACTTCCTATGAAGAATCTCATCTCTCAGATTTTCCGACTGACCAGAAGGAGCTGACGGCCACAACATTGAGTTTTGGATACCAAGCGATTCAGGGACTTTTCCCCTACCTTTTTGGAGAACATTTGCAGACAGATCTAAATGATTCAGGGACACAGCAGTCGTCGGTTGGAATAGGTTTACAATTTTTGCCACTTCCTCACTTTGAGTTTCAGGTCGAGTACAAAAAAGGGGTGAATCGGAGCCTTCCTGTCGGCCAGAGTGACAGCGGATGGTTTCTATTTCATGTTTATCTGTAGGTGAATTTGTGATCGATACTTATAATTGCATTCTTTCCAGTGAATCCGATTTTGATCCAGTTGCACGATCAGAAGTGTTCTTCAAGCAAATGTCTGCAAGAAGAACCATCCGTGAGTTTTCATCGGAACCAATAGATCGGGCGATTGTCCTGAATGCGATTAAAACTGCTGGGACAGCTCCTAGCGGAGCAAATCGTCAGCCCTGGTATTTTGCTTTGATCACTTCTCAGTCTATGAAAGATAGAATCAGAGAAGCGGCCGAGAAAGTCGAAGGGGAATTTTATGCCAAAGGCGCGAGTCAGGGGTGGATTCGGGACCTCAAACCTCTTGAAACCAATGCCTCAAAACCCTATCTGAGCGAGGCGCCTGCTTTGATAGCTGTTTTTAGTCGGGTGTCAATTAAGACTGAAGACGGATATAATCAACGGACCTATTATCCAGTTGAATCTACGGGAATCTCTGTCGGATTGTTGATTACGGCACTCCACAATGCTGGACTGGCAACGTTGACCCATACTCCGAGGCCGATGTTTTTCCTAAATTCAGTGTTGAATCTAAACCACTCGTTTCGGCCTTTCATGATCGTGGTGACAGGCTATGCCAAGAAGCCTGTCAAAGTTCCAGATATTCATAGAAAAAATTTAGACCAAATTATGGGGGAGTACTGACCGGACTGAATTTTGAGGGAGTCACCTTGCAGTGGCCAAATTTTCCTGTGAATTTCCAGGTCCTATGGAGCTTGAATATTGGCGCGAGCCTTGAATTCAGATCCAATCGATCTGCTTATATAAGATTTTCAATCTTATACCAATGCTCAAAATCTTGCGGTAGACGTGAGCCATGAAATTATTCGTTCTGGCTCACCTAAGTCTGGTTGCTTTGATTTCTTGTTCTGATGCGCTTGCGCAGGCTTCGAGGAGTTATAGCGTTGACCCTCAGGAGTGCGTAGGCAGACTCCAATGGAATATTGATTTTACGGGAGCCAAGTGCAAGGTGCGAAATGGTCAGTTAAGCGATGGCCAAGGTATTCAGTCTGTCAACTTTGTTTTTCCCGACGTGGAAGGATGGCCTAGGATAAAAGTAGGCATCCACCCCTTAAGAAACGGGTATGTTCTTCGGCTGAAATCCGAAGAACCGGTATCGCCAGATGCAATTAGGCCCTTATTAACTTGGGCTTTGGGGGTAGCCGCTCCTCAAGGCATCGCAATGCCTGAAGGTTTATGTGCTCATTTTCTCAGCGAGGTGAAGGGCTTGTTTTGAATAAGCCTGACGTAAGCCTCTTGGGGAGAACCAAAAGCATTCAAAAATATCTCTTCTTTTTGGGGTTGTTCTTAATTTCAAGGACAGGCAGAGATGGCTGCTGCAGGAATGCGCTCCGTTCGGCTCTCAGACATTCAATCGCGAGCTGTTGCTAAAATCCAAGAAAAAAGGAGTGCCGGCGAAATCGGAGATTGTTATAAAATTGAGAGCAATGAGGAGCCTATATTGCAAATGGCGCGATGGATTTGCCTTTCGGACCGCATTCAGGCAGAGATAGATTTGCAGTTTAAAATTCGGATAGATGAAATGAATTTATCTGAAAGCGAAAGAGATTCATTGAAATCTGGTCGTCTCAGCTTGAGCGAAGTCTCTGAGCTTCGCGCCTTGAGGATGGCCTCTCAAATTTTTGAGCAAAACACTTATTTAAAGGATGATGCGGAAGGCAGCAACTGGACTAATATTAAAGGGGAGCTGTTTGGTGGTTTTCAATTCAACTGTTGGAATAGAACCATAACGTATAACTCCTTTATCGAAGTATTGTCTCAGCGCGGACTCCTACAACACTTCTTTTTGGCCAGAATGGTCACAAAGCGTCCTCCGATTCATAAGGACTGGTTAAATGGGGGCCATGTGGCCTCTCGGATTGTCAATTTGAGAACCAAGGAAGATTTTGTAGTCGATAGCTGGTATGAACCAGGTAGATCTGCCACCCATATTTTAGGCTTTGACGATTGGCTTGAATTACCGGTTTCTTACCTGAGAAAACCCTTGTTCAAAGACGTTGCAGAAATTGGTTTTGTTCAAACCGAGGCTGCCAGCACTGCGGGCTGCAGGCAGCACGGTCTCTCCTTCTGACAGTCGCTTTATTCTCGAGCCATTGCCTTCTAAGGGAAGTCAATGGTATCAGTATCTCCATGGAATTTTCATCCATAGTGTCCCGTCTCACATACTTGGACCGGCTAATCTCATATAACTGGACCGCCTGATTTTTGGAGGTCTATACTTCAGTTTTTTCGATGTCAATATCTGGCAAAAAGACTTGGGCCATTCTTCGACATCTCGGTGCTGGTCAAGATCATCGCCGAGTTGTATTTGCGTCGATCAAAGAGATCAAATATCTCTTCACTCACATCCCGTGGCATCGTCACTACGCCCCAGTCGTCAAGGATCCAAAGTTTGGACGTCAAAATTTGTTTGAACAATTTATCCAAAGTGTTCCGCTCCCGGGCCATCCGATCTTGGCACTGAGTCTTTTACGCTCGAACAAAACACACTGTGGCCCAGTACTGGCTTTCATGCCCAAGCAATTGCGCAGTGGGTTTTGCCAGTTCCTGGACTCCAGAACAATGCAATTTCATTGTCCTCTTACGAACTTGCAACTCGAAAGCCCTTCGATCTTCTCGCGATTGATCCTCTTGTTAAAACTCCAATTGAACTGCTCCAATGTTCTCCTCTTGGGAATGTCGCCTTTTAATCCTACGTTCAATCGCTTTTCCTTGCGCGTATTCAGCTCATGCTCAAATAATGTCGTCAGCCAGGAAAATCGGACTTGATTTTTCTGGCTGCCAAAACCGACTCTAAATTCTCAGCTGCCGACGGTAGCCTTAGCATCGTCAGTTGCTGACGGATTGTTCTATGCTCACTCCACGCTCCCTCTTGGTTTTGGCTACATCATTTCACGACCCGTAAGTGAGCCCTATACTCACTCATCGGCCTTGTGAACTTGCCGCCCGTTGTATTAAAATTTTCAGTCTCCATTTTTACTTTTGGTGTCATCTTCAAAAACGAGGACCGTGCGAAAACGATCGAACTGATTTCAATTGCAGACGCACAGGCCTTGTCGATCAAGGCATTCTGGTATTTTGTTCAACGTCAGGATTCCCCAGACCACCAGTGTCTCAAAACCTTCCCCCTCGATAAAATGATCTGGATCATTCGAGCGACATTGCCGCCGATAGCCTCTGCCTGCTTGATGTAATGGGCGTGATTCTGCAAATTCGTTTCGTTCGAGGATTGTAGGATCCTTGCACGCCTGGCGCTGGAACTTGTCTTTGATTACATCATAGACTTCCAGCCTCCCAGCGCAGTAAATCGAAAGCTTTTCTCCGTTACCAATCAAAGCACACTTGGCCCGACAACCTCAAGTCAACTCGATAGTATTTATTCAAAAACCTCACATATCCATCACGGCGAACAAACCATTCAAAATGGTCTCGATCTCATAAGGAACCTGGGGCAAGTCACGCAATGTCTTTTGTTCCTGATTCTCAAAACCCCACAGGCTTCTCGCCATGAGTGCCGTGCTTGCGACAGTTGGCAATCTTCATTTTCAAATCAATATGGCTTTGGGCTTTCTCGATTGAAAATTCCTTCAAATCAAAGGACTCAAAAAGCCGCCGAACCAATTGCACCGTACGTTCAACCCTTGCCCTTCTTCTGTGGATCCGCCGGAGGGAGGGCCTCTATCGTAAAACCGGTATGCGATGCAAATCCCAACCGGCATTCAAATCGGCTCGTGCCCGAGGCACGATTCACGAATACCTTTGGATTGTCAGAGGTGATTTTCCTTGGAACCCCACCCAACCTCAAAGAGCATTGATTGGATCGCTTTCACCGTTGCACAAAATCGCACTTGTCCATCACTCGAACCATCGTACCGACTGGACCCAAAATCCCGATAAAGGCCCATATGGTACGTTTGCGACCGTCCTGATCTAACATCGAGAGCCTTCGCCCAGTCCACCTGCAAGCATTCCCCGGGGAGGAATGATTTCAGGTGATGAGCCCCGAAGCAGACGGTCGGACTGGAAAATGCTGCCTCTCAAGATAGCGGTAAAACTTGCACGGAATCGACACCGGAATCTCTTCGAAGATTGTCTGTGGGACCAACCTAGATGGAGTCGCTCCAAGATCCAATTCTTGTGCGATCGAGCAGAGCGTCGGCTTCTGCTGGTTTCGACTTGCGGAGATCTATGATCGGAAAAGGGCCTCCGGATAATTCGGCAATTTCCTATCAGTCGACCGAAAGAGTTTTGTCATAGGCAAACTGCTGATAGGGGCTGGCACCATTCTGGTGATTGTTGGGGTCTTTTTTGTCTATGCTGACAAAATTCCGTTTTTGAATATATTGGGTCGCCTTCCGGGCGATATCCATATCGAAAAGCCTGGCTTTAGTTTCCATTTTCCGCTAGCGACAAGTATTTTATTAAGTCTCGTGTTGAGTTTTATCGTTTGGCTTGTTTCTAGACCTTAGAGATCCAACATTTGGTACTCAGGTTTGTCAGCTTTTGAAGAGTCAAAAATTCAGATGGCGGAGAGGGCGGGATTTGAACCCGCGGTACGGGTTTACCCCATACGGTTGTTTAGCAAACAACTGGTTTAAGCCACTCACCCACCTCTCCAGGTGACCCTGTTAGCTTTCGGGAACACTGCCACAGGACATTGGTAGAATCAAGGTTCAATAGTTGCCTGGAAAGATCTCCCGCTCAACAGTCTCAATCACCGTGTGTATAATCTTGATATGCATTTCCTGCACTCGATCAGACGTTTTTGCTGGCACTGTGATTGATAGATCACAGATGTCTTTGAGTTCCCCACCGTCGCGTCCCAAGAGGCCTACAGTACGGATATTCATGTTTCTAGCCATTTCAACTGCTCGAATGACATTGGGTGAATTCCCACTTGTGGAGAGTCCCACGAGCAAATCACCTTCACGGCCGAGGCCCTCAAGCTGTCGGGAAAAGATGGAGTCAAACCCATAGTCATTTCCAACGCAGGTAGTGTGGCTTGCATCTCCCAGAGCGATTGCACCCATGGGTTTCCGATCCTTGCGATATCGACCCGTCCACTCCTCCGCAAAATGCATTGCATCACAGTGGCTTCCGCCGTTTCCGCATGTAAAGAGGTGACCACCGCTTTTAAAGGTCTCAATGAGAAGACGAGAAAACTGGCTGCACTTATCTAACTGACTGGAATCATTAATAAATTCATCTAGAATCTGGCGAGACTCAGTCAGGGAATTTTTCCAAAGAGAAGTAAATGTCATATCTAAACCTCAGCATCGCTTGTCAGGCCCCTTGTTCGGCAGAACAGGAACGGCCCTCTGGTCAAATCATCAACTTCAACATGCCTAAAGGACCCTTGATTGTCACCTTTGGCTTTATAGATTTATAGATTTGTAGATTTACAGATATATGGATTTATGGCTTTTGAGCAAAACCGGATGGGACTCTTGAGCTGGACACTAAGACGAAAGAGAGACCTTGATTTCCTAGCACAATATGTCTAAAAGTGTGCCAGTCGATTCTTTGCGTGCGCGCCCGTAGCTCAGCTGGATAGAGTACATGACTACGAATCATGTGGTCGGAGGTTCGACTCCTTCCGGGCGCGCCAATTTCATTATTGAATACGTATGGAATTTTCCTGAATGGGAAGACGGCTCTTTAAAAACTGAGCCCAGACTTTTTAGTTAAGTGTCTATTCTGACACGAATTTTTGGATGACGATGGCCGCGCTAAGTAGTTGGAAATAGAGTGAATTATTCTAAATATTTCATTGGATTTGTTCTCCTGTTTTTTCCTATACTTGGTGAAGGCCAGATGCCAGGTCGTGGTGATTGTTTCCATCTGCTAAGAGGGGCCACCATTCCCGAATCTGTCTTTGTGAAAAAGCGGCCTCGCAATTGGAAAGCACCTTTAAGATATGAATCTCCTGATCTCTATTTCTCCCAGGCACCTCGTTCACAATGGAAGACTATTGAAGAAGCGAGGCAGTCGTTTATTGAGAGAACCAAGAGAAAATTTGAATCGGTACCAGATTTGACCACTGTTTTAAGTGGCTCTGAAGCGAGTTCTTTGATGGCGGGATTCTGTGTAACGAAGCCACTCAGAAGTCTAGCAAACATAGTTTGGGGGTGTAACTCCCGGGCTGAAGAAATTTCAATTTTTTCGAGTGATCGCGATATCTATCTTGGCCGTTTGATAGCGGCAGGAAATCTAACTGGAACTTCTTGGGTTGATCAGCATGAGTATCAGTGGGGTTGGCACATCGTGCCTTACGCGCGAAGGTCCGATGGTGACGGTGACGGAATATGGATCTTTGATGTAGCGATATCGCCGAAGCCTCTGACTTTGGCCGAATGGATGCGGGCAATTACCGACCCTGCTGCTCCTGTTGAAATCGACCTTGAACTTGAACCGGTGCGCGAAATAAGGCCTATTGATGCCATACAGTTATATCAAGATTGGACGCGCAATCTCTAGAGTTTTGCTTTTCAATTCTTACCAGGTATTTCGGGATGCCAAGCCTTGGACTTAGCGCACTCTGATAATTCTCTCATCGGTTGCGCTTATCCTCTTCCGTATTGAGAGAATATTATTATAATCGCTTCTATAACTTGAGAACCTGCTCTTGCAGAAGGCCACATTTTTGTCGGATTCATTTGTGAAGGAGATAAGAAAAATCGAAACTTCCCGGGATTGGAAAACGGGATCGTTTAGATTTGGATTGTGTCTGATCGCGTTTGAATTGATCACGGGAATCATTCTTTTATTTTGTGACAGACTAAATTCTATCTCTGGATTTGTTCTTTTAGCTCATGCCTATCTGGGTATTTTTCTTATATTCTCGATCATTATGCTCCATTTTCGCCTACGGATTCACGGTTTCTCAAAAGGCGAAAGGAGGGTTTGGTGGGTTGGCGTCCTCTCGCTTGTGAATTTGACTATTTCGTACGGGACTGCACTTCCTATGCTGTGGGTTGGAGTGACAGGAATTAAATGGATTTGGTGGTTTCATGTTCTTTCATCCTTTACGGCAGTTTTATTTCTCTCGGCCTATGTCTATTTCATTATTCGATTCGTTTGGGACTCCTTGTTGCCGTTCCAGAAGAATGTCTTTCACAAGGCTGTAAAAAAAATAGTCTACTCAGGGGTGCGCTGGACGGCAACTTTGGTGGCCTTCACTTTGACTCTTGGTTTGGCAATCGAAGCGAGATACGTTTACAAAAACTATCTCAACAAGGGCCGGAAATCTCAGACAGAAAGTATTCTTTCTCCGAGTCACGTTTCTCTTGCTAAGGGGAATCTCCTATCTCTTGATGGTTTTACCAATTCAAAGAGTTGCGGTGCAAGTGGCTGTCATGAGGAAATCTATAAGCAGTGGGAAGAATCGGTGCACTACAGAACGCCTAATCCCTTTGTGATAAAGACTGCAGAATTATTGAATTCAGAGGCGGACAAGGGTCTTTTTAAAACGCCTCATACCAATCACAAGGGGCCTGAGGTGTTTAAGGTTTGTGCCGCCTGCCATTCACCTGTGGGTCTCGTAACAGGGCAAATCAATCACAATTACGGGGATTTCAAAAAGCATGAGGGAGCATCCTGTGTTCTTTGTCATAAAATGAGCAAAGTAAAAGTGAGTGGGCAGTGGGTGTCCTATGAAGTTGAGGAAAAAAATGAATTCCTGTTTTCAGAATCCAAAAGTGAAGCAATTGCTTCGTTGCACAATAGCATTATTAAACTGAAACCCTCATCACATAAACTGGAGTACATGAAATCCGATTATAAGGAGGCGAAATACTGTGCTGCCTGCCATATGCGCTTACAGTATCCCAGTTGGAGAGATGGGCATTATGGACAATCAGCGTCTGCGAATTTTAAAACCTGTCAGAATTGCCATATGGAAGGGATCAGTACGAATGCTGATGTTTCAGCTAAGACAAAAGGAAAAGTAGCAAGCCATCGATTTCTATCCGCAGGATTTACAATGGCCAAACTGTTTGAAAAAGAAACTCAGATGATGGACTCTCAAAAATTTATTCAAGATAAAAGAGTTTTTATTGGCATATTATCGCCCAGTGTATTTATGGGTCGAAAAGTGGATTTTATTGTTCGAATTGCCAACATTGGCGTCGGGCATTCCTTCCCTGCCGGACCAGAGAGCGATTTGGTTCTGGCTTGGCCAGAAATAGGTATCAAGGATGAAAAGGGAAATCTGATTTTTCAATATGGCAGCCTAGACAAGGACAATCTGCTGGATGAAGTTAAGACGGTTGTATTGAGGTCTGTACCAAGGGATGTCGAAGGCAATTTGATGGAAACGGATAGGCATCGATCTTGGCTGTTCTCGTCAGATCAGAAAAATATAATACCGACAAAGAATTTCATAGATATCCCATTTCAGGTGCGAATTGGAAAGGATTCTTCTAGATTATCAATTGTAGCCAAGCTTCGTTACCAGAAACCAAATCAGAAATACGCAAATTGGGTTTTCGGAAATAGTGAATTCAAGGTGCCCACTGTTGACGTGGCATTTGCCGAAGGGACAATCAACAGGACAATTGAAGAAAGTGAAATGAAACAAGCAAGAGAAATTTGGCAGAATGAAAAAGACAACTACCAGTCTATCGATCCGGAATTGAAACCAAGAGAATCCTTCCAGGATGAGGATTTTCGATTTTCAATTCGAGATAATATTATTCTCGGTGATGTTTTCCATTTTATTCAATTAGGGAAGTCGTTTGAAGCTTCGGAAATCTTTAATTCGCTCCAAAAAAGAGTGCGGGAAAGCCCAGGACTTGAAAAAACTCGACAAGTTCTTAGAGAAGGCTTGGAGAATTCAAAAGAGATGTAATCTAATTCAAGAAATTCAGGAAATATCTCGAAAATAGATCTAAGACAAACCTAAAATAAACCTAAAATAAACCTTAGATAAACCGCAGATCTTTATCTCTGAAGTCCGAGTATGGAGCAACTCTGATACCTCTTCATCCCCAAGTAAAAAAACTTTTTTGCTGCGAATAGAACAACTAGGCTGCCAATCACTTCCAAAGCCAGTAATTCTAGTGTGGGTTGTACTAAAAAGGAAGCTGGTATCACACCAGCGAGAAGGATGGGAGTTAGAAAGATGGCCCAACGCGATCCGCTCTCGCTTCCGCCAAAAATAGGATAAGTATTGAACGCCAAACACATATTGATTAAGACGGCATGAGCATTTTCGGTTCGGCGAAACCAAAAGGCCAAAGATCCAGAGAAAAGAAAAAAGGAGTAAAGAGAAACACAGGCGAAAAAGACCATGACTAGGCTGTGAAGAAAAAACAGAAATCCTGAGTGAAAGGAAAAAATAACCAGACCCAGGCTTCCCAAAATTACGTCGCCCCAAGCGGGCAAGTCGGAACTGGTGAGAGATAGGGTCAAGAAGGGGCTTCTTGGCGTTACCATAGCAAGATCGAGACTCCCTTGGTTGATCTGAGTATCCAGGTTTGCGACTCCACCTAGAAACACGTGAATCGCACCCCAAGCCAACATGAGAACAGAATTCATAATAAAAAAAGTGTCCCTCGCCTCGATGAGGGAAGTTTTTCCCGCGAAAAGCATGGCCCAAATACCGAGAAGAGTCAGGGAATTATTCACAAGCATACCAGTAATGCCAATCCAGAAGTTAGATTGACTCGACCAGTGAGAGTTGAAGTGAAACCGAGCTGAGCGGCCGATGAGACTCATGTCATCCTCCCCAGGCCTGAAATAGTTTACGTCCCCTTTTGTAGAAAAGAAGGAGCAATAGGATCAAAACAGAGTCAATGAGCAGTAGTCGAAAAAGCCACATGTTTCCTGTTGTTTGATAGAAGTGTCCGTGGACTGCGTAAAAGGCGGGCTGAAAGAAGAGATCAGATCCAGGTAGCTGGAGAAAGATTTTCTTCCAGGGATCTGCAAAATCACTGAGAGGACCGAAAACACCGCCGAGGGCCAAGAACAATTTAGAAAATGGAAGAATAAAATAATCTGTTTGCGTGTAAGAGAGCCGAAAAGCACTAAAGAGAGTGACCAACAGAGCTTGTGGAATTGCAAGGAGGAGGATGAGTTCGATGATTCTTCCGATAAACTCCATTTTATTGGCTGGGGAAGCGCCGAGTAAGAAAGAAAATGCAAGGAGAAATAATGAATACATGATTCTCTTGCCGAGGCAGTTTCCAATATTGGAGCAGATCTCCCGAGCCAGCCAAGAACGAGGGCGTGCAAGAAAAAGAGAGAAATCCTCAGTGCCTCGCAAGATCATCTTTTTGCTGAGAAAGCTCATAAACAGCATTTCTGTCACACCGAGATAGAGAAAGACTTGAGCGTGTGAAAAATGGCTGCTCTGAGGATGAAACTTTACCCATACGAGCGAAAGGAGCCAAATGAAGAAGCAAAAGAGGAAATAGGTAACTCCCGTAGCGCGCAGGTCGGTATAGTTTTCGCGGAGACTAAAAGACATCAGTAAAAAATAGTACCGAATTTCCAGAATTGAATTTTGGTAGACAGATCTTAACATCGCGTCTGTTTCGCTTCAATTCGTGTGCGAGAGTAGCGCTTTTGAATGACCTCTTCCAGAGGAACTCCAGAGATCTGGATATCTTGCAGGAGGGTTCCATAGTTCAGAGATAAAAATTCCATCACTCTGGGGAGGGGGGTCTTATCCAAACAAAATTCAAAGTTCTTTTCCATGGGGTTGTTGCTTTCGATTTCATGCAGCCCATTGATAAGGTCTTGAGTTGAAGCGGCGCCTTCACCAAGTAAAAGCTTAATTCTTCGAATGGTAGACAAGTCCCCTCTGACTTGTTCGAGACGTCCGTCATAGGCCTTTTCTCCGTGATTGATAAGGATACACCGCTCACAAAGGGCTTCGACATCGCCCAAGTCATGACTGGTGAGAAGCATCGTTGTCTTTTCATTCCTTTGCCATTCCTTCAATTTTTCTCGAAGACTTAGTTTAGCTCCTATGTCTAAGCCGATTGTTGGTTCGTCCAAAAGTATGACTTTTGGACGGTGAACAAGGCTTGCGATAATCTCACAGCGCATTCGCTCTCCCAAAGAGAGCTCTCGAACCCGCCTTTTTAAAAGGTTTGTGGCGCCAAATATTTCACTCAGTTCACCAATGCGCTTTTTCTGATCTGCACCACTGACGTAATAGGTTTCAGCTTGCAAAATGAGACACTGGTGTACGGTCATATGAAAATACAGTTGTGATCTGGCTCCAAAAACCAAACCGAGCAGCAGATTGGCTTTTTTTGATCCAGCTGGGGCTCCCATGATCTTCACTTCGCCATGATCTGGAACTAGAATCCCGCAGAGTAATTTGATAGTGGTGCTCTTGCCAGCGCCATTTGGCCCTAGAAACGCAACGGATTCTCCAACCGATACTTGAAGATCAAGATGATTGACAGCAGGGGGCAGAGACGGAGCAAAGCGCTTAAATAACTGCGAGGCACTAATAGCGAGAGGACGTTGGTTTTCAAATGGAACCATGCTCAATTTATCCTAATTCGTAGCTGAGAAAAAGACCGACGAAATCCTTCGTCAATGCGGGAGCGATTTGCCACCTTGGAATGGAATTCTCTGATTGTTCCCGGCTGCTGCTCGTTCTGGATTTGTTGACCCTTGAGACTCCGAGGCCAAAAACTGTACCAATGGTGGCGCCAGCCACAACATCGTGGAGGTAGTGTTTATTGTCGTTGATGCGACTCAAGCCTGTCAATGTAGAGAGAGCTGTGGCCATGAGACCATAAGGGAAAAAACCATGTTCGGCTGTCACCACAGATGAAAATGCAAAAGCGGCCGTGGTGTGTCCTGAAGGAAATGATTTTGTATCATTTCTGTCGTTGGGGCGCGGTTCTTGAATTGTGACTTTGAGCAGGGTAGATGTCGCGACGGCATACACACTGGCTTTCATCATGATAAGACTAAACTCAAGATATGAATTCTCATCTGTAACTTTGTAGGCCCAGTACATCGCCCCCGAGTAAATTGCATTGGGGATAAATCTGCCACCATAGTCACCAAGAACGGAGAAGTCTCCCAGCGGCTTGCGTTGAGAAAAATCTCTTTGAATGGGATCGACAACTTCTCCTTTTAAGAGGACGAGAGCGGCAGTCAATGTGGTGCCGCCGATAAGCCAATTCCTAGCGTCCGTCTTCAGTGGAGAAGTTAACTCATCTCGGATCAGTTGAGGTTCAAAATATTGCGAGTGATTGGAGCTAGCAGGTTCGGGATCGCCGGAGGCTTCTGCTACTGGCATGATGGCAGTCACTTGTAAGGCAATCAATAAAAAGCGAACAAAAATTCGTGGCAAATAAAATTGACGGTTATTCATCGCCGTTCACCATATGCTGACCGATCCCCATTTTCAATGCTTGACTGATCTTTAAAACGAGAGGGGATAGCTTTTTATCAAAAGGAGTCGATCACGATGACCCATTTGGAGTCGGAGGCTGAGACTTCTTTGCGAAGGGCGGGAGGATTTATTATTATAATGATAACAGCGAGCTTTTTCTTGGCACTTTGATATTAGATTCAGGGGTTTTATTATGACAGGTTGGCAGAGAATGAATCCTTTTGTGTTGTTTGCGTCGATGGGATCCGGAGGTGCGAAAGCTTCACCTTCACCGGCTTTATCTGTAAGAGCAGTACGCGCCCTCGTCTTTTTTAGCCTGAGTTTGTCCCTCTTTGGCTGTAATGTTAATAATCAAATAAAGGGACATATTGGGATTGGCAGCAGTGGAAATGATTTTGGTAAATCTGAAATTATTGTGAGCGGGTCGGGAATTGCCGATGGTCAGACGCCACTCTATATTTTGATCAGACTGATTAATTCTGATGGAAGGTTGGTGGCCAACTATCGTCCTGACTACCAAATTTTGAGT
The DNA here is from genome assembly GCA_016716765.1 of Bdellovibrionales bacterium. Classification (NCBI taxonomy): domain Bacteria; kingdom Pseudomonadati; phylum Bdellovibrionota; class Bdellovibrionia; order Bdellovibrionales; species Bdellovibrionales bacterium. The sequence continues at coordinate 1,439,546 of JADJVA010000020.1, read as the reverse complement.
GGGGCTGGGGTGACAGGCGCTCCGTGCACTAATTCTGACATCAATGGCGTCTCCGTTTGTGCGATGAGAGCCAATTCTGCGGGCACAAAGACGATGAGGGTGACCAACACGGGCACTGCTGTCTCGCTTCAGAAAAATTTTGACTTTTTAGCTGCTGCAGGAAGAAATTCCGTCGTGGGCTTTTCATCGAGCGGAGCTAAACAGGAATTAGCCTCTGGTTATCTCGTTCATGCTTCTGTGAGCGGACTTACTTCTTCTATTTTTGAAGTCACTGGAGGAGGCTACAAAGTCTACTCCAATCTTCAGGGAAAAATGGACGGGGATTGACGGGCTTCTCTCATTTTTTTGGAACCGAAAAATCTCTCCTCAAGTGCTTTCTATTCAAATTTTATCAAGTGCTCTTTCAAACTGGCTCCATCTTTGCTCAAGGGAGCCAGTGTAGCCAATTGAGAGGCGCACCAGTCCTGGCCGTATTCCTGCACTTTTGAGTTCCTCTTCACTCAACTCGCTGGAGGTGGTGCTCGCAGGACATGTCATTAAGGTTTCAGAGTAGCCGAGGCTCACAGCCATAATGCCAAATTTTTCTCCATTTTGAAGCAGATCCATGAGTCGATACGCCCGTTCAGTTGTTTCCATATCGATGCACAGGAGGCCTCCGTAGCCGTATTCCTTGTTTCGGATTTGATCCAAGGTAGAGCGACCTGGATGAGAAGGAAGGCCTGGATAAATGACCGGGACTTTTAGTTCCTCCAATCGTTGAGCAAAAATCAAGGCACGATGAGAGTGTTCCTTCATTCGAAGGGATAAATGAGGAATTCGAAGACCAATGGAGGATGCCGAATGGGGGTCCAGAGTTGGACCGAGAAGCATCATTGAACCCAAATGGAGATCCATCAGAGATTCGATCAGCGAGGTCGGTCCACAAATGGCTCCTGCAATAATATCAGAAGCGCCGTTTATGAACTTGGTAAGAGAGTGAACGACAACGTCGGCGCCCCATTTTATTGGGGATACAATCAGGGGAGTGAAAGTATTGTCAACGACTAGCTTAACTCCATGCTTGTGAGCGAGGGATGCCAGCTTCGGAATGTCTGGAATACTCAGCATGGGATTGGACATGGTCTCGATATAGAGGATACGTGTATTTTTGGTGAAAGCCCTTTCGACCAAATCTAAATTCAAAATATCCACGAAATTGGTTTTAATGCCACACTTTAAGGGAGAAAATCTTTAAAAAAAGCAAAGGTTCCGCCGTAGATGGTGTGACTTGCCAAGATTTCGTCCCCGCTATTGCAATATTGGAGAACGGTAGATGAAATCGCGCCCATTCCGGAGGAGGTGCAATAGCCAGTCTCAGATCCTTCCATTTGGGCCAACTGCTTACCTAAATTGTATACGGTTGGATTGAAATGCCTTCCGTAAAGAAAACACCCACCCTGGTTAGGGCCGACTTGTCCACGAAATATCGCAGGGAGAGTCTTTGCATCCATCACAGAAAAAGTCGTGCTGGCCTCGATAGACATATTAACTCCGCCATGTTCGCCAAATTCGTGGTGCATTTCGGCCAGCGACTCAACTGGATCAAGCGGCTTTATAGATGCCTTTGTTTTCGAATTCTCGCTTATTTTCATTTTGTCCTGCCTATTCTTCATCATCAAAACTTTTTGGCCGACCAAATCGGCTGTGAGAGCCTGTTTCCTGACGACTATCATCTATCTTAGAATCTGAAGATAAGGCAAAAAGTAAAAAGATCTGTTTTTCAGGCTCGTTGTTCATGACTTCAAGAGTCAATTTGAGGTATGTTCTTGGCACTACTGAGGGAGTCGGATTTGAAGCTATGTTAAGGGAAATCAAAAATGGTATTCAATTGAGTTTGATCGTACAGCCCAATGCATCCAAATCAGAGATCATTGGGGAGCACAATGGCAGTCTGAAGATTCGAATTAAGGCCCCGCCCGTCGATGGAAAAGCCAACGAGGCCGTAGAATCGTTTATATCTGAGCTTTTTGAGGTACGTCAGAGGCAAGTAACTGTGCAACGAGGGACGAGCAGTCGAAAAAAAATGATTGAAGTGACTGGAATAGGAATGATTCAGGCAAAAGCGATTTTGGCCAAGCGGGGAATCAGTAGTCCCTGATTTATTTTGTTCCGAGTAGCTCGTCTCGCAACATCTCAAGTGTGATGGTTTGACCAGATTCTTCAATTACAAAGGTGATTCCAAGTCGTAAATTGATGGCCAATGTCAATTGGTTAGAAATATCTTCTTGGAGTAACTTCACCCCTTGAAGTTTAGAAATCTCACCCGCCTGAATTCTGGATCGTATTTGGAGAGCAAAACTGTCGTTCTCAAACTGAGAAATGTTCTCTGAGATCCAGTCTGGTATTCTGGTTCGCGATGGAATATGGCCGAGAAGCCAATCTACCGAGAGCGCTGCTCGAGCGTAAGACTGATAGGTGAGAAGTAACAGATCCCTTTTTTCTTCCGGACTGAGGGGGCCGATTCCTCGGTCTGTGTGTTGAGCTTCAGGTTTAGCTTCGATACCCCGGGTGAAGAGTTGGTTGAGGTGAATATATAGAGGATGGCCACTTGCCACTCGAGCGGCGTCTTCGGAAAGAAGTTGTTCTGGTGGGAGGCTACCAAATCGCTGCCAATATTCTTCCCAGGCCATCTTTAAAAGAAAAGCCGCCTGTGCTGCCTCTGATCTGTCAATTTGCTCTGAGCGCCGAAGCTCTAAGATGGATTGGAATCGGTAATCGTGTTCAATGAGTAATTCAATTTGAGTGGTATTTTGTTGGCTGCGAGCCTCTAAAGCGCTGTCTAGGGCTAATGTGATGGGTGTCGTGTAGATTGCCGTCATGAGCATGGCTGTGAGAAGAGTGGGCCTCATGTTCTCGTTTCGAATCCGTCTAAACAGAGATCGCACGGGTCGTTCCACGCCAGTCTGGTAGTAAAAGGTTCCTGGCGTGAGTCGGTAATTTGGTTGGCCCATCAGTCTTGCTAGCCACCGGGAAGGAGCTCTCAACCAACGAGTCCATCTTTGCCAACGGGAAAAGTCGGCTTGAGTGGGATTGACTTTAGTCAGTAGTCCCATCCACTGAGTCTCGACTTCACCCAATTCGGCCGGCTTTGCAATTATTCTTCGACCATTAGATTCTCTTACTTCTGTGAGGTACTGTTTTGTTTTGATAGCCGTGCCCGATGCGATTTTAGAGGTGGACTCTATCGCAGCTGTCACCAGGCGTCTGCAGAGGCCCGTTTGCTGCCCGAAATTAGCTTCTGACCAAGCGGGAGAGAAGCTGGTTACGGCAAAAATAAAGAGCAGAACTATGGGAGGCAAAACCGCATGTTTCATGAGTGATGCCTCCCCTCCCAACAACTATGGTAAATTATTGACCGCCGATTTTAGCGGCCAAGGCACTATAAATCGAACTCACAGTTCCTGTGCTATTGTTCGAAATAGTATCAATCAGTTCTTGCCCACCGATGGAATCAACTTTCTCGGCTGCTAAGTCTAAGACGGGAAATAATCCTGGATCGGATCCGTCAACAAACACGAGGTAAGTTCTTGTTCCGAGATTTGCAATCATAACCACGCCAACAGTGGTTGCGACGGCAGTGAGTCCCTTGCGACCCCATCGGGAGAACATGCCCACCTTTAGTTTTTTTAGTTGGGATTCAAAATTCGAGAGTTCTCTTTGTTTAGCTTTTAATTTGTCGGCAATCGTTTGGTGAGCTGTTATCTCATCGAGTCTTGCATTGTTTGCTATTCCAACTTCTTGCTTCACAGTTGAAGAAACATTAAACTCTTGAGCTGCGGCATGCGCTTTATTTATGTCGTCGAACGTGCTTTTGTCGACCTCTTCAAGAACGGCTACTTCTGCTTTTGTGATACGAATTTTGGACTCTAATTCACGAATTGCTATTGCATCGGGCTGCAGAGATTTTGCAGCGCTATACATTTTCGATGCCACTCCTATATCCAAGAGGGCCAATAGGCCTTGAAACGCGAGGATATTTGTTTGTTCATCATGAGTGTAGCTAGACGCAATATTTTTAAGCGATCTGCGTGCTGGTTCATTCTGTTCGGCGAAGCTGTTGATTGTAGTTAAGATGCAGATGGCGATCATGACAGAAGTTTTCTTCATATTACGTGACTCCAAAAAATGGCTAATAGTTTGTTAGCATTGTGGTGGTAGCATATTTCGTGCCGTGCTTTGTCGCGTTCTTGATGCACTCAGAGCCATCAGAACAAACAATGGAGGCTGCTTTTCGTCCGAGATCTAACGAAAATCGGCCAGCCGCTTTCGGCGAAAAAAGGTTTTCAGAATGTGACTACACTCTTCTTCGAGAATGCCCCCAGATATCAAAGGACGATGATTCAACCGAGAGTCGGAAAGAATCTGATAGAGGGACTCAACGGCCCCGGCTTTGGGATCCCTGGCGCCATAAATGACGCGGTCAAGACGAGACTGAACGATAGCTCCCGAACACATCACACAGGGTTCCAGGCTTACGTAGAGCTCACAGCCCGTTAGGCGCCAGCGCCCCAGCTTCTGAGAGGCCTCCTGAATAGCCAAAACCTCAGCGTGATAGGTTGGATTTAAGCAGGATTCTCTCAGGTTGTGGGCTTTTGCGACAAGCTCCCCTTCGCAAACGATGACCGCTCCAACGGGGACTTCTCCTATTGCTTCCCCCTGTTTTGCCATTTCAAGGGCAAGCCTCATCCATTTCTCATTTAAACTCATAGAAAGAACATAAGCCGGTTGGGGGGTTGCTTCGAACTCGCAGAATCCAGGTTTGGAATAGGGTTTGTCAAGCGGGGAATCCTTTGATAGACCTGGCCTTCTTTGCTGTTATTTAAAGCAGCAAATCCAGTCCGTTTGGACTGATTTTACACGAAGGGCAGGTGATTATCCTTGGCACTGATCAGAATACGTGACAGCGAAGCTTTTGAACAGGCCTTCCGACGATTCAAAAAATCTTGCGAGAAATCTGGGATTTTGTCAGAAGTAAAAAAGCGTGAGCATTACGAAAAGCCCAGCGTGCAGAAGAAGAAAAAGTCTATCGCGGCGCGAAAGCGTCTCGTTAAGAAGTTGAAAAAAGTCGGTCGCGGGCGCGTTTAGCGCGCCCGATCCTTTCGTTATTTTTGGAAGGTGAAATGAATCTAAAAGAAAAAATTCTTGCAGATATGAAAGAAGCAATGAAAGCCAAGGACTCTCATCGGCTCGAAGTGCTTCGTTTTTTGCAGAGTGCGGTTAGGTATAAAGAGATTGAGTTGCGTCCGGGGCTTATCAATGATGCTGAAATCATTGGTGTTGTGACAAAGCAGGTAAAGCAAAGAAAAGAGTCCATTGATCAGTTTGAGAAGGCTGGGCGCAAGGATCTCGTCGATAAAGAAAAGTATGAGCTATCTGTTCTTGAAGGGTATTTGCCACATCAGATGAACCGTGCTGAAGTTGAGGAGGTCGTCGAAACTGTCATCAAGACCCTGAATGCAACTTCAATGAAACAAATGGGTGCTGTGATAAAAGAGGTTTTGGCGAAAACAGCGGGCTCCGCTGATGGGAAGCTTGTGAGTGAAATTGTTAAGGCGAAATTGCAGTAAGAATGTGAACGATAAAACGATAAACAGGCATTCGGCGATCACTCAGTGACGATTGTATTGAACCCTTTCATTCGCCGAGCTCCAAAAAACAAGATTGTTAATTGTCCCTATGAAGTTTTCTCGCGATTTTATCGATAAAGTTCGGGATGCTAATAACATCGTGGATATCATCTCTCGTCAGACTGAGCTCAAGCGAGCTGGAGGTCAGATGTTGGGGCTTTGTCCGTTCCCCAACCACAGAGAGAAGACGCCTAGTTTCTCGGTCTCCGAAAGCAAACAACTGTATTACTGTTTTGGATGCAAAGAGGCTGGAAATATCTTTAAGTTTGTCGAATCAATCATGGGCATGAGTTTTCCCGAAACGGTAGAGTGGTTAGCCAGACAGGCAGGAATTCCCATCCCTGATGAAGTCTATCTCTCTGGAGAACGCAAAGAGACCAAAGAACATGAACGTCAAATATTCCTAAATATTAACGAAGTGGCGATTAAATTTTATGAAGATGAATTGGCCCGTGGTTTCGACCGGAGCTCTGCAAAGGACTATCTCGTAAAGAGGGGAATTAGTCCTGAGACCGCTAAGCTATTTCGCCTGGGCTACGCTCCTAACGAATGGGAAAAGTTGTCTTCGCTTTTTGCTGCTCGACGAATCCCATTCAAGGAAGCAGAGATTTTGGGGCTTGTCCGGCAGCGGGGAAGCGGGAAGGCGGGATATTACGATTTGTTTCGAAACAGGCTCATTTTTCCGATATTTGGTTTGGACGGTCGCTGTTTGGGTTTTGGCGGTCGAATTCTGGGAGAGGGGGAGCCTAAGTATTTTAACAGTGCGGAGTCACCTCTCTTTCACAAGGGGAAGGTTTTTTACGGATTAAGTGAAACAGCAAAGTATATTCGAGCCAAAGATCAGGTGATCGTTGTCGAGGGTTACATGGATCTTCTGGCGCTTTTTCAGGCTGGAATTCAGAATGTTGTGGCTCTGTTGGGGACTGCGTTGACAATGGATCATGCCCGTCTCCTGAAGAGATTTACATCAAATGTTGTGGTTTTGTTCGACGGGGACCAAGCAGGTCAGGCCGCCACAGAAAGAAGCCTACCAACTCTTCTGCAGGCCGGACTATTTCCGAGAGGTCTAACTCTTTCCGAAGGGATGGATCCAGATGATTTCCTCCGCAAGAAGGGGCCAAAGATTTTGCACGAATCCTTGGCGGCAGCTCCGGAACTTTTTATTTTGATCTTAGACCGTTGGATGAAGGACTATCGGGGCTCTTCATCTGATAAAATTTTAATTATTGATAGAGTTTCACGCACACTCAAAAATATCGCTGACAACAGATTGAAGGATCTTTATCTGCAGGAGCTCGGAGATCGCCTTGGCGTCGATAAAAATTGGCTCATTAAGGCGCTGGAACAATCGGAAAAAGGTGAACGCGCAGCGACAGGAATACAGGGCGTTGCAGATGAGAGTTCAATTGGCTCAAGCAAATCTCTTCCGAAAGAGGTATTAGAAGAGCAGATTGTAATCTCCGGGAAGCGGCCTAAAGCTGAGGAACAATTAGTGAATTTGGCTCTTATGAACTCGCGTTATTTACAAAAGATTGGCGAGTCTGGGATCATCGAAATGTTTTCTCATCCAGGTCTACGTGAAGTTCTTCATAGGATCCTTCTATTGTATGGACAAATGCCTAATGAATTTGATAAGTTAACAGCCTTGCTGGTTTCTCAGGTGGACGTCCCTGAGGTTTTGTTTCAGCACCTAGAAAAGCATTTGGCGGACCTTAATTCGGAAGAGGCTCATAAGTTAGTGGAGGACTGCAGTCGGATGGTACGCGATGCCAACTTGAAATCCCGGAGCCGCCAGTTAGCCGTGGATCTGCGTGGCCGCCCCACTTCCGAACAACTAGAAAAACTGGAACAGATTATGAATATCCAATTGGATCGGCGAGTCCAAAAGATCGATAAAGAAACCATCTAAGGAGCATTTGGGAGCTATTTAATGACAAAAGAACCGCAAAAATCAGTGCCAGATCAAGTTGTAAAAGTTCTCTCTATTGATGAGCAGATGGCTATCATTCGTGATGAAATCCAGAGATTTACGAAGTTATCGAAGGAGCGTGGCAGCCTAACCATTGAAGAGATTAATGAGATTTTACCTCCTGAAGTATTGGACTCTGCGGTTCTAGACCATTTTATGCAGTCTCTACAGGTTGGTGGTGTAAACATTACTGAATCGACAGAAAAGAAGAAAGAGGACGAAGAGGGAGAGGGAGGCTTTTTCCTCGATAGTGCTGAAGAGCAAGTAGAAAAAGAGGAAGAAGAGGAAGAGGCCACAGACACTCGGAGCAACGATCCCGTTAGGCTCTATTTGCGTAAAATGGGGTCTGTGTCTCTGCTAACCCGTGAAGGAGAGGTGGAGATTGCCCGGCGAATTGAGGATGGTGAACGGGAAATTGTCCGTGCCATCTTAATGTCTCCTATTGGTATTTCAGAGATTGTCCAGCTGGGCGAGCGTTTGGATCAGGGGCGAATCAAAATTAAGGCAATTTTTCGTGGTCTCGAAGATGAGGAGACTCAGTACGATGAGGCCGAATATATTGAGAAAATTCACGAAATGATAGGTCATGTGAAGAAATATGAAAAGCGGGCTCGCCTGTGTTTTCCAATTCTGATGACCCAATCCTTGACCTCTCCCGAATACAAAGAAGCAAACGATGAAATTGATAAATTATTAGTTGATTTGATGGCTAAGTTTGAATCTATCAATTTTAATCGCAAGACCATCAATCGCATTGTGATTAAGTTTAGAAACCTTCGTAACCGAATGCAGGAGCTGCGCAATCGGATTCGTGATGCTTGTAAATATGCTTTTGCTGCCGACCTTGCGGCGCTCAAGGTTCGTTTTAAAGCTGTAGAGTCGAGTGACCAAGAAGGAGCTAAGATGACTCGTGAGACAGGCTTGTCTTACAATCAATTTCGCTCCTATTATCTTCGTGCTGAGAATGCTGAGACTCGTCTGGATCGCCTTTCACGAGAGACAGAAATGACTTTTGAGGCAATTCGCAATATTTATACGGCGATTTGGAGAGGCGAGCGCGAAGCGGATAAGGCCAAGGCAGAGTTGGTCGAGGCCAATTTGCGTTTGGTGGTCTCGATTGCCAAGAAATATACAAACCGGGGTCTCCAATTTTTGGATTTAATCCAAGAGGGAAATATTGGATTGATGAAAGCCGTGGATAAATTTGAATATCGTCGTGGGTATAAATTTTCGACCTACGCCACCTGGTGGATTCGTCAGGCGATCACTCGTGCCATTGCCGATCAGGCCCGTACAATTCGGATACCTGTGCACATGATCGAAACCATCAATAAATTGGTGAGGACATCTCGGTACCTGACTCAGGAGCTGGGTCGAGAACCCCTGCCCGAGGAAATAGCTGAAAAAATGGATATGGCAGTTGATAAGGTTCGCAAGGTTCTCAAAATTGCGAAGGAGCCGATCAGCCTCGAGACTCCAGTAGGAGAAGAAGAAGATTCTCATTTGGGCGATTTTATTGAGGATAAAAAGGTTATTAATCCTGCTGAAGCGATAGTTAATCTGAATCTTGCTGAGCAGACTCGGCGAGTCCTTTCGACCCTTACAACTCGCGAGGAAAAGGTTCTCCGAATGAGATTCGGCATTGGTGAGGAAAGTGACCATACACTCGAAGAGGTAGGTCAAGATTTTAACGTGACTCGTGAGAGAATTCGGCAAATTGAGGCAAAGGCATTGCGAAAACTTCGTCATCCGAGCCGATCGAATAAGCTTAAAACGTTTATTGAGGGTAGCAGCAGTACGGAAGACAGGTGAAAGGATCGCGCCGATGAGGGCGAGGGCTGATCGGGAAGCCCACAGCAGAGACTGAAAAACTTGAATGTTGTCAAAGTGGTGGCTTGATTAACGCTGAATTTCTGGGGTATGGTGTGCCACTCATTTGGCGAGTCATTTGGGGGCTTAGCTTAGTTGGTTAAAGCATCCGGCTCATAACCGGAGGATCCCAGGTTCAAGTCCTGGAGCCCCTACCAATAACAATTTTGGGGAGTACTTGCCCAACTCAAAAGTCTTTTCAATAATTTTTCGCCCCCTGGTATACATCGCAACGCTGTGTCTCTTATTGGGAAATGGGTGTGCAAGTTCCCGTAAGTCTGAGTCTTTCGAATCAGCGCTAAAAAATGGGGAGGATCTTATATCCTTAAAAGCAGCGGTCGAATTGGCTCGCTCAGCCTATAGTGCCGGTTGTGTGAGGACCTACATCGAGCAGGGAAAAAAGGGATATTTTGCGGAATGCCGTAAGGCCGCCGATAAATTTGTCGAACAGGATATATTGGAGATTTTAAATGCCGATCCTGGTCATTTGAAGCCCTAAAGACAGGACTAGACAAGCGTTCTTTTGTTTTAAGCTGCTACTGAAAAAAACTGAGATTCTGGAAAACAAGGGCAATTGAACCAGCAGCAAGAATTGTAATAATAAATATTTGCCTAGGCATGACGGTCTCCCTCCAACGGACTGATTTGACCTTTCCATTGTCGTTGTTTTATTAAAAAAATTCTAGAGAGTTCTCCAAACGAGGCAAATCAATATCTTTTTAAGTCATCTGGAGATCTCTCATTCTGGTTGATTGTAGATAAAGACAGATTGTGATACAAGGCAGGCGCGGATGTACAGGCAGTCGCTCGCCTTCGGGTTGAGAGGAAAGTCCGGACTCCATATGGCAGCGCAGGGGGTAACGCCCCTCCACCGTGAGGTGAGGAACAGTGGAACAGAGAGAATGTCCAGGGCACTGATCTTTGAGTTGGAAATGGGAGACTCTTAGGGAGCTGCTGGAGTGAAAACAGCCAAACTCTGCGCGGAGCAAGACCAAATAGGAAAGCGATGGAGCGCGGCCAGCGCGAAGCTTTCGGGTAGGTTGCATAAGGGTAATAGCAATATTGCTCTCAGAGGAATGACCGCCAGGCCGATAAAAGACATCTTTTATCGGCCGGACAGAATCCGGCTTATCGTATATCCGCAGAGATGTCTCATTTGTGGGACGGGGTTAAGCCCGTCCCTCTTTTTTTTTTTGATAACAAAAAATCAGATGAGATTGTCTTTGCGTCTCGCAAAAATGACGAGTTCTGCACCTTGTCGGCTTTCAATCGATTTTTTCCAGCGGGTCCAATAAAGAAAGTCGAAACTCTTATGCAGGCGTTGGCGAATCTCCCATTCGCTGCCTCCAAAAGGGGGAGCCTCTCTGCGATCCATGGTAAAAAATATTCCCAAAATGTGGCCATCACTCACAAGGACTCGTCTCCAGATCTCGACAAGCTCATTGCGTCGAGAGGGAGAGATGGCACAATAACAGGTATGTTCGAAAACCAAGTCAAATGACTTATGAAGAGTCTGAGGAAGGTTGAAAATATCTGCATTGAGGAAATTGAGATTTTTCACATGGCCGAATTTTTCCTTTGCCTGCCGAATGGCATCGACAGAAATATCCACCCCCGTCGTTATGTGGCCAAGTTTCGCGAGGTAGGCAGCATCGGTTCCCGTTCCACAGCCAAGTACCAGAATTCGTTGTCTCGGAATCTTCAGTTGGGAAATGGCCTGTTCAAGAGCCTGGGCGGGTCTGTCAAGGTCCCAGGGCGTGTCTTTGTTCTGGTACCTCTGATTCCAGAATTCGCCTCTGTCAACGGCGCGGTCATCGAGCAGCCAGGGTGGAATGGGAATCGAATTGCCGTCGACGACAATGGAGTCGTCGTCAAAGCTATCCAATTTCTGAAAAAAATCAGCCTGCGCCGATCGAGAAAGAACAAACGGAACTCCGTTAGGCGTCACACCGTGAAATCGATCCCATTCATCCAGCGAAAGTCTCTCGAGAATAAGTGGTGTGGAGTATCCGTAGTGAAAATGAATAGTCCATGTGCCATCTGGATTTTTGGTGATTTGTCTTGCAATGAGAGGCTCATCAAAAGCTTCGACCCACAGCTTTTGGTCTTTTACAGCGCTAAAAAATCTCCCCTTTTCATCTCTCTGTAGATTCAAAAAAAGAGTGTGACAGTAGTCCTCGTTTTCAAGCCGCTGACCCATAATGAGGAAGAAACCATCTTCATCGATGGCAATGAATTTTTCGCTCACTTTTTTGTGCCGTCCTTCTGGAGGTCAATGAGCATTGGATCCTTAAAATCAATTTTATTATTTAGTATGTACAATTCGTCCAAGTTCCAGTAATCAAAAGTTTCGTCAAGCTTCGAGTCACGATTGAGAATAGCATAGCCTTCGATCACGACACGAGCATTTCCCGATTCCTGATCTTCATCATCGAAGGAATAGACAAAGGAAGCTTTAACCTTGTTCTTCTTTAGTTGCTCACTCCAAAATTTTTCAAATCTTAAATTGCGAGAGGTGGGTAAGTTCTCTGTGATGTAGTCCGAGATAATTTTCTTTAAATCACTTTGAATGCCGACATGTGCGGATTCAGATATATTCGAGGGACGATGGCTGAAGGACCAAGTCCATTGTAACGCAATCAAGAATACGATCAAACTAAGGTATTTCATTTTCCAATCCTATGAGCCAGAGTATGCTGCGGGATCATTCTAACTTACCTTTTATGTAGGAACAACCATGAGTAAATTTGCAAATAAGAGGTTAAAAGAGCTAGATCCTCGAAAGTGGATATCTGAGGCAAACAAAAGACTTAAGACGAGTCTTCAGGAGACAAAGCTTAAAATAGGCGAGGAACTTCATTCTTCCTTCTGGGGTGAACTCCGAAGCAGGCCCAACAAATTTGTTTACTTGTTTGAATCTGTGAGTCCCAAGGCGACTCAACTGGCTTTAAACATCGCGTTAGAGTCTTCGAGATTTTTCAGACGTTCGCCCAGCTATAGTTTATGGGATTGGAATGGCGAGGTGCTAACGGCCGCGATTTCTGTTTCTCCTGGTTTCGGTTCAAGAATGGAAGCTTCCCATATTACTTATGGGGCAGAGAAGACTTTACGCCTGTTTTGGGAAAGGTATATGTTGTCCGGGGCTGATCGCTTGACCGTCACAGAAGTTCGGTTAAATAGACTTGGGGAGTGGGGTCCGTCTTTAAAAATTCGCTACGGATTGACGGCACAGGATAGAGAAAGGATTCGGGTGGCCCAAGGGCAAAGTGGGCTGGGTGAATACGATCTTTCTTTGTCGGTACTCAATGATCAGGATTTGTTGGTGGCTGAAGTGAGTTTTAAAATTGAATGGCAGACCCGCCTATCTTTGGGCGTGTAGATGTTTATTTGGATTGAGCAGGGCAAGTCAATTTTTGCTGAGGTAAAAAAATGACCATATTAAAGTCTCGCATAAATCGAAGTTCCGCAGAGTTTCGTTCAAATTCTGAACACATGGCTCGCATAATTGCGAGCCATCGAAGCCGACTGTCTGTCATAGAGCAAGGAGGCGGCAAAGAGGCTCGGGAAAAGCATGAGAGTCGAGGTAAATTATTTGTGCGCGAAAGGATTCGGCGTCTTCTTGATCCCGGATCGCAATTTTTGGAGTTTTCGTCCTTTGCGGCTTTTGAAATGTACAGTAGCTCAGCTCCGTGCGCTGGGATTGTGACGGGAGTTGGCTCCATTAACGGGCAAGAGTGCATGATTGTGGCCAACGACGCGACAGTAAAAGGGGGGACTTATTTTCCAATCACAGTCAAAAAACATCTTCGGGCACAGGAGATAGCTTTAGAAAATGGTCTTCCTTGTATTTACCTCGTCGACAGTGGGGGGGCATTTTTACCTCTGCAGGCCGAAGTATTTCCTGATCGGGATCACTTTGGAAGAATTTTTTACAATCAGGCTCGCTTGTCTGCGGAGGGAATCCCGCAGATTTCAGTGGTCATGGGAAGTTGCACAGCAGGAGGAGCCTACGTTCCCGCTATGAGCGATGAGAATGTGATTGTAAAAGATCGCGGTACAATTTTTTTGGGAGGGCCTCCTCTCGTCAAGGCAGCAACGGGCGAAGTCGTCTCTGCTGAAGACTTGGGTGGAGCAAAGGTACATTGCGAAGTGAGTGGGGTTACAGATCATTTTGCAGAGGACGACGAGCATGCCCTCGAAATTACGCGGGACATAGTTTCTTATTTGAATCGACGAAAAATGGTTTCCATTCAAACTCAAGCTGTGGAGGAACCGCTTTTTGGTGCCGAAGAGATTTATGGAATTATTCCACGTGATCATCGCGTGCCGTACGACGTACGTGAAATACTAGCCCGCCTTGTTGACGGAAGTCGCTTCCATGAATTTAAGGAAAATTACGGAACAACACTCGTTACTGGGTTTGCTCATATTTGGGGGTATCCTATTGGTGTCATTGCCAATAATGGAGTTTTGTTTAGTGAGAGTGCCTTGAAGGCCACGCATTTTATTGAACTTTGCGACCAGAGGAGCATCCCATTGGTATTTATTCAGAATATTACGGGATTTATGGTGGGGCAGAAATATGAAAATGAAGGGATCGCAAAGCATGGGGCGAAGATGGTGATGGCTGTCAGTACAGCTCGTGTGCCCAAATACACAGTTGTCATTGGTGGGTCTCATGGTGCCGGAAACTATGGGATGTGCGGGCGCGCCTATCAACCTCGGCAGATGTGGATGTGGCCAAACTCTCGAATCTCGGTGATGGGTGGAGAACAAGCGGCCAATGTCTTATTGCGAGTAAAATTAGACCAGATGGCCCTAGAGGGACGGGAGCTCAGCGAAGCTGAACAGGAGCAATTCAAACGTCCTATTCTGGAAAAATATGCTGCAGAGAGTTCAGCCTACTATGCCAGTGCTCGCATTTGGGATGATGGCATTATCGATCCGGCGGACACTCGTCGAGTGCTGGCCTTAGGCTTGAGCGCTAGCCTTCATCGGCCCTGGCCAGAAAAGTCTCAAGGCGTTTTTAGAATGTAAGTTGAGAGCTAAAGACCCAAAGCTGGAAATGCAAAGCAAGAAACGCAGGGTGGAGTCATGGCAAAAATTGAGATCAATATTCAGGATGAGATACTAAACATAACTCTCACGCGTCCAAATGTGCATAATGCCATGGACACTGAGATGATTGAAAAACTAACAGAGGCCTTTGCTTTGCCTTCATCGAATAGGTCCATTCGAGCTGTGGTCCTGAGGGGAGAGGGAAGAAGTTTTTGCGCGGGAGCAGATCTCGAATATATGCGCTCCATGGCTAAATTTTCTTTTGAGGAAAATCAGCGTGACGCAGAGTCTCTCTTTTTGATGTTTGATGCGGGCTTAAAGTGTCCGGTTCCGGTCTTCACTCATGTTCATGGCAGCGTGATGGGTGGGGCAATTGGTTTAGTGGCAATTTCTGATTTTGCAACTGCCGATTCGTCGACAAAATTATGTTTTAGCGAAGTGAAGATTGGTTTGATTCCAGCCGTGATTTGTCCATTTGTATTTAAGAAAATAAAAATCGCGGCAGGTCGGGAACTCATGCTAACGGGACGGAATTTTTCAGCATTGGAGGCTTTGAATGCTGAACTTATTCAGTTTGTAGGGTCTGAAGCTGAGTGCAATGGCAAGATTTTGGAGAATCTGAACCTTGTAAAACAAGCGGGTCCGGAGGCTGTACGGGAGACGAAGTCGCTCATTGCCAGAGTAAGAGATTGCCAGGACTGGTCAGAAATAAAAAAAATGACGACCCAGGCAATTGCTCAGAAAAGAGTTGGTCTTGAAGGGCAGGAGGGAATTCGTTCTTTTTTTGAGAGGCGATCGCCAAAATGGCAATCGAAAAAAACATGAGCTTAAAAATTGAAAAAATTGGGATTGCTAATAGAGGAGAAGTTGCTGTTCGCATCATACGTGCTTGTCAGGAATTGGGGATGCGGACAGTTTTACTTCATTCGGATGTGGACAGAGAAACGACAGCTTTTCGTTTGGCAGATGAGAGAGTTTGTATCGGCCCTGCACCAACAAATCAAAGCTATTTAAATATCGAGACAAATATCCAAGGGGCTTTGAGTGCAGGAGTCGATGCTATACATCCAGGATTTGGTTTTCTTTCTGAGAATGCGGATTTTGCCGATGCTTGTTCGAAGGCAAGAATTGGTTTTATCGGTCCTTCTCCAGAAGTGATTCGATTATTTGGGGATAAAATATCGGCAAAAAAAATGGTCGAAAGAGCAGGTGGCCCCGTCATCCCCGGGTACCAAGGCAATGATCAATCTGAATCTCGCTTGCTATCGGAAATGGAGAAAATTGGATTTCCGGTTATTGTTAAAGTAGCAGGGGGCGGGGGAGGTCGCGGTCTGAAAGTCGTCCGGCACCTCAGAGAGGCTAAGGATGCCATTGCATCTTCACAACGTGAGGGTCTCAGTTCTTTTGGTTCAGATCGGATTTTTCTCGAAAAATATCTCGACAAGGCCAAACATATAGAGGTTCAGATTTTTGGAGATTGCAGTGGAAAAGTGTATCACCTGTTTGATCGAGAGTGTTCGGTTCAAAGACGGCATCAAAAAATCATTGAAGAGGCAATGTCGCCTTCTTTGTCAGAAGAACTTCGCGAAAAAATAGCTCTAACGTCAATTCAAATTGCGAAGGAGGCCAAATATATCGGTGCCGGAACCATCGAATTTCTTCTACAGGATGGAGAAATCTATTTCATGGAAATGAACACCCGCTTGCAGGTGGAGCATCCTGTCACTGAACTAGTGATGGGCGTCGATTTGGTAAAGGCTCAAATATTTGCGGCGATGGGACAAAGTCTGGTGTGGCCAAAATTGCCGATTCCACACGGTCACGCCATTGAATGTCGAATTTATGCCGAGGATCCTTATCAAGCTGGAATCCCAAGTACGGGTCGCTTGGGTTCGTATTATTTTCCGTTTGGTCCAGGGCGTAGATTAGAAATCGGGTTTGATTCTGGGGATGAGATAACGAGCTTTTACGATCCAATGATTGCAAAAGTAATTGTCTGGGATGAAACGCGTGGGCGGGCCATTCAAAAAATGATTCGCACTTTGAAAGACACAATTATTTTCGGAGTGAAGACGAACATACCCTATCTTATTCAAATTTTATCCCATCCCCAATTCATTGATGGGACGATGAAAACTGATTTTATCGATTGTTATTTCCCTCATGGAATCAAGCAAAAGGAAAAATCATCCTTCTTGCAGAATATGGAAGCAGAGTTATATCGGCGGATTCCGGTTGGCGTGAGCTCCTCGGGTTGCTCGATTGCAGCAAGCTCGGATAATGGGAATGAAGCAAAGCCAATCAGCCCTTGGACCCATCAGTGGGAGGAAAGACGATGAAACGCTATACAGTTTCGATTGAAGGTCGGCAGGTGCAAGTTTGGGGCGAGCGGTTGGGCCAGCAAATATGGTATCACTATGAAGGAGAAACATATCAATATTCTCCTCCGGTGAAAGCAAGGGGCGGTGGACGTGGTGCAATTTCTCATTCCGATGTGGTGTCTCCGATGCCGGGCAAGATTATCAAGATCCTAGTGAAAGTTGGCGACAAAGTGAATTCTGGTCAGCCTGTGGTAATGATGGAAGCGATGAAAATGGAATACACTTTGGAAGCTAGACAGGAAGGTCTGATTGATCAAATAAATTGTAAAATTGGAGATCAAGTGGCCCTCGGAATCACATTGATTTCAGTGGGAAAAGTCGGCGAGGGACAATAGAAAATGGCAAATTCAATTCGTATCATTGAGGTAGGACCTCGTGATGGACTTCAGAATGAAGCCCAACGCTTGAGTTTAAAGGTTCGCAAGGAACTTGTCCTGAGATTAGGTCGGGCTGGACTTAAAATAATTGAGGTTGGCGCTTTTGTTTCTTCTAAGTGGGTGCCCCAGATGCAAGAAAGTGGGGAGTTGATCACAGAGCTTTTCGAGTCACAGAGATGCGGTGAATTAGGAAAGAAAATTCGCATTTCGGCCCTCGTGCCCAATTTTCGTGGGATGGAGGATGCGGTGCGGACGGAGTTGCGTGACATCGCAATATTTGGATCCTGCAGCGAAGGCTTTTCAAAAAAAAACATCAACTGCAGCATAGCAGAGAGCTTTGATCGTTTTCGACAGGTTATAAAAGAAGCTAAAACTCGAAAAATAAAAGTCAGAGGGTATCTCAGCACGGCTTTTGGTTGCCCTTACGATGGGTATGTCGATCCAGGATACGTTGTTAAACTGGCAACTGCCCTCTTAGAGCTAGGCGTTTATGAGGTTTCAATTGGAGATACGATTGGAGTGGCATCCCCCCGACAGGTGGAGATTCTATTAAAGAAAATTTTAAAGAAAATCCCGGCTCGGCGGCTGGCCATGCATTTTCACGATACACGAGGTACGGCGCTTGCCAATGTAGCCAAGAGTTATGAGTTGGGGATTCGATCCTTTGATTCGAGCGTGGGAGGCTTGGGAGGCTGTCCATATGCCAAAGGAGCCTCTGGAAATTTGGCGACCGAAGATTTAGTCTATATGATGCATGCAATGGGAGTCAGAACAGACGTAGATCTAGAAGGTCTCATTGAAACAAAAAGGTGGATTGAACCTATCATTGGCAGAAGACTTCTTTCTCATGTTGGTCAGGCCGGCCTTCCCCTTCCAGGGACGATCAGGTGATCATAAGCTGGCCCACCTGATTGTTGTTCCAAACTCCAAGGGACCCTGGCTGAAGTAAATCTCAGGAATTCAGGATCTTCAAACATGCGTCCGGCAGCAGCGCTCCCGTTGTGAGCACTGCACCAAGCCGAACTCGATCCTGAACCCCTGAGATTTGCTTCAGCCTGCTCCCTGTGTCTTTTGGACACAACAGAATCACCGAAGGCTTGTGGGCCAGCCGCAGTATTAAAACCGAGAATCTTTTTTATGTCAGTCAATGATGAAACATTGCTGAAGAGCTTCTCTCTTGCAGGGCCTCTTTCGTTGGTTTGTCCCGTAGCTTCTGAGAAGCTCAGTCGACATTGCTTGCAACAAAATCTCTTGAGTCGGCGTCCGCCCGACTTTCTGAGAAAGGATCCAGACTTCGGATTCTCTCTCAGGTCGTTCGAAAGTTTCTTCACTTTAATTGAGTGGTTGGCCCACAAGCCATCGGTGAATCTGTTGTATCAAAGACACAGGGAGTTGGCTGAAGTAAATCTCAGGGGTTCAGGATCGAGTTCGGCTTGGTGCAGTGCTCACAACGGGAGCGCTGCTGCCGGACGCATGTTTGAAGATCCTGAATTCCTGAGATTTGGTTCAGCCAGGGTCCCTTGGAGTTTGGAACAACAATCAGGTGGGCCAGATTAGAGAAATTAACTATATCTCCGGTGCGAGTTTTTCTACAGGGCAATTTTTTTGGTCGACAAATACAAGCTTGGGTTTGTGAGTTGGGGCTTCAAGAGGACTCAGATTGAGATAACAAGCGATAATAACTAAGTCGCCCTTGTGAACGTGTCTCGCGGCAGCGCCATTGAGACAAATTTCACCTGGTCCTCCGTAAATAACGTAGGTTGAAAAGCGAGCGCCATTGTTGCAGTTATAAATATCCACCTTTTCAAATTGGTGGAGATGCGCCAGTTCGCATAGGCGAGGGTCGATGGAGACGGAGCCCTCGTACGAAAGGTTCGCATCAGTCACGGTAGCCCGATGAATCTTAGATTTAAGCATGGTCAATGTCATATTGAGATCCTCACTCTCTCTACTTTAGGTGTTCATATCTATCGCAAACCGAAGTCCCACGAGCACAAGGTCGGGAACTGTTAAGTCGAAAATATCTTCATTTTCGAAGAGACTGGAGAGCCCACCAGTTCCGATGACTTGCGCCTTGCCCCCAGAAAAGGCCTCTCTTTGAAGCCGATGAACTATCTCCCGTACTGCACCCAAGGTTCCAAAATAAAGCCCCGACTGAATGCTTTCTACTGTTGAACGTCCAAGAGCGTCACCGGGACGAAGGATCTCAACGGATGGCAATTTCGAGGTTCGGCTCTCCATTGCTTCCATAGAAATTCTCAGACCAGCAAGGATGACTCCGCCGAGGTATTGTCGACTTGAGGAGACGGCACAGAATGTTGTGGCTGTTCCGAAGTCAATGATGATGAGATCTTGATTTGGATACAGATGATAGGCTGCGATTGCATTTGCGATTCGATCAGCGCCGACCTCTCCCGGATTTCGATAATTGATTTTGAGACCAGTCTTAACTCCCGCCTGAAGGATGAACGGAGAGCGAGTAAAATATTTCAAGCAGCAATTTTTTAAAGAATGAAGAATCTCTGGAACAACGGTGCATATTGCTATTCTCTCAATGGAATTTGGATCAATACCATTTTCTCTCAAAACGCTCCTCAGGAAGAGACCATATTCATCCGAAGAAGCGCCACCTCTTGAGTTTCGACGAAATTGGAAAAGCAACTTTTGGTCCTTAAATACGCCACCAAACATTTGGCTATTACCAACGTCTAAACACATAATCATATGCCATGTACCTCGGTTTGTGATAGGAGCTGGATAATAGCCAGTTCCAGATCTGACTTTGTATTGCCGCTCTTACAGATCGTTTCATCTTTATAAATGGAAAATATGTGTGACTTCTCAGAAATATCTGAAAGGTCGTTTAACACAACAAAATCGGGCGAGGCTTCCTGCTGGAGCTTTTTTAGGGAATTCAACCGATCTTCGATGTTGTGAGTAGAAGTGAGTTTAAAGCCAATCACCAATATACTTTTGTTAACTGACCAATGTCGAAGCTCGCGAATAAGCTTTGGATTTTTCTTGAGATTGATCGAGATGTTACCGTCTGAGGAAATTTTCTGGTTGTGATGGCAAAAGCGACCTGTTTGATCCACAATCGTGTCTACAGTAAAGTCACTGACGGCGGCTGAGTGAATAATAGCATCGAAGGAATTGTTCCTTAAATGTTCAATGAGGAGTTTTCTGAGATCCTCACAACTTTCAAAATCATGTGAAACGAGATCTCCATTTGATATTGCACTTGCTCCGGTCTTGGATCGCAAAAGAACAATCTTGTGTCCCAGATCTGCAAGGGCGTCTGCAATCTGGCAACCAGTCTGCCCTGAACTGCGATTGCTAATGAATCTTACGCTGTCAATGGGTTCAGTGGTACCCCCAGCGGTAACAAGAATATTCAATTTTCTGAATGCCAAGTTGGCGGTGCTGCTGACTGCGACACGAGAAATTTCTTCGACTATCAGGTCTGGGTTCATGAGCTTACCAAATCCAACTTCTCCGCAAGCGAGGATTCCTTTCTCAGTTGGAAAAATCCTCACACCCATTGCCTTCAATTTAGATATGGACTCCCTGGTTGCGGGGTGTTCAAGCATATTCGAATTCATAGCCGGAAAAACGAGATAAGGCTTTCGAAAATCTTGGGATAAAAAAATCGAACCAATCAAATCGTCTCCTAATCCGTGGGCCAGCCGATTGATAACACTGGCTGTCGCAGGACAAAGCACAAAAGCATCTGCCCACCGGGCTAAGTTGATGTGATTCATCATGTGGCCAGGCTCGAAAGTATCGTGTACAACAGATCTGCCTGTTAGGCCTTCGAGGGTTGCTGGTCCAACGAATTTGAGGGCCGAGGCTGACGTTACAACCTGAACTTGGTACTTCTTCTGAACAAGAGCGGAAATAACCGAACAAGCCTTAAAGGCCGCCACAGATCCGGTGATTTGAAATAAAATATTTTTTTGCTTCCTATTTGAGTTCGACATTGTCTATTAACCTTACATTGCCGAGATGAACGGCGCCCAATCGACGTCCCCACCTCTCTTCGACGTAATCAACACCGAATCCAACCTGTCTGAGCGCGTCCGTCGCTTGCTCCGAGCTGGCTGCAGATCTCAGAATCTGATTGAATTGCGAAGCCATTTCCAATTGAATTGGACTTAAATGTTGATTTCTGGAACTCATAGCCAATCCGCTCTCTTCTCTTAGGGTGGGACATCCAATCACATTTACGTTCATAAAAAATGCCTTGACCATGTCGCGGATCAATTGAAGTTGTTGATAGTCTTTTTCGCCAAAATAGGCTCGCTCGGCATCAGCAAGATGAAGGAGTTTCATGACGACGGTCAATACGCCATTGAAGTGACCAGGACGATGAGCTCCGCAGAGCAGGTGACTTTCCTCATTTTCTATAACTTGGTAGCGGAAATTGTCTGGGTATATTTCCTCGTAATCGGGGAGCACCAAATAATGGACTCCCGAGATTCTTAGAGTTTCAATATCTGTCTCTAATTGTATTGGGTAATTCGCGAAATCATCCGGATTATCAAATTGAGTTGGATTGACAAAAATGCTGACAATTGTTCTATCATTCTCTTTCAATGACCTTTCTATGAGGGAAAGGTGCCCTCTATGAAGCGCTCCCATAGTCGGAATCATCCCCAATGAGAGTCCTTCAATTCGATCGGCTTTTCTTTGATTGCGCCAGTGTTGGCCTTTGAAGAAAATGTCCATTATTCGTAGCTTTCGTTAAGATCTGGAAAACTTCGTTCTTTAACTTTTTGATCGTATTGGTTGACGGCAGAAATTATAAGTTCACTTCCGTTGAGAAATTGACGAAGAAATTTTGGCTTAAAACCTTGGTTGAGGCCAAGCATATCTTGTAGGACGAGAACTTGTCCGTCGGTATTTGGTCCCGCTCCTATTCCGATAGTGGGAATTACAAGATTCTTTGTGATAATCTCACTCAATGTGCTAGGAACACATTCCAAAACCAAGGAAAAGCAGCCGTATTCCTGTAGCTCTACGGCTTGGCGTTCGAGGAGACGGGCGGAGTCAAGATCTCTGCCTTGAACTCTAAAACCACCGAGTTGATGGATAGACTGGGGGGTTAGTCCGAGGTGCCCCATTACGGGAACGCCCGATTCAACCAGATGCTTAATGAGTTTCAAATTTCCGCTTGCGCCCTCGAGTTTCACGGCCTGAACGCCCGTCTTCATCAAGCGCTCAACAGCTTTCATATTGCTAGTAAGAGATTTTCTGAATGAGAGAAAAGGCAGATCGCCGACAATGAATTTATCGGGTGCTCCCTTGGAAACGGCAGCGCAATGCAGGGCCATCATTTCAAGAGAAGCTGGAAGAGTCGTATTGTGTCCATGCATGACCATGGCGGCACTATCTCCAACCAAAATGCAATCGACACTTGATTGGTTTAACAGTTTTGCTGACCAAAAATCATAGCAAGTGATCATAGAAATTTTTCTACCTGATTGCTTCATTTTTATAAAATTGGGTAGGGACATATTGCTCTCCTTTTTTGATAAATCTTCCAGAAAAGAGAATAGACATCTCCTAAATCGTGCCCGTTGAGGGCTTGGAGATTTTTTTCAATAGTCATTGTGTCAAAACGAGCGAGTGGACCAGTGAGGGCCTTGTCGGGAGAATGAGAGAGATTTAAAAAAATCTGATTCAAATAGGGTTGAAGATGGGACCAAGATATTCCCAATCTGGAGAAATCTTCCTTAGCTATTTGCCAAAGCAGAGTGCTGAAGTTTCCGCTGGCTACGCAAAGAGCGTGATAGAGAGGCTTTTGATCCTCCTCTAATCGAATCTGTGGATTGATCAATCCGGGCCAGATTTCAATGAGGTTCGGAGTTTTCGAATCTAGAACAAAGGGGATTTTCAAGTAGGTAGCATGGGGATATAAATTCCAGCCAAAGGACATCAGCGGATGGGCTCCATAAACTCCCACTAAATTGAGACTTCCTGAGCAGTGAAGAAGAGCGCCGCGTGAATCCGCACACAGCTCACTGATTTCAGCAATGGACTCATCTTTGGTAAGAATCCAAATGTGCGAGGCCACCTTTGCAAGTTTACGGAGGCGTTGCTGGGGCGTTCCATCGCTGGGATCTAAGGTATTAAAGTTTGGATCATTATTTCGTGACCAGAAACTCAAAGGAATATCAAGGTGGTTAAAGAAATAGGCCAGATGGCGGGCAAGTCGACCGGAGCCGATCAATAAAAAATTTGTGTCGGATGAAAAAAAATCTTTTTGGTCCTGAGGTACTCGTCCCATGGATCAAGTCCCGTCCTCTTCTGATCAAGTTAAAATCAACACAAGGCATTCCGCTACGGAATGGTCACTCAGTCGACCCTTCGTTTACCAAAAAGTGGTCGCTCAGCGAACCTGGGCACGATAGCAGAAAAGCACCGAATCACCAACCAGAAAAATCCAGGATTCAGAAAACAGAAAAAAATATCAGTCGAGCGATTTTTTTAGGTCACAATTTCATGGGGCATTAAGCGTTTGGAAGACCTAAAGTATGTTCTGGGACATACATCCAAGAGATCCTGAATCTTCGCCATATAGATGCAAGCATATCTCTCCATTTGATAGGCAAAAAAACTCTCCTCAATGCCAACCCTCATGACGTCTCCCCACCAAGGATTATACACTTCCTGCTGGCGTTTGATGAGAGGAGAAATCTTTTTATCGAGTTCTGAGATTTCCATGAGCAGTTGAGAGATTTTTGTTTCGTGAATATTTTTTCCCGTCTCAATTTTTTCAGAGATGAGTTGGTCGACTTCAGTTTCCAACGGAATCTTCATATTCATCAAGCTATTGATTTGTTCGACAAATTGGTCGGCCTTTCGCAAACACTCAATTTCTTCATCCAGTTCTTCGACAACCAAAGCTGTTCTCCATGCGCAGTCTTTTTTTAACCGCACGATATCTCCATAGATGTGATCGCCAATGTACAATATTTCGTCTGCGGTCAAATTTAAATCATTGGTAAAAATAGAGGCACAACCACCCTGATAAACACCTGAAGAGACTTTTCCTTGAAGGTTAGTCATCGTTCCATCTTTTGAATTAATCTTTAAAAACTTAAGATTATCATAAAAAAATCGTGGTTTATCTGCAGAAGTTATCACGACTTCGAAAAAATTTTCCCAAGTAGTATTTTTGAGAAAGGGGTTGATAGCATAATCGAGCAAAAGCTTCGTGTAGTGAAAATCACTATTGGTAACAATAAAGATCTTCTTTCCATGACGAATGAATCTCTCTAGACCATGGACAACTCGAGCATCCTTGTAAATGTAGTCGTCGAGATTAGAGGCGACGACGCCTTTTAGGCTTCCATCACGGTGAGCCTTATCGAGGCAGGATGTGAGATCGGCAGCGATTGTTGAATAGTCAGGCAATGTCTTGGTCTCTGAGCTATCTTTCAAATCTACGAGTTGGGCGAACAACCCACAGATAGCAATGGAGAAAGTGGTGTTAACAATGTCAAAACCCGGCTCACCCAGGTCAATGTAAGAACTCTTATAGACCTTGCGCTGTTGGGAATAGCTAATGGGAGTCAATCCATGATAGCTCACGCGAATAGAAGCATGGCGACTGAGTTTGAGGATGTTGCCTCGATGAATATCGATAACGAGGCCTCGTCTGGAACGATCAAAGTCGAATTTGAGGGACTGAATGACATTTGGGTATCCGTGGTCCTTGATGAGCTTTTCAAGCATCATATTATGCGCTAATTCTTCAAACTTTCGGCTATTGTAGCGGATGAGAGTGTGATCCATGTCAAAGCCAATATGGGTAATTTTTTTCAAGCTCAGTGTGCGGTTAACGAATACCTTGCTTACACTTTTTTGGTTCAAGTTTATTTTCCCCCTTCTGTTTCAAATCCGAGTTGATTCCATAAAAGCATTCCACCCTTCATATTGTAAACAGAAGAAAAACCATTTTCTAGAGCGAAGGCTGTTGCTTGTGCGCTACGGCCACCGCTGCGACAAATAAATACAACAGTGGTATCTCGCGGGACTTCCCCGATCTTTTCTGGAATGAGATTAAGAGTGATGAGTTCTGCGCCGTGAATATGCCCGAGTTCATCGGTGAATTCGCGAGATTCTCTGACGTCAATAAGTTTGACATGGGATCTCTTTTCAAAAAGCTCTTCCGGAGAGATGTCAACGACTCCGGGAAAATGTGGATTTGACATTTTCGAGCTAAAATCAACGCGCGTTTTTGTCATAGTAAAATCCTCGCCAATCTGCCTTAGGTTTGGGCTTCACGGGAAAAAGGAGGCAGAACCGTTACTATCTATAGCTGTCATGATCTTTTAGATCAATTGAAGATCCAAATCTTAATGAAAATTTTTGCAATGAGAGGATGTTTGATGGTCTTAGCATGGGGATTTCCTGAGTGATGGGAGAGGCAGCTTTGTCCGACGAAGAAGCGATGAATATGGCTATTCTTGAAGCAAGAAAGGGAATAGGATTTGTTGCTCCAAACCCCCCCGTTGGCTGTGTTATTTTGGATAAAAATGGATTCTTGATAGGGAAGGGTTTTCACACAAAATATGGAGCGCCTCACGCCGAAGTGGAGGCAATTAGAACAGTTAGGGATACTGAGTGTCTGAAAGGCGCCTCGGTTTTTGTTACTTTAGAGCCCTGTGGGCATTTTGGCAGAACTCCTCCTTGCGCGGATCAGTTGGCAAAGCTGCCTCTGAGGAGAGTTGTATTTGGTATGAAGGATCCTAACCCAATGGTGGCGGGGCGGGGCATAGAAAAAATTCGTCAATTTGGTATCAATGTAGCGGAGTGGAGTGGGCCTTTTAAGCTTGAGCTGGCGGAGCTGGTGGAAGTTTTTTTGGTTAATATTCTTGAAAAACGAGCATTTGTTGGGATGAAAGCGGCCATTACATTGGATGGATTTGTTGCGGATCGTAGCGGAAAGGCCAAGTGGATCACTAATGCAAAGTCCAGAGAAGCCGTTCATTATTTGAGAGGATGTTATCAGGCCATATTGGTCGGCAATGGGACAATTAGGTCAGATAATCCACAGCTAAATGTTCGAAGTGAGTGGTTTGGGGAGAAACCCAATAAGGTGGTAGTACTCGATCCACAGATGCGACTTGGTAGCAATTTGAGTATTTACAGATTTTCTCAGTCACATTCTCCAAGCGACATTATTCAGGTTATTTCGAAATCCAGTTCTTCACGACCAAGTGATGGACACCATGAAATGCTTGTGAAGTTGGAAGATTCTAAAATTGATTTGAATGATCTTTCTCGGCGTCTCTTTGAAATGGGAATTTGCTCTGTTTTTGTCGAAGGTGGAGCAAGCACTTTTTCGAACTATCTGGTTCAAGGTGCTGTGGATCGAATGTATTTGTTTTTGGCTCCTAAGATTCTAGGTTATCCGTCGGGCTTGTCCTGGACCTGTGGGTTGATTGGTCAGGAACTAGAACGATGTCCCGAGTTGGATTCGCCCCGAATTACGGGATACGATGGGGATGTCCTTATTTCGGGTCGTCTCAAATTTCGCTAGCCAACTCTCGCGAATGCACCATATTGAGATCTGTCACTTCAAATTAGCCGTTTTCTTAATCGTTGCCAAAAAATGCCGATAAGTACCTCAGGGGAGACCTCTGATAGAATGCGATTCTATGAATCAATTTCAGCGGTTGAGTGAGTACAGGTGTCGGAGAAAACTGTGAACGTAGCCAAAAAAAATGAAAATTCTGTGGTGGATATTATACCCATAGACCTCCGCCATAGAATCCAAATTGTTGATTTGCCACAAAGTTCCCCTTTGCGGGTATCGGGGGGCAATTTGATAGGGGTTTGCTCCAGCGAAAGTCCGGAAAAAGTGATTGATTTTGCAATATCCCAGAGAACAAATCATATTTGCCAGGCAAATGGGACCTATTTTGCTACAGAGATTTTGGCAGCCTCCTACTTGGCGGCGTATCCACAGAGAGCAATGCAGTATCCATTGTCAGCGATGCTCCGTCCCGGTGTTTTCTGTGACCAAGTGGAGTCTTCTTTGCGTGGATTCTCTATGCGATTTTCAGGATCTGATGATAAGAAGTCAGTTTTGGATTCTTTTAGATTGTGGGCGGAAAAGGAATTAAGGAATCAAACTTTAGTGACGGAATCTTTGGGTGCGGCCGATGAAATGGTGATGAATGCGATATACAATGCTCCTTTTGTGAATTCTTTGGGAAAACTCGAAGCGCCAGCTTTGGATTCTGAAAAAGTAAGAAGAGGAGCTGGCAAGTTGGGGTTATTATTTGCGGGAGTGCACGAGAAACAATTGGTCATTGGCTGCGTTGACGAATATGGCAGCTTGCAAATTGATAGTTTGCTGAAGAGGATACAGGCGTGTTTTACCGGTGGTATTGCTGAAAATGTGAATTGGTCCGGAGTCGGCGGTGCAGGCATCGGTTCATTTATGTTATTTAAGCTTTCTGTTTCCTACCACATCGCGGTTCAAAAGGGTCGTCAGACCTTGGTGTTCTGTAAAATTCCCTTGGGTATGAGTGCAAGAAAGCGCGAGGAAGAGCCAAAAAATTTACATTTTTATGAATTTTGAATATTAAAAGGAGGAGGGAAAAATGAGCGAATTTAGGGTCGAGAAAAAGAAGGATAAGGAAAATCTGCTGATGGTTATTTCTGGATCTATCAATGAAGATGCCAATTTCGGAAATATTGAGTTTCCGCCCGGCACTCAAGTTGTCTTGGATCTAGATAAAGTGGCATCTATTAATTCCTGTGGCATTCGCGAATGGATAAAGTGGATAAGGACTGCTCCGCAGGGTAGTAAAATCATCTATCGACACTGTCCTAAAGTCATCGTTGATCAGATCAACATGGTGGCCGGATTTCTTCCTAAGGATGGTTCGGTTGATAGCTTTTATGTGCCCTATTATTGTGAAAGTTCAGGATCTGAAAAAATGGTCATTTTTAGAAAGGGAATGGAATTCAAGGATGATGGTGAGATCATGCCTCCATCGGAAATCAAATGTGATAAGTCAGGAGATGTTATGGAAATGGATGTTATCGAAAACAAGTACTTTAAATTCCTGAAAAAGAGCTGATGAACTACAGTTTGTATGACCCATTTCTTGATCCCGTATTTGTCGTCGATGAAAATCGGAGAGTGGCCTATGCGAACGAAGCGGCAACATCATTTTTGGAAACATCCCTTCGTAGACTCTCCAAGGCTGCTCCGCTCCATGAATTTGTTGAGTTTGATGATCTTTCTTTGTTTGTCATGCCTGGAGGAACTTGGGGCATGGCTGAAGAAACGGCCTACCGTGAAGTGCAATATAAATTGAGAAGCGGAAAAAACGGAAAGGTACAAATCGCAATACTTCCGCTTGCTAAGCAAGAAGATTGTTCCCATTGGATGATCATTTTGCGGGATGTAACGCTTGAGGAAGTCCTGGTTGGAAAATACAGGTCAGAAATTGTAGAAAAGGAAGAATATATTCAGCGCCTTCAAAAAGCTCAGGCGAAGTTGGAGGATTACTCGAGAAATCTTGAGAAAATGGTGAACGAGCGTACTCTTGAATTATCTGAAGTGAGTCGTTTGTTGAGAGCCATCATGGAAAGTTTGGGACAAGGTTTTTTGGTATTTGGTGCTGATAGAAAAGTCTCAGAGATCTTTACCAGAGCCTGTTTGAAAATTCTGGAGTCATCACCGGGAGGAAAATTTATAGATGATGTTCTGAGACTTGAGGGAGCAGATCGGGAGCAATTTGAGATGTGGTGCAAAGCAGTTTTTGCTCAGTCTTTGCCATTCGAAAGTCTAGTTGATTTAGCCCCGAATCGCTACAAACATACAAAAGGGCACGAAATTTGCCTTGATTATTACCCAATTGCAGAAGAAGGAAAGGCTCCCTCACAGCTTGTTTTAGTTGCTACGGATAAAACCCTGGAGAGAGAAGCTCAAAGAGAATTAGAAAAGGAAAAGAAGCACGCTCAATTGATCTTAAAAGTTTTCAGAAATCGTAAGCAATTCGAAAGATTTTTAAAAGGCACCCGTACAGCGATTGATTTTTTGAGAGATCAAGTTTCAGAGGGAGCTGCTCGTGATTTTGATTCAGATGAGGCTTTTAGGCGATTGCACACAATTGAAGGAGAGTCGAGCGTATTTTCGGCTGCTGAGATTCGAGATGCCTGCAGGGAATGTCAAGATTGTCTTCAGCCGTTAAGAATACTTGAAGCAGGGGAGGATCCTTCTCATCTGTTAAAGCCTTATCGTGTGTCATTGAAGAGATTTGAACAAAGATATAAGGGGTTTATTGGCGAGTTTCAGGAGATATTGCGGGCGTTGCCAGATGATTCTGACTCCAGGGTGGAATTGGAGGCATCAGAATTTCTTGCGATTCTCAGGCGTCTACAAGAGCTTGGAATGCCCCATGCAGAGCTATCTCAAATCCACGACAAACACTTGAATCAATCGATCAGGTCGCTCTTGTCCTATTATAATGAAGTCATTCAGGTTATCGCAGAAAAGCAGGGAAAAACCGTGGCTGCTATCGAATTTGTCGGAGAGGACATTCGCGTTTCTCTTGATCGCTATGGTTATCTTGTAGAATCGCTGGTTCATGTGTTCAGAAATGCTGTAGATCATGGTTTGGAAGATTCTGTTTCACGGATGAAAAAAGGAAAAAGCGAGGCAGGAAAAATCCTCGTTTCGACGAGAAAAGTCATCTTAGAAAATAGGGAGTCGATTGAATTGATAATTTCTGATGATGGGTCTGGTATCTCTCCAGAGGCCGTCAGAAGGATTGTAAAAGATATGATTCCTGGTTTGGACGAGCGAACGATCAATGATGATCGTGAGGTCATCCAATTTATATTTCATCCCGGACTATCGACTCGCTCTATTCCTGGTGAATTTTCAGGAAGAGGGGTAGGGATGGATGCAGTCAAAAATGAAGTTCAGCGTTTGGGAGGGAGAGTGAGGGTGGAGTCGGAAGTGGATTTGGGTACAAAGTTTATTATTGTAGTACCGGATAAGGCAGGGGAAATTAGACCGGCTAAATCCGCCTAAAGTTGGGTCCATTTTTTAATTGGTGAGGAAATGTTTAACAAGGACACACATATTTTGGTGGTCGATGACTCCGTCAATATTCGTCGAGTGATAGTCGATGGATTGGCTAGTCTTGGTTTCAGAAAAATTGTGGCTGCCTCAGATGTGAATGAGGGTCTAGGTAAACTTAATTTTTATATTAATAGTCCAACGCCTATTCAACTCGTATTGTCTGATTTGAATATGCCTGGTCCCAGCGGGCTTGATTTTCTTCGCACGGTTCGAAGTGATGAGAAATTCAAAACTTTGCCCTTTCTACTTGTGACGACAGAAAATGAAAAGGGATCGGTTATTACTGCGGCGATTGGTGGCGTTAGTGGTTATGTAATTAAACCGTTTAATTTGGAGACACTGGCCAGGCGTCTTGAAGATGCATGGAGAAAACACGTCCCAGAGTAACAGTACACCGGGCGTTTGGATGGTAATTAAAAAGTTCCAATAAATCGATAGGCTATCATTTTTTTTCTATGTTTTTCCGACAAGTTACTGCATGAACAAGAATGAAATCAACATTTTGATTGTCGACGATGATGAGAACTCGAGGCAAGCGCTGAATGAAGTTGTGGTAAGGGCGGGATTTAAGACAACTGTTGTAGCTAAAGCCGAAAATGCCTTGAATTCGGTAAGGATCAAACCTGTACACGGTGCAATCATTGACTGTATGTTGCCAAAAATGAATGGTGTGCAATTGGCGCAAGAGTTACGCAAAAGTCGATTCGGTGACGGTCCTATTATTTTTGTCAGCGGAATCTTCAAAGATAAGGCCTTTGCTCAAGATGCGATTAATAAAACTCAGGCCAAAGAGTATTTTACCAAACCAATTTCAAATGCTGCTCTGGTAGATGTCCTGAAAAGGAGTTGGAGCGGCTGATTGACCTTCCAAAGGTGCCGCTCCATGCATTATTATCGAAGCCTTACGCCTCGGACAGAGAGCGTGTTAAAGCCTTGGAGAGCATTGATGAGATCAGTGGTCTTGATCTACCCTTGATTATTTCTATTCTTCTAGATGCAGAGTCTTCAGGATTTTTGAATCTTGCGACAGAAAATGGTGATATTTCGGGAATTAATTTTAACAACGGATTTATTGACAAAGTAGATACCGCCGACAGCGGATCCATGTTGGGAAAACTACTGGTTGATGCAGGCTTTTTAACCACCGTTGATTTTGATGAACTCCCTGAGAAGCAACGTCGGGGAGACGTGGTTAAAAATCTTATAGCTGAAAATCTAATCAGTCCTCACGCATCCGGACTTATAAAAAAGGATCAAATCATTTACGACCTAGAAAAACTGGTAAAGGAATCGAAACTTCAAATTAATTTTGTACCGGAGAGAGTAAAATCTTTAGGTGAGGGGGTTTCCTCTTCAATGCTGGATTCCTTTTATTACAAGGTGATCAATAAGTATTATCCTTTGAAGTGGTTAGAGGAATTCTATTCTCCTTGGCTTGATCATCCGATGAGATTGGGTCCCGACTTTTCGAGTTCCCATGAAGTTTATGACAAGATTGTGAGCGAAGTAAGTCCCACCTTTCTCGAGGAACTTCCAAGTGAGAAGACAATCGAGGAACTTCTTCAGGCACATGATTGGGACAAGACAAAATTCTACAGGCTTATACATTTGATCGCACTTCGACGACTGATCATATTTGATGATGTCAAGCGGGCAAAAGGTGGAGACGATCAGCTTCTACGACTGAAAACCATACTTCGTGATATCGACGGAAAGGATCCGTTCGAGATTTTTAAGTACTTCGGGGCAGGGGGAAAAGTTGAAATTAAGGACGCAGAAAAAATCTACAAGGAATTTGCCAGAGCCAATCACCCAGATAAGATTTCTTCAGCGGCCCCAGAGGAATTGAAGTCAATTGTGAACAGAGTTTATGCACTTGTATCCGATGCCTATGATATTGTGGGTAATGAGGGGAAGAGAGATCGATTTATACAATCAAAGAAGCAGAAAGAGGCTGAGAAGTAAATGATTTCTGAGAAGTTGACGGAAGAAGGATTGGAACTATTGCGCCGTGGAAAGGTTAAAGAATCTCTTGTAAAGCTAAACGAAAGCATCAAGTCCTATCCGAGTGACAATCTGTACTTGTACTGGAGCTGGGCGACAATCAAGGCCTACGGAGACAGACTGCCTGAGGATGTGCTCAAGGAAGTTCAAAAAAAAATGGATCGAATTAAGGCGGAAGATCGCAGGAATCCAGTCTATCTATTTGTCTCTGGACTTGTTAAGAAGGTATCAGGCGATTTGGATGGAGCTCTGGCTCAGTTTGATAAGGCGCTCGCTATTGAGCCGGGGATGATTGATGTCAGGAGGGAGATTGCAAGCCTTCGAATGCCTAGAGATACTAATACTGATACGTTTACGGGAGAGCTCACTTCGATCGTCGGTCGCCTTTTCAAAAAGCAGACAAAGAAATAATTAGCTCACTTTGGAGTCGAGTCACCAGCTGAGCGATCACTTGCCATTGAAGCATTTCGGAGTTTTCTGATATTTTGCTGGAGAACCGCTTCGAGAACGTGGAGTTCTGTTTCGCTAGGTTGATTCTGAAGTAGGAGGCGTCGAATGGTTGTATAGGCGCTGGCACGACGTTTTTCTAGTGAAAATCCGATTGCTTCCAACCAAATTCGGATTGACTCATCGGGAAAATAGAGACCATTTGCTTTGCGCTTACCGATGAGGCTCTCTTGAGGTTTATTTTTTGGCTGGTCAATTATATCTGGGTTTATTTGGTCGATCGTCAGGGTCAGGGCTTGGGCCCAATCTTTTACGAGGTAGCAAGCCAGTAAAACTGCGTGTGATAAATTCATGCTGGGAAACTTACCAAAGATGGGAAGGCATGCTGAAAAGTTTAATAGGGCCAAATCATCGGCAGAGAGTCCATTGTCTTCTGGACCAAAAACCAAATAGATTTGCAGAGGATATGACTCAGAAAGATTCAGATTTAATTTGGAAAGTACGTTGTTCAATGAGATGTCAGTGCGGAGTTTTCCAGTCCTGCGTGTCAGTCCAATCCTGACTCCAGACATTTCATTTTGGTAAAATTCATCCCAATGAGAGTATGTTGATCGCGAAGCCAAGTATTTTTGAGCGCCAGCGGCACTCTCTCGAGCCTTTGAATTGATCTCACACTGGGGGTCAATCAAAATGAGGCGGCGGGCCCCCATGTTTCCCATAACTCTGGCGACCGAGCCAATATTACTTGGATAAATTGTTCTGACAAGCACAAGATTAATATCTATTTGGCATTTATTGAAACATCCAGTTTTCATGCGGGTTGAAGTTTTCTGAGAGAATAGGAAAATTCCATTCGTCTTATTGTCAGCGCCACTCATTATTCCTTGGAAGAACTATCATTTTATAGATAAGGGTCAGGTCTTTGTAGGTACTTGGTCACATAATCAAAAATACCATCTTCGAGTGACCATTTTGGTGATGGCATACTGGCCGAGAGTAACTTGTCCAATTTGGCTTCGGTAAAATATTGATACTGAGCACGAATGTCTTCAGGGACAGGGATCCAATTGATTTTCACGGGTCTATCCAGTGCATGAAATACAGAGGAAGCGAGGTTTAGCCAACTTCGAGCTTTTCCAAATCCCATGTTGTATATTCCGGACCCCACTTGGCCTTTTCTGTTCATTATTTCTAACATCCACTCTGTAATGTCTTTGATGTAAATGAAATCTCGCAGTTGTCCTCCGTCCGGGTAGAGAGGATTGTGGGACCTGAATAAATTTAACTCGCCGCTTTTACGAATTTGGAGAAAGGCCTTATAAGCCACACTTGCCATGCTTCCCTTATGATACTCATTGGGGCCGTAGACATTAAAGAAACGCAAGCCGTACCAGTGAGGGGGACATTGATCTTTCTGCAAAGCGATCACATCGAAATTGAGTTTTGACCAACCGTAGGGGTTTAAGGGACTAAAGAGAGTGGGAGGACTTTGATCATCGAATCCGTGTTCTCCATTTCCATAAACAGCACCACTGCTCGCGTAGAGAAAGGGAACTTCATTTCTTGCGCAGTAATCAAAAAGATCCTCTGTAAAGAGAGTGTTGTTTTTTTTCAGATAATTTATGTCTTTTTCGGTGGTCGAGGAGCATGCCCCCATGTGGAAAATGTATTCAGGAGGATTCTCTAGGGCTTTGAGATATTCGAGCAACTCATTGGCCAAGACAAATTTTTCGAAGGAAAGCTTGGAGAAAAGCTGGGGACGTTCAGTTGGTGGGATGTGGTCAGAAATGAGGATATTCTCGCGACCCCCTTGATTTAATTCCCAAAGTAGAGCGCTACCTATAAAGCCTGTGGCCCCTGTAATCACAATCATCAACAGCTCCTCATGGTGTAACCCCATATCACTATCATCTAGAGCTGTTCAATTGTATGGGCACTAAAATAATGCTGCGCAATATTTCTCGCAGGAATTCGCCTAAATATCTTCTTTATGACCTTCAATAAGTGTGAGCACAGCGGACAAGAGCTTCTTTTCTCGCCTATTGAATATTATTGGCTTAGGGAGGCGGTTAGGCTCCCTTGGAGAGCTGATAGCTTCCAGATTCAGGCTTTGACTGGAAATGAATTCGTCGATGACTTTCTGTGTTTCGGCAAAAGAGAGGCCCTCTTTTTTCGCATCCATCAGCTCGCCGACAATATGTATCAGTGCATTGCCCGTTATTCGGTCTTTGCGATTGATGAGGTTCGCTCGCTGAAAAATCTCGAACATCACAGATGTGGGGCTTCGCTTCGATGCCTGTATCGTAATCTCAATAATCTGCCGGTATTGTTCTTGAAATCGAGTCAAACGCCTTTCGGTAGAAGTGGTCAAGATTGAATCTTTGCTGGATGCATGCTCTGAGAGCATGCATCCAAAAAGTTCATCAATAGGATACTGTGCATTCGTCAAGTTTGCTGCCCAGTCATTAAAAAACAGTGCGAGTTGATAGATAACAACCCTCAAATTATAGACGGCAGGCCTGTTGATTCCATCGGCGACCTTCCTTGCCTGGCGCCGGGTCTTTTTTCGCTCCAAGAACGAAAAATTAAGGTAGAGCTCTTTTATCTTTGGTAAATGCTTTTCCATGAGAGAATGAGCCTCCTTCATGGAAAAACCTAACTGTTTTAAAAATTCGAAATGCAATTCCCTTTCAACGAGACGGTCAAAATCATGAAGAGACGAGCTTTGGGCATAGGAAACGAAGGGTTGTCTGAGGCCGGTTTCCAAGTAATTAACAATTTGAACAAATGCTTGCATCATTTTTCGGGCTTTGGGTATTTGCTGATTCAGACTGGTTGAATATCTGTCTGCATCGTCATATCGATACTGATCGTGACGGATACCGAATTGTCGCACACTTCCGTAATCGATAATTCCTGCGGACGCTAAAACGTTATCTCCATCCCAGTCAAGCCATGCGAATATGTACTGACGATCTAGTTTAGCGACAAATTTGGCAAAATTTGAAATGATCTTTTTTAGCATAAGTTGGTATTTATGGGGATGATGAATGCCAAAATTCCATTCCCCATTTCGGTGCTGACGAATGATGAAATAGTCGACAGAGCGGCGGAGAGCTTCCAGATTGCCTTGTTTCAAATAAAGAAACATATGAGCAGGTCGAATGAGATTTTTTCCGGCCCGCACGCCAATGCCAGTACCATTCCCCAAATCAATGATGGTTAGGATTCTCTCGGTCTCGATTCCTTGATTGTGAAAAATCTCGGCCAGAATAGCTGCTCCGTAAAGTTCGTCTAGATCAGCCATTCCACAGCCGTATCCAAAATGAGTAGCGCCAGACTGAAGGGGTCTGCCGGCTTCTACCGAGCCCGGGGCAAGGGCCGTGACGCCCGTTCCTCGGCTGCTCACATCCCATATGACTCCCTGATGGGTGACCAAACCATTCCAAATGCATCGGCCATCACCACTGGTTCTTCCGCATTTGTCTGGGTGTTGAAGCTGAAGATAGCGCGTCGCCATATAGGGATGAGATTTCATATGCTTTTTTGGATACTGAATTCCCTGCTCTTGATCGTATTCATTGATAATTCGCAAACTAAAAGTAGAGATTATTTTTTTTCTCAGTTCCGCATTGAGCTCGGAAGGGTGGCTTTCGGGGAGAAGGCCCATTTCCTTTGCAAGTGAGTAATTAAAATATGCGATCTGTCCCTTTGGCAGGATTCGGACGGGATAATTGATTAATCCCTCTGGAACAAAATCGCGCCAGGGATGATCACCGTTGAGCTGGTCAAAGGCAGAATAGGAAGTTTGATTATTCGAATTATCTGGGCTTTTCTCGAATAATTTTGTGTTGTCATAAGCAAGGTGTTTTTGACTCAAATCGACACACTCCCAATATGATTGGACTTCGCTATGTTGGCGCCTACTTTTTCTTATCGGCGTTATTTCTCAGCTCTTCAGCTGGATTTGCCAAGAATCAAGGCTCATTTTGTCTGTTTTTATCCAATTATTATCAGATGATATTTATCGACGCGAAACCACCAAGAGGTTCATGGAAGTTAGTGACTTGACCCTTATAAAGTCGGGCTACAATATTTTGAATTTCATCTCGATAGACATAAAAGCGGAGATCATATTTCCAAGCCTTGGGTAAAGGAGACGGCTTTGTAAGCCTTGGTTCGGGGGCGGGAACGTATTCCTGAACCAAAAAGTTTTCATTCACGGCTCTCTCAAAGACACTGTGTGTAAGTCCGTCTCCTCGATAAACAGATTTACCTCCATACTGATTTTTTGGCTTAAAAATGAACTTTTTTCGATTGTTCCAAAGAGTTTCTCGGTCCTGAAAAGACTGAATATCAAAGGTCGGAAGAATTGATGATTTAAGAGCTTTCCAGGAGGC
Source organism: Bdellovibrionales bacterium (assembly GCA_016716765.1). Classification (NCBI taxonomy): domain Bacteria; kingdom Pseudomonadati; phylum Bdellovibrionota; class Bdellovibrionia; order Bdellovibrionales; species Bdellovibrionales bacterium. Next base: position 1,402,258 of record JADJVA010000020.1, on the reverse strand, counting down.
CGGTGAGATGGCATTTGAAAGTTGATCTTGAAAGGTGGGCGAGCTGAGCTCCGCCATTCGATTTTTATCCGCGAGTAAAAGATACTCAAATGGGTTTGGCGAGACACAGCACCAGCCCTCTAAGTAAGCACGACGAAGGTGTTGAGATTCGGGACGAGATAAATAGAAATCGCAATATCGGTTATAGAGAAGGTCAATTCTTTCTCCAGCTGGAGTTAGCAGCGATCGAGAGCTTGGGTCCGGACGCAGGTCCTGAAATTCGACAATTTCGGGATTCCAGCCCCAGCTGGCGAAGAGATCCTTATACATGAGAAACTCGACATATCTTTTCTGTTGTTTCAAATTTTCGTCAGTAATGACGATTTTTTTGGGTGAGAACGTGGGACTCCGAGAAAAAGCTCTGAACTCTTCAAGAAATGATTCCTTTAGCGCCTGAATGGGACTCAAGCCATTCTTTGACTTCAGGTGTATTCCCTGAATCTGGTTGAGTAAATCTGATATCAAAAACATGGCTGCGTTGGTGTTTATTTCAATCAGAGATTCTCGCTGCAGGGGTGTATGAAAATCATAAGCCATCAACACCGATTGATTTCTGCTTGGATGCGAGAACACCTCTGTATCGTCTTTTTGGATCTTCGCCTGATATTCAGCTGTTCGAGAAAGAGAATAGGCGGACTCAATAAAACTGCGAATTCTTTCAATGGTCCCATTTTCAACTTCGATCACATAAGGAGAAACCATATGGAGAAGATCCAGGTCGGGGATGGCTTCTGTCGAAGGATAATTCTCAAAAAGTTTTCTCTTAAACTCTTGATAAAAAAGATCATTATTCATCGAAAGAAAGATCAACTGATGGAGACGTGTTTTGTTCCGGGTCTCCAGCCAGCGCCACAAAGCTCACCCGTTTTAAGCCCTTGCAAAACGCGGAGAATTTCATTTGTGTCCCGACCGACTTTCAGGTTATGCAAGGCAATGTATTGGATCACTCCTTCGGGATCAATAATATAAGTCCCTCTCGTCGCTATCCCGGCATCTTCAATGAGAACGCCATAATCGCGACAAACCCGCTTGGTGACATCTCCAATCAGAGGGTAACCTAGATCACCCAAGTCGTCTTTAATCCAACGACGATGGGAGTGGACGGAGTCTATGGAAACACCAATCACCTCAGCACCGGCCTCTTTAAACTTGGGAAGACTGTCTCGGAATTGAGTGATTTCGGTAGGGCAGACATAAGTAAAATCAAGAGGATAGAAGTACAAAACAACCCATTTTCCTTTGTAATCTGTGAGACTGATGTCTTTGAAGTCTCCTCCGACGACGGCGGGGGCTCTGAACTGAGGGGCCGGTTGACCTATCATTGGCATGGATTCCTCCTTATTTAACAAAAACACCGAAACTCAGGCTTCTTATTTAAATACCGGAACTCGAATCTGCCACATCACGAATTGAGCGGCAAGAAATACAAACTATAGCAAAGGGAGCGCGGCCCAGGGTATGAAAAATACTGCGGTGTTACACCCTCATTGCACAGGGTGGCTCAGCTGTGGGATAGATTCGATCTGACATGGAGGAATTGTGAAGCTTGTAACTTGGAATGTGAACGGAATTCGATCAGTGGCAAAAAAGGGCTTCTTTGATTATGTGAAGCAAGAGGATCCGGATATTTTCTGCCTGCAAGAGACGAAGGCTCACCCTCAGCAATTGAGTCAAGAACTGTTGCAGCTTCCAGAAAGGGAGGTACATTGGTCATCCGCTCATCGGCCGGGTTACAGTGGAACAGCGACTTACCTGAAAGATAAGCCGTTGAAGGTCCGTCATGGAATAGGTATTCGAAAATTTGACCATGAGGGCCGCTTTGTCATCACGGAACATAAAAATTTTGTTCTTTATAACGTCTATTTTCCCAATGGTTCGGCCAGCGAAGAGAGGCATGCTTTCAAGCAGGATTTTTTGGAGAAATTTTGCCGTCACTTGAAATCAGGAATTGATGGGGGGCGAGAACTCATAGTGGTGGGCGATTACAATGTGGCCTATCGCAATATTGATGTGTTTGATCCGGTGAGACTGAGTCAGGTGAGCGGCTTCTTACCTGAAGAAAGAGAATGGTTTGAACGATTTTTAGATTTAGGTTTTGTTGACCTGGTAGCCAAGTTTTATCCGGAGGAAAAGGGTATGTACACTTGGTGGTCTTATCGTGAAAAAATGGCTCGGACTGATAATCGAGGATGGAGAATAGATCATATTTGCGTAAGCAAAGGGCTTTTGAGTTGCGTCCAATCTGTAGAGATACAAAGGGATCAGCTGGGTTCGGATCATTGTCCAGTTAGTGCAATCTTGGAGATGTAAATGTTTGCTTGGATAGTTTTGTTACTATTTGTATTGCCCATTTTTGATTTGATCCTGCTGATTCGCATGGGGGGAATTGTTGGGGTCGGTGTGGTTCTTCTGGCAGTTTTAGTGAGTGGATTCTTGGGAATTTTCTTAGCTAAAAGCCAGGGTCGAGTGATTTGGCGAAAGATAAATGAGAGTTTACTCAATGGACAGATGCCGGCGGATTCTCTCCTCGAGGGAGCATTGACTGTATTTGGTGGCATTATGCTTGTTGCGCCTGGATTTTTAACTGATTTCCTCGGCCTATTCCTGTTGCTTCCGATTTCGAGACGAGTGATTGTTGTGCTCATTAAACGCTCGGTGGAATCAAAAGTACGAAGTGGAGAGTTTAAAATCTACAGAGCTTCCTGGGATTTTCGCCAAGAGGAGAAGTCATCATCGGTAACCTCGCCTCATAATCGAGGGGAGGGGGAAATCATAGATATCAGTCCAATCAAGCTAAAAGAAAATGTGGATAAGAATTGATGCATCAGCCTTCCAGACTTGCTAGGCTCAAGGGGAAGGAGATAACAGTGAAGTGGCAGGCTGTAGTTTACTTTTTTTGTTTTGTGACATCGACGGCTCAAGGCCTTTGTGTCAAGGTTGTTGAGGCCAATTTGAGGTCATCGCCGGATCCCAATTCCCCTATCACGTGGACTGTAGGAAAATTTACTCCCCTTGTTCGATTGGAAAAAAAGGGCGCTTGGTACAAGGTGGAGGATCAAAATGGCGATCAACACTGGGTCTCCGCGAGATTCGTGACGACTCAGTATCAGTGTGTCTCAGTGAGAGGAAAGACTGCCAATCTTAGAGCTGGGCCCGGAACAGAGTTTCCTATAGCGGCCTACGCGACTGCTGATAAATATTGGCCATTCAAGCGAATTGATCGCCGAGAGGATTGGTATCAAGTAGAAGATGATTTTGGGAACTCCTTTTGGGTTCACGATTCGGCAGTGTGGCGTCCTGTCACTGTGAGTCGAATTGGATTTTAGTAAGCCGCTTCATAAATAATGAAGATTTGTTTTAGTTATTTATGGATGAACTGCCTACAAATTAAGCATATTTTTTGTAATGATTCTCTTTATGAGACGATGTGCTTTTCAGCAATATGAAAAATTGGAATTTGATTTAAGGAAGGGAAGCAAGAATTCGCCAGCACGCTCCATGGCTGTCATTTTTCTTGCAAGTAGAGAAGTTAAAAGATTTAAGAGCATGTAAGAATTTATCTTGCCAAGACAGCAGCGGTTGTGTGTAAATAGTTCAGTTCCATTTTGGCACTGAAATGCATACAAGGGGGGGAGCTAAAATGAGCAGTCTATCAGGTGATTTAATCAACAAATGCAAAAGAAAATTACTCGAGACAAAAGCTGAGCTTTTGAATCGAGTCAAGGAAGCTCGCATGGATCTGCATACATCCGAGGATCGGGGGGGCGACGAAGGAGACCAGACGATGAGGGCTCTGGCCGAGAGCGAGTTCCTAAGTATGACGGAACGTCTGCGAAAGCAACTCATGGAAATCGAGATTGCTTTGTCTCGCATTGAAAGTGGGAACTATGGAATCTGCGAGGAGACTGAAGAGGCGATTGAGCCTGATCGGCTGTTGGCAATTCCTTGGACCCGTTTAAGCATTGAAGGAGCTGAGATTCGCGAGAGTCTTAGGAAAAAGTACGCTCGCTGATCAACTGGCGATCGCATTCAATCTGTTGGTCTCTCTGCTCTCTTATCTCGTGAGCAGAGTGGACCTGACCCTTGTTAGTTCCAGGACAGAAATTGACAACTTCTTTTTTCCATGACTTTGGAGAGAGGGTCTCCGGCCAAAAAGGCCAGGTGCGACATTGAGTGGGTCGAGCTTTATAAACCTTGCATTTGTTTTTAAGTAAAAAAACGCACTCCGGTCTATTCTGAATTTCTTTGAGATGAAAGAAACCATCACTTTTATCGCAGTATTTTTTTACAAAAGCCGAGGTAGTCAGATCCAGTATCTTAGCAAGGCGCTTCCGATCCTCCTTCGTTAGATAAACGAATCCGTATTGTCCTCGGGAAATACAGCAGTTTCCGCTCCCTTGACATTCAAATTTCAGCCCTTTGGCAAACCAGGGTTTCTGGGACATAGTAACTAAACCTCATTTTATTGAGGATCAATATAGGCTTGATTCGACCATTAAGTCGATAAAAACCTAAATATTCCTACGACCATGTCTGTATCGCCTTGAAAAAATTTTTGTGTCGGATAGATTGAAACAGCATGGCTTCTTGTGTGAGTCAGGTGAAAGAGGGGGAAGTAGTTATGAAAATATTTATACTGGTGTTGTCTGCGATTGGTATTTTTTTGACTTTGGGACAGGCATTTGCGACGAGCAATAAAATTCAGAATCCAATTCTCGGCAACGTAAAGGCTCCCGTCGGGGGCACATTTTATTATGTCCTCCAATCAGAGCCCGAAAAACTCAATCCATTGACGAGCACGGACAACTATTCAAGCCAGGTTTCTCAGTTTGTGATTGATGGCCTTATGACGACAAATGTTGAAACAAATGAAATGGATCCAGCCCTTGCCGAAAGCTACGAAGAGGATCCCAAGGGGATGTGGTATGTATTTCATTTGAGAAAAAATGTGAAATGGCACGATGGCAAACCCCTCACCGCGAAAGATGTGAAATTTAGTTTTGATGCTGTGGCTGATAAAGACAGTAAATTCGACACGGCTCATATCCGACCTTATTTTGAAAATATTGAGAAAGCTGAGGTGGTTGATGAACACACGATCAAATTCTCAATAAAGAAAAAATATTTCAATAACTTCAAGGTATTGGCTAGCGGCGGATTTTTAAGCATTGTTCCCGAGCACATCTATGGAGATGTTTCGCAAAAGAATACGAAAATTTTAATTGGGTCGGGCCCCTATCAGCTCGAAAAGTACGATAAAGGAAAAGGAATTCTTCTTAAGAGAAACGCGAATTGGTGGGGGTATACAGATCCAAGATATGCTGGTCAGTTCAAGTGGGATAAAATTCAGTTTCGGTTTATCAAAGAGGAAATGGCTCAGTTGGCTAGGCTGGAGAAGGGCGAAATTGACCTCATCCCTGAAATTACTCCCGAGGCCTATGTTCAGAAGACAAATCATCAGCCATGGGGAAAAACGGCGATTAAAAAGAAAGTTGATCACCAAGGTCCTCGCCCTTATGGATTTGTCGGTTGGAATTTCTCGAGTCCTTTATTTAAGGAACGAGATGTTCGAATTGCGATGGCCCATCTCATGAACCGGGAATTGATGATTGAAAAATTTCGGTTTGGATTATCTCTTTTGGCGACAGGTCCCTGGTATCAGCAAAGTCCCTACGCAAATCCTTCAGTGAAACCAATTTTGTACAATTCAGACAAAGCCGTGGCTCTCCTGAAGAAGCAGGGTTGGGATGATTTGGACAAAGATGGCATTCTTGAAAAAAAGATTGATGGGAAGCTTGTTCCGTTTAAATTTACTTTGATGATGGCGAGCAAAGACGCTGAAAAATATATGACGATCTACAAGGAGGACCTCAAAAAGTCTGGAATTAACATGGAGATAAAGCTGGTTGAATGGAATAGCTTCGTGAAGGCCCTGGATGAGCGGAAGTTTGATGCCGTAAGCCTCGGATGGGGAGGGGGGAGCGTTGACAATGATCCGAAGCAAATTTGGCACTCAGAAAGTGCTCAAGCCGGTGGCTCTAATTTCATCAATTACAAAAATCCTGAAGTAGATAAATTGATTGATTTGGGTCGCCAGGAACTGGATCGAGCGAAAAGGATCAAAATCTATCAAGAGATTTATGAAAAAATCGCAGACGATGCTCCGTATGCTTTTTTATTTAACAACAAGTCCTTCCTTTACGCCCACACCTCTAAGATGAAAATGGAGAAACCTGCTTATTCCTTTGGAGTTGGGATTGAAACATGGTGGATTCGAAAGGATTAGGCAGTTGGTAAAATTGGCCTGTGTGTCTCGGCCCCTGGGTCGGAGGTGTTTTCATGCTGAGGTACGTCGTTCGTCGCTTCTTTATGATGATCCCAACCCTGATAGGAATAACTCTCCTCTCTTTTGCTATTATTAATTTGGCGCCTGGAAGTCCTGTCGAACAGAAGATAATGAAGATGAGGTTCGGTGGGGCTATGGGAGGTGGTGGATCCAATCAGACTTCTGAGCTTGGAGTTTCATCTCAAGTAGTAGAGGCCTTAAAAAAGCAATATGGTTTCGATAAGCCCGTTTACGTTCGCTATGGATTGTGGCTTAAAAACATTATCACTCTTAATTTTGGAGAAAGTTTTAGCTACGAAGAGCCTGTAACTTCTGTCATAGCAAGCAAATTTCCTGTTTCTTTGCAATTTGGAATTATATCGCTCTTAATGACCTACTTTGTTTGCGTTCCTTTGGGAATTGCGAAGGCGATTCGGGACGGTTCAAAATTTGATGTGATCTCCAGTTTTTTTCTTATGATCCTTTATTCTATACCGCCTTTGATTTTAGCCATTTTATTGAGGGTTTATCTGGCCGGAGGGGCTTTTCTGGATTTGTTCCCTCTGGGAGATCTCTATTCTGACAATTACTTGGAAATGGGCGTGTGGGATCAATTAATAGACCGATGTCGCCATTTTATTTTGCCGCTCATCTGTTATGTCATTGGAAACTTCACTGTTCTGACCTTTTTAATGAAAAACTCTCTTTTAGATGAAATTAGACTGGATTACGTACGAACGGCGCGAGCGAAGGGGCTAGCTGAGAAGTCAGTCGTTTACAAACATGCCTTGAGAAATGCCTTGATTCCAATTGCCACAGGCTTAGCGTCCTTTTTGGGCTTTTTCTTTGCCGGTTCGGTTGTAATCGAACAAGTATTTAATTTGGATGGGATGGGTCTATTGAGTTACAAGGCAGCTCTTGATCGAGACTACAATGTGATCATGGGCCTGATCTTTTTTCAGAGCATCTTGATGCTAGTGGGTCGATTCCTCAGTGATCTTAGCTACACCCTTATTGATCCAAGGATTGATTTCTCATGATGATTGAGCGGTATATACAAAACGAGCTCACTTTAAAGCGGTGGAGGCGCTTCAAGCAGATGAGGCGCTCGGTTGTTTCAATTTGGGTTTTGGGATTTTTGTTGTTCTTGAGTTTGACGGCCGAAATTTGGTCTAATTCCAAACCCATAGCAATGAAATATCGCGGGCATTTGTATTTCCCAGTTTTCAAAACCTATCATCCAACAGAATTTGGCCAAACAGATATTTACGTGACTAATTATCGTCGGTTGGAAATGAGCTTTGATGATTGGGTCGTTTGGCCATTGGTTCGTTGGGATCCTCTGGAATCAAATAATGGATTAGCATCTTATCCAGCGCCACCGACCTCACAGAACTGGTTTGGGACTGACGATCGCGGTCGCGATGTTTTGTCTCGCCTGATCTATGGATTTCGATACAGCATCGGGTTTTCCGTTTTGGCTTGGTTTTTTTCATATTTTTTAGGTGTTATTTTTGGATCCATCATGGGCTTCATGGGGGGCAAGAGCGATCTGATCGGACAGAGGGTGGTCGAAGTATTTGAGTCAGTTCCTGTGTTTATTTTACTTATTACTCTCGTCTCCATTTTTGGAGCTGGACTTTGGACACTCGTGATTTTTACCTCAGTATTTGGTTGGATGTTAATTTCACTTTATGTGAGGGCCGAGTTTTTAAAATTGCGAAAACGAGAATTCGTGGAAGCGGGTCGTGCGCTGGGGTTGTCGTCTTGGCAGGTGATGTTTAAACACGTGCTGCCCAACGCCTTGGGGCCAATTTTAACATTTTCACCTTTTTCGATTGCGGGAAATGTCTATTCCTTAGCGGCTCTCGATTATTTGGGATTCGGACTGCCCCCGCCCACGCCAAGTTGGGGAGAATTACTTCAGCAAGCCAACAGTTACTTCACAATTGCCTGGTGGCTCGCTGCCTTTCCTTCGGCAGCCATGATCATCACGCTGACGGTTCTGAATCTCATTGGAGAGGGTGTTAGAAACGCTTTTGATCCCAGGCATGTCTGAGTTTTTTAAAACGGATGGGTTTGGCTCATAAAAAAGCGCATCCCAATATCAAAGCTCATTCGGGGTCCTCAAGATAAGTGTATCCCGACAATCCAACCTCATAGTTTTTCATCAGCAAGCGGGCTTCTTGTCGGGTGAGGCGGCCTTCAGTAATGGCAGCCTCCGTAAACTGCCTTAATTTTTCGACGAGCTCGCTCTTATTGTATTCTACGAAGGATAGCACTTCAGCAACGGAGTCTCCTTCGACCACATGATCGAGATTGTAGCCATTCTCATGAATGGACACATGAACGGTATCCGTATCACCAAAAAGATTATGAAGGTCACCCAAAATTTCTTGGTAGGCTCCACACAGGAAAGCGCCGATATAATAGGGCTCAGATTCTTTTAAGGAGTGAACTTCCAAATATTTTTGGGTATCGCCAGTACTGACGTCAATAAACTCTGCAATTTTTCCGTCCGAATCACAAGTAAGGTCAACGAGTACAGCGCGTCGGTCGGGCTTTTCGGTATGGCGGTGGATTGGCATGACCGGAAAAATCTGACCGAGGGCCCACGAATCGGGAAGTGATTGGAACACAGAAAAATTGCAAAAATAGGTGTCAGAGAGTTCGGCCTCCAGTTCGTAGCGAATCTCGTCATCTCCGGTCCGCTTTGCCAACTGAGCCATTTTCGTGGTGATTGCCCAACAGAGATCCTCAGCTTTAGCTCGTTGTTCGAGACTGAGAACTCCGTAGGTGAAAAGCTGGAGAGTATCTCGCTTCTTCTCAATCAAATCGTTGTAAAATTCGTTGAGATTTTGCTCGTTTAAATTTTGATAAATCTCCCAGAGTTCCTCGACAAGGCGACTGTCTTTTCCCTTTTCAACAGGCGAGACGTCCTTTTTGGCGACCTCATTGAGTCCTAAGACATCAAAGACGAGCACGGCTCCGTGAGCCACAGTGGCCCTTCCTGATTCTGTGACAATATGAGGGTGTGGAACATTTTTTTCATCGCATACGGATTGAAGAATCGAGACGATATCATTGGCATATTCTTGTTCACTGTAATTTGTCGAACTTTCACTTTTTCCAGATCCATCGTAGTCAACGCCGAGTCCACCCCCGACGTCTATGTAAGTCGGAGTTGCTCCTAAGGCATAAAGCTCGGTAAAGAGACGGGCTCCCTCTTTCATCGAGGCCTTGACGGCTTGAATGGAGGGAATTTGGGAGCCGATATGGTAGTGGAGGAGGGCCAAGGAATCCAACATGCCTTCTGCTTTCAGCTTATCCACACAATTGACAATCTCCGAAGGAGTGAGACCAAATTTTGACCTTGCTCCCGAGGATTCTACCCAACGGCCTGATCCCTGCGTAATCAATTTTGTACGCAAACCGATTTTTGGTCTGATATCAAGCCGTTTGGCAACTTCAAGAATTGTGTCAAGCTCACTCCGGCGATCGACAACCACGATGGTGTCTTTTCCCATTTTTCTGGAAAGGAGAGCTGTTTCAATATACTCCCAATCTTTAAATCCATTACATATGATAAGCGCGTTAGGGGTATCGAGCATGGCCAGACCGACCAAGAGTTCGGGTTTGCTGCCGCACTCAAGCCCCAAAAGGGTCTTTTGTCCGAAGGCGACGATTTCCTGAACGAGGTGCCGTTGTTGATTCACTTTGATCGGATACACACCACGGTAATGGGACTTGTATCCGCATTCGTTAATGGCCTTTCGAAAGCATTCAGCGATAAGGCCAATTCGCGCCTTCACGATATCGGGAAACCGAATAAGGATAGGTGAACGAATTCCTCGTTCGCGTAAGTCTTGAACGAGATTGAATAGATCCAACTTGGGTCCAGTAGTCCCCTGAGGAGAAACCTCAATATTTCCAGATTCATTAAGGCCAAAATATCCGCTGCCCCAGTTTTTTATTCCATAAAGTTGTAAGCTCTGTTCTTTAGACCAATTCAATTTATCTCTCCATTTTAACTCTGGAATGCATTTCTACTTTACTATAAGGTTCAAGATCTTTCCTGGCTTGTAGATGACTTTCCCCACTGTCTTCCCATCTATCGCATTCCCAACTCCTGTCAATGATTTCGCGATCTCTACCGCATTTTCTTCGGGGCAATCTGGGGAGACTTCAATTGTTCCGCGCATTTTTCCGTTTACCTGAACCCCCAGGGTGATGGTTTCATCAACAACAAGGTTAGGGTCAAATTCAGGCCAGGTCTCGAGAGAAACTAAACTTGTTCCTCCGAGCCTTTCCCAAAGTTCTTCAGCGATATGAGGGGCAAAGGGCATCAGAAGCTGAAGGAGAGGTCGTAAAATTAGCTGAGAGCGAGAATTCTCTTTATACATCTCGTTGACCAAAATCATCATTGAGGAAATGGCCGTATTGAAGCTAAGAGATTCGATATCCGATGTTACCTTTTTGATAGTTTTGTGAAGAACTTTGGTCAGTTCGAGGGAGGGGGCGCTCTCGTCGGCAATGGTTGCTCCCTCATCATCGACACAAGCTCTCCAAAGACGTTCTAAGAAACGCCTGACGCCTTCAATTCCCTGGCTGGCCCAGGGCTTTGCTTTGTCGAAGGGCCCCAAAAAACAAATATAGAGGCGGCAACAATCGGCTCCATATTTCTCTCGAATATCGTCTGGATTAATCACGTTACCGAGGGATTTTGACATTCGACGCCCATCAGGACCTAGGATGTCACCTTGATGAGCAAGCTTGAGGAAGGGTTCGTCATGTGCGGTCAGGCCTGCATCAAACAAGACCTTTTGCCAAAATCGAGCATACAGCAAGTGGCCAACCGTGTGCTCTGGCCCTCCCACATAAAGATCGACCGGCATCCAGTATTTGTCTGCATCTTTGCTGAAGGGTGCGGATCCATTTTGGGGATCGGTGTACCGAAGAAAATACCAGGACGATCCGGCTGACCCGGGCATAGTGTCAGCGCATCGTTTTCCTTTTTCACCGGTTTTTGGGTTCACATAGTTAACAAAATGTTCGACTCGGGCGAGGGGTGGTTCGCCCGCCTCCGATGGCTCGTAGTCCGCTACTTGTGGAAGCAAAACAGGCAATTCGTCAAAATTAAGGGGACTGGTCTCTCCCTTTTGGTAATGTACGACAGGGATCGGCTCTCCCCAATATCGTTGTCTGCTAAAAAGCCAATCGCGCAATTTGAATTGGACTTTGCCATGTCCAGTGCCAGTCCTTTCGAGGTGACTGATCATAAGGTGAATAGCCTTTTCCTTGCTCTGGCCATTGAGAAAATCCGAATTGATGAGAACGCCATCTCCCTCATAGGGCAATTCAAAATCCGATTGCAGGACTTGCTTGATCTTCAGGTGATACTTTTGGGCAAACTCAAAATCGCGACTATCGTGAGCTGGAACTGCCATGATCGCCCCGGTGCCATAGTCCATAAGGACATAGTCAGCAATCCAAACAGGAATTTCCTCTCCATTGACGGGATTAATTGCAAAAGAGCCGGTGAACACTCCGGTTTTGTCAGCTCCAACTTTTCGATCTATCTCCGATTTGGCGGCAGTGATCCGGCAATATTGATCAACGGCCTCTTTTTGTGAAGGTCCGGTGAGTCGGATCGAAAGAGGGTGCTCGGGAGCGATGACCAAAAAGCTTGCTCCAAAAAGAGTATCAGGCCGAGTGGTAAAAACCTCTATTTCTAAATCATCTTGTCCCTTTATCCTGAATCGGAGACTTGCTCCTTCGCTCTTTCCAATCCAATTTCTCTGTGCTTCTTTTGTCCTCTCTGGCCAATCGAGTTTATCAAGATCTTTTAATAAACGCTCAGCATATTCAGTTATCTTGAGCATCCACTGTCGCATCGGTACGCGGAGAACCTCATGTCCTCCTCGTTCGCTTTTACCATCAACGACCTCTTCATTTGCCAAGACGGTCCTGAGTGCGGGACACCAGTTAACGGGAACTTTCTTCTCGTAGACCAAACCTCTTTCGTAGAGTTTTAAAAAAATAAATTGAGTCCATTTATAAAAATCGGGTTCACAAGTCGAGATTTCTCGCTTCCAGTCGAAGCTGATTCCAAAAGACTTTAGCTGTCGACGGAAATTTCCAATTGCGCTTTTTGTCGTCTCTGCCGGATGAATACCGGTTTTGATTGCGTACTGTTCAGCAGGTAATCCAAAGGCGTCGTATCCCATGGGATGAAGAACATTGAACCCTTTGGCCCTTTTAAATCGGGCCACTATATCCGTTGGAATATAAGAAGCCAGATGTCCTACGTGAAGTCCCGCCCCTGAAGGGTATGGAAACATATCCAGAGCGTAATACTTGGGTTTATGGGGGTCGATTTCGGCCTGAAATGCCTTCATTTTTTCCCAGGTCCTCTGCCACTTTTCATCGATTTGGTTATGATGGTAGGCCATTCGTTTATCGACCGGCTTGCAGACCGATCGCTCCACATCGAGTCAGGAGAGAGAAACAAGGCTGTATCCGACTCTTTAAGTTAAATTTTTGTTAAACATCCGATTCATATCTAGTTCAGATTGTAACGATTTATCAAGGACTTTGCCTCAAGACTTTGATGTCGACTTAAATCTGATGGCTGTCTTTGGACCAGGGCTGGCGATTTTGTTCAACAGGACAGGTCGGGACGGGGTATTCTGATTGCATGAGTGAACTTATACCGACCTCAAAAACCAAGATATTGGTTGTCGATGATGACCCGGCCAGCGTCCGTATTGTTCGCGTGGCGCTTGAATGTGAAGGGTATCCAGTTGTTGTTGCTAGATCAGGCGAGGAGGCAATCGAAAAGATGTCGGCCTGGCAGCCTCATCTGGTGCTGCTTGATGTCAGCATGCCCGGTCTTGATGGCATTGAGACGCTTAAATATTTGCGAGAGCGCAGCGAGTATGTATCCACTCTTTTTGTCTCGGGCAAGTCGGATGTGAATGACGTCGTTCGTGGATTGGATGCGGGCGCTGATGATTACATACGAAAGCCGTTTGACCCAAAGGAGCTTCTCTCAAGAGTTCGAACTCAGTTACGTATTAAACAGTTGAATGACGATCTTAGTTGCGCAAACCTGAAGCTCAAAGACCTTGTCGATAAGGATGATCTAACCGGCCTGTTCAATATGCGCTCTCTTTATGACAAATTGGATAACGAACTTGATAGGGCTCGCCGCTATGAGCGTTGTGTCAGCGTGTTAATGATGGATATGGACTATTTTAAATCAGTGAATGATAACCATGATCATCTCTTTGGGAGCTTCGTTCTTGCAGAAGTCGGCCGCATCATCAGAACCAATATTCGGAGCGTTGACTACGGAGCGAGATACGGTGGAGATGAGTTTCTGATCGTTCTTAACGAAATTGGGCTAGCGGGAGCAAGGTCATTTGCCGACCGGTTGCGCCGAATCATAGGCGATCATGAATTCAAGACCGATGGACATGTGGCTCGCCAAACCGTCAGTATTGGACTCGCCGTCACTGAAAAGGGGACTCAATCTGTAGATGCCCGAGCTTTGGTTCGTTACGCAGACCAAGCCCTTTACCAGGCGAAGGAAGCAGGTCGTAACTGCGTTGTTGTATTTGACTTATCAAATAACCAAAATCAGCTTAGTATGCCCTCTGACAATAAACTTATGAGAAAGGTGCGCTAGAGGATCTTTCCGGAGGAGATGGAGAAATGGGCAATGCTGAGCTTTCCCGCGAGTCTAGGGGAGCATCGAATACAATTTTTGGCGGTGGCCAAAGCCATTCATCTTCGATAATAAAAGGGGCTGCCATTTCTTCCCTGTTGGTGGGCTCCTTTTTGATGCTGTTTAAGTTCTGGGGCTATAGCCAATCCGGTTCTCAGGCCGTTTTCTCTGATGCTATGGAAAGCATCGTCAATGTTATAGCGGCCGGGTTGGCACTGTTTGTGGTTTACTATTCGGCCAAGCCCGTAGACGAGAATCATCCCTATGGCCACGGAAAAATCGAATTTTTTTCGGCAGCCTTTGAGGGGGGACTTATTTCCTTCGCCGGGGTTCTTATTGTCATCGAAGCAATTTATGCTTTGGCAAATCGTCAAGTCATACACAATCCAAGAATGGGGCTTGTCGTTGTAGGCATTGCGGGAGTTATCAATCTTGGCATGGGATTGGTGATCATGAAACTTGGGAAAAAGCATAACTCCATAGCTTTGATTGCGAGTGGTAAGCATCTCATTTCAGATTTTGTTACGAGCATCGGTGTGATCGGAGGGTTAGGTCTCGTATTTTTGACAAGATTCCAATGGATAGACAGCGCAACTGCGATTCTGGCGGGAATGCTACTTATTTGGGAGGGCATCAAATTGGTCCGCAGGTCCGTGGCCGGGCTTTTAGACGAGGAGGATCCTGAATCATTGGCAGAGCTTGAGCGGATTTTTCAGAAACTGTCTTTCGAAGGGATAATTCAGATTCATCATTTAAAGGTCATTCGCTCTGGGGCCTTTCACCATATTGATGCTCATCTTGTGATTCCGGAGTTTTGGAATGTCACCGAGGCACATCGGAAAACGACAAATTTTGAACGCCAAGTCATCGAAAACTATCTCTACGGTGGGGAAATGAATTTCCATCTTGATCCCTGTCGAAGAGCCTATTGTCGCGTCTGTGATTTGAAGGATTGTCCGATCCGATACGAAAAGTTTGAAAAGCGTATGCCGGTTCAACTCGAGCATCTGCGTTCACGAGTTGAACCCAATGAATTTCTCAAGCAGCGGCGTTAGAATCCTCCCGATGCGCCTTCCCCGCGCAAATCGTGAGCTGCCTCGACAAAACCCTTTTCGTTTTTTCTAATACCGTAGACTCGTCCCATCCAACTTTCCTCGACGGAGTGTTGTTTTTTTCTTAAGCCATCTAAGGTCTCAGGCGAGAATCTGCGGTTATCAACGTAGAGGGTGTGGGGCAGAAATTGGTGGTGAATTCTAGGTGCCTGGATAGCTTCGTCCATGTTCAGCCCGGTCACTAAACTTCGGTAAAGAACTTGAATGACACCGCTGATAATGCGTGGTCCCCCGGGAGAGCCGATGGACAGAACGATTTTATCGTCTTTAGCCACAAGAGCTGGACTCATCGAACTCAATGGTCTTTTTCCCGCTTGAACAAAATTGCCTTGGCCCTGTATCAGCCCGTACATATTTGGCTCATTGGGCCGCGTGGTAAAATCATCCATTTCGTTATTGAGAGCTATTCCAAACCGATCACTGACCACGGCTGAACCGTAAACACCATTGAGTGTTACAGTGAGGGCGACAGAGCGTCCATCACTGTCCATGACAGAAAAATGAGTCGTATTTTCGCTTTCCTTCCCCTCGGATTCTGCCAGAGGATCCAACTTAGCCGTTTTTCGAATGTTTATCGATTTTGCCATTTCTTTAAAATAGGTACTAGACAATAGCAGATCTAAGGGATTTTTGTAGAAGTCGGGATCGCCTAAGAGGGAGCGTCCCCGGAAGGATCGACTGAGGATTTCTCCGAGAAGGTGGAGCTCGTCGACGCTGAACGGCTTTTGTTTTTCTAGCTCAAGTTGGTCTATAAGACTCAGCGCAGATTTGATGACGACGCCTCCGCTTGAAGGAGGAGGCATCAGATACAGGTGATAGCCCTTGAAATCGGCTTCGAGTGGCTTCAGCCATCGGACTGTATAGTTTTTTAAATCATTTAAAGTAACGACTCCACCTGAGCTTTGTATGGCTTTAACAATGTCTTGGGCTACTTCTCCCTGATAGAAGCCTTGAATGTTCTTGTCGCGAAAGATTCTCAAGGCCTTTGCAAGATCTCTTTGTTGAAAGGTTTCACCGGGCAAGTAGGGCTGTGGCTGCGCACCCACTTTAAAATAGTGTCGTTTTCCTGCTCCATTGAATCGGGTTGAGGTAGACTTTGTTTTTTCATGCCATTCCCCAGACACTCGAAATCCTTTTTCAGCGAGAACAAGAGGGGCGTCAAAGAGTTGTGACCATTTCAATTTTCCGTATTTTTTATGCATAGCCCAGAGACCAGCAGGAAATCCTGGAACTCCAACGGCTTTTCCTCCTGTGATCGAAGCCTCCTTATCCTTATCAGCATAAAAGGTGGGAGAGGTTGCTGCCGGAGCGACCTCTCGAAAATCCAGCGCCTCAGCTGGTCCATCCATTTTGATCAGTGCAAATCCACCTCCACCTAAAGCCGCATAATAGGGATTGGTGATACTCAATGAGAGCCCCACTCCAACCGCAACATCCACGACGTTCCCGCCTTTTTCCGAAATTATTTTGGCGATTTCAATGGCATGGGGTGAAGGTCCAGAGACCATCATTTTAGTGCCTTCAGCCGGCACGGCGAAAGCCATCCATTGAGGTGCGATCATTAAGAAAAAGGCGAACAAGCGAGCAGCCAATTTTTTCATCTATTTCTCCTAAAAAAGTGATCAGCCACTGTAATTGGCACTTATCTTTGAATTTTTCAACCTAATGGGCGAGATCAGATGCAGATCAGATATTATTTACCGAAACTAAAACAGGAATGGTTGCTCAATACCCGACGATTTGCTAGGAAGAACCCATATGGAGACCACTTCAGCCCATCTGCGCCTTTCACGATCCAAGGAGATTCCTCGGCCCAATGCCTACGTAAAAGCTCTCGATGGGGACTTTTCTGAGTGGGCATTTAACGAAGAGAGGGCCCTTCACCTAAAAGGACTCTGGCGGGAGAAGGTATTTGGACAGGGAGCTGATTACCCGGTTGACCTAGAGGTAGGGACCGGAAATGGTTACTTCTTTGCTCATCGATGTCAGGTCGAATCTGATCGTGGCTTAGTGGGTATTGAGATCAAATTTAAGCCACTGATTCAAACGATTCGGCGTGCCCTAAGGGGAGGGGCGAGCAATGCGCGGATGGCACGATTTAATGCCTCTCTTGTGGATCTTCTTTTTGAAGAGGGAGAGTTGAACAATATTTTTATTCATCATCCAGATCCCTGGGATAAAAAGAAGAAGCACAAGCATCGTTTGATTCAGGATTCTTATTTGGCGAAGCTATTCCAGCTTCAGCGATCAGATTGTTTCTTAGAATTCAAAACAGATAGTCGCGATTATTTTGATTGGTCTGTTGAGAGGTTCAAACGAAGCTCATACCGAATAGGCGGTTTGACCTACGATCTCCATCGGTCTGAATTTGGACAGGGCAATTTCGTCACGCATTTCGAACAAATATTTACTCGACAAGGTCATCCAATTCATTACGCAATTTTGTACAAGTAGTCAAAATGCTAGAATTGCCCTCGCTAAGGCGATGGCAATTCTATTAACGGCAAATAGAAGAGATGATTGGCCATCCCAGCATAGATTCGTTGCCAAAGCGTTCGCTGTAGTCACTAATCTTAGGAGCTTTCATTGCGATGATCCAGGTCAAAGGGAGAGGCGATTCTCTTGTCCAGGTCGAGAAGGGAACAAAAAAATTGGTTTTAATTGGATTTTCTACCATCACCTTAATCAATGGAGAATTTCCGTTCCTATGCCGGAAATAATATCCACCTTCTCTATGATCGAGGTGTCCGTAGGCGATAGCCGCACCAAACGTAGAGCCACTTACGACAGGACATCTGCACTCGAGATTGACAGTTGAGCGGTAGATAACCCGAATTGATTTTTGAGGCAGAAGCTCAAGAATCCATGCATTCCCTTCTTCGCCAATGAGTTTGTAGTTTGCATTTGATTGAGGAGAAATTTCTGCTTGGGCCACGCGAATCAGCGGCCCAGGGCGAGCTTGGACGGAGGTGAAACAGAGGGGGAGAATATCAAATTCTGCTGCCTTAGGAATGGCTACGAGTTGGGGATATCCGTGAGCATTTTCGATATTGAGGTTTCCGAGATCAATGGCAGGAAGGGGAAGTTCAAGAGAATACCTGTCAATTTCATGTGAGGAGGACCAAGTGAAATTCAGTTTTTCTGGCTCTGATCTCAAAACAAAATAGGGGGACCATGACGAGATTCGCCCGTCCTCTTTGCCGATGAATCGGCAGGTTTGCAGGGGGAATTCCTGAAGAGGATTTGTAGTTTGGGCTTTCTCATGAATCCAAAGGGGCCTTCCGACTACGAGTGAATTGTTCTGCTCAACAGTGAGGGGACTGCGAAAGCGTGTACAGGTGAGCTCGATCATTTGCTCTAAGGGAAATTGAATCATCGCCTTGGTGAAATATTCTTTTGTGATGATGGCAAATTCAGCAAGATCATCAATTGGCTTTTTGGTTATCAAATCTTGAATGACAATTTGGCCTGAATGATCAAGATAGATGGGGGTTTCATAGGTAAAGGTATGCACGGCTCCCGTCAAATCTTGCTTGGCCGTGAAGTTAAACGAGCAGGGAATATCTATCGGGTAGCTATCCTGCGGGTCAAAAAAGAAATCTTGGGGGAGAAGTTCGGAAGCTCTTATCTCCGCAGGGAGTGGAATGCTACCCTGTTGAACAATTTTTTTATCTTTGGCCACACACGTAGTGATCCAAAGTAGTTTGACCGGTGCGTGTAGAGTTTCCACCTTCAAACCTATACTGAGATGATCTGAAGCAAGGAGATTGCCCCAATGGCGCGACAGGGAGGGTATGAGTGAGGAATTCATATTGAGAGTATCTGACTTTGAGATCTCAATTTTGATTTCATGCCTACCGAGGATTGGCTCAGAAATCTTTGCCTTTTGGCAAGCAAGGAGTCCGAGATTTAGGACGAGAACCAGATGCCTTTTAAAATGAGTACAAAAATAGGTCATAGATGCCTCCTGACAAATCAGGAGAGCAAATGCAATGCCGAGAATTCTAGAGAAAAGTAAAATCTACCAATAGAATGACTCGATCGATGTGTCCCCAATCACCATCGCCTGACAGCTGAGTCTTTCTTGTTGGGTCAAATGAAGCTCTCGCATTCGTCTCATTTCAATTTCAGTTGGTGGAGTGAGATTTTCAGGATGAGAGACAACTTCCACTCGACACTTTCCGCAAACGCCATCGCCTCCACATGAGGAGGCGACCGGAAGTCCGGCAGCCAGAAGGCTCTTCATGAGCGGTGCCCGATGATTCAAAAAAAGGCTCATATTTTTTTGGGGGAGGTGAACATTTGGCATGAAATCATTGCCTCACTGTGAGGGGCTCTCCTTTGGGCTAGGGCTGGCCCTATGGGCCGTGTCACGTCTTGGATGGAACCATTGAAGTATGGTATTCTCCAAGCATGGGAAATGGCAATAAAAGTTTGGCAGTTCTTGGTGCGAGTCGCGGGTTCGGGCGTTCATTCTGTCGTAGGATGTGGGAGGATTCAGAGGATAGGCGAGTGTTTTTAGTGGCTCGCAAAGCAGAGCTTCTGAGCGAGTTGAAACAACATCTTCTTGAACTTAAACAAGGCACAGGCCAGAAAAATGATCTTGTTGAATTTTTTTCCTGCGATTTTTCGAGAGAAGAGGGGCAGATACAGGCCTTCCATCAACTTGAAATTTTTCGACCAGAGCGTGTTTTCTACTTTGCGGGTGGCGGACCCTATGGGGCTTTTGAAAAGAAAGCCTGGAAAGACCATTGGTGGTCTTTTCAAGTTACATTCTTATTTGCGGCGAGAGTTGTACATTGGGCGATGGAACATGGAGTTCAGCAAGTTGTGTTGATCGGTTCTGCGATATCTGAATCGGCAGGTGATCCGCGAGGTGCTAGTTACAGCGCGGCAAAACATGGCCTCCTTGGATTGTATCGGAGTATTCATCTCGAGAACCCTTCCTTTGACTTAAGGCTTTTTAGCCCAGGGTATATGGATACAGATTTGCTGCCCCTTCACGCTCCGCCACGTCAGTCCGAATTGGTAAGGTCTCCTGAAGAGGTTGTTGAGATTCTTTGGAAATGGTCCAATTTAGATACTTTGGATCGTCATCTCGTCTCCGAATAGAATTCTTCCTTTAATTGCTTTTTTTTTGTCTTTGGCTAAACTGGCGCCAGTTTATCTATCATCATGTGGAGGGCCATTATGGCTGATTCAGAATTAGAAAATTTATTGATTGTTGGTTCGGGACCTGCTGGTTTGACTTCTGCGATATATGCGGCACGTGCAAATCTAAAACCTCTCATGATAGAGGGGGAAGAAGCCGGGGGACAATTAATGACGACCAATGACGTCGAAAATTACCCCGGATTTCCTGACGGAGTGACGGGACCGGAACTGATGAGTCTGATGCGCAAACAGGCAGAGCGATTCGGGACTCGTTTTATCACAAAGAATGTGACTTCCGTGGATTTTTCCAAACCTCCCTTTAAAGTGGTTGTTGGTAAGGATGTTTATTATTCGAAATCAATAATTGTATCGACAGGAGCCAGCGCGAGGTATTTAGGATTGCCGAGCGAAATGAGGCTTCGTGGTCGAGGAGTCTCGGCCTGTGCCACTTGTGATGGTGCATTTTTTCGTAACCAGAAGGTGGCAGTTGTTGGCGGTGGTGACACAGCTATGGAAGAAGCTAGCTTTTTGACCCGATTTGCGACAAAGGTCTGGATTATTCATCGACGGGATTCGTTTCGGGCTTCAAAAATAATGGTCGATCGAGTTCTCCGAAATCCAAAAATTGAGGTAATATATAATTCTGAATTGAAGGAAGTTTTGGGAGAGAATTCAGTGACAGGTATTCGGCTTTTTAATGGTCTCACAAATGAAACTCATGAAATGGCCATGGATGGAGTATTTTTAGCTATCGGTCATCGACCAAATACAGAGATTTTCAAGGGGCAATTGCAGATGAATGAGATGGGATATCTGGTAACCAAAGGAAAATCGACCTTCACATCGGTAGATGGGGTTTTTGCTTCAGGTGATGTTCAAGATCATGTGTATCGGCAGGCCATAACTGCTGCAGGGTCAGGTTGCATGGCTGCGATTGATTGTGAACGTTGGCTTGAGCAAAATGATCATTGAACGAGTTCACGAAGTTAAGAATTAAAGTTCAAAGGAAGGGACTGAAATTACCCATGGGCAACTCCAGAAGAATGGATACAAGCGAATTTTTAAAAAAAGTAAAGCGCATGGCCAAAGATCGAATGTCAGAGGGAGAGGTCGTTTCCCTGGATTCATTTCGATCACTGGAAAAGGGACATCCTCGACAAATTCTCATCATAGAAGATGATGAAGCAATGCGGAAGGCCATGAAGAGGATTTTTGAAGCGGATGGATATAAAGTGATGTCGGTGGCCGATGGTACGGCCTTGACTCAGGTGTTAGATGACACTCCGATTGATCTCATTATTTTAGATATTGGTCTGCCTTGGATCAATGGATTTGAAATTGCCCAATTGATGAAACGAGACCTTAGTTTAAAGGAAATTCCTATCATTTTTGTCAGTGGTCGAACCGGAGATCTTGACGTTAGAAGGGGATTTGAATTGGGGGCAGTGGATTTTATCAAGAAGCCGTTTGCTGTCGAGAAGATAAGGAAAACCGTTAAAACTCTTTTATGTCTTAATAGGATCTAGTCAGGGTGTCGAGCGAGTAAATGATAGAGAGAATCTATTTTGGTCTTACTAAAATTTTGTGGCGGATTTTTAGTTAGGAATTGATTGTTCCGATAAATGGACGACCAGATATAACTGGAAGTATTTCCTAAGAAAAGGTGAGGAGAGACGATGAATTCTCTATTTAGAAGTGCCATTGCGACGGTTTTTTCGGTCGTCTGGTCCTTTGGACCAGCGCTTGCCGAGCCACAGTCGGTCAATTTAAGAATGAAGATTCTTTCGAGCCAGTTGGGAATTTCATATAACAAGTCAAAACCAGACAGTGTTAAGAGGATCTCGATGGGTCAATTCCTTGAGAGGCTGAAACCTCTTATGACAGAGGTTCAGTACAAGAAATTTGCAAAATATGTCGAGCCCTACAAGAAAAATGAGCTACCTGAAGTGACCATAGAAGCAAACAAGCTATTTTTAAAAGAGGGCGGGGATGCTATCAGACTCCAGGCTGAGCGGAATCCTGAGGCAGTTATTTCAGTTTCCGGTGTCTCTATACCAAATGCCGATTTTGAAGATGTCGATGCGGCCTTAAATAAAATTGAGGCCCTCGTTCTTAAAGATCGTCAAAAAAATGCATCCTTATTTGATAGATTGGGCAAAGAGATTTTGCCCCATGCGGAGGCTTGGCTCTGGCCTCTTGCGGTAGTCGCAGCGGCGGGGCTATTTGGATATTTTCTCTACAAAGGGATGACCAATATGAAGGCCGACGTCAATGTGGCTGGTGGTACAACGAACACCGTAGATGTAACTGGAGACGTCAAAACAACCAGCGACATCAACATCGGATTGGGCGTAACTCCCTTTAACATCCACTCGACAGGAACAAAATAGCAAGGGTGAAGTTGAGTTTGGATATCTCACCTACAGGGAGATATCCTTTGGGGTTCCCTTGGGAATCGCACTTAATAATTTTTTAGTGTAGGCGTGCTGAGGTTGGCGATAAATTTGAACGGCATCAGCCATCTCAACAATCACTCCTTTGTTCATGACGGCAATTTCATCTGAAATAAACTTTACCACAGCAAGATCGTGGGAGATAAAAATATAAGTGAGGTTAAATTCGTCTTGTAGATCAAGCAAGAGATTGAGAATTTGTGCCTGGATGGAAACATCTAAGGCACTGACGGATTCGTCGCAGACAATGAATTCAGGTTCAACGGCGAGCGCTCGAGCAATGCAAATTCGTTGGCGTTGTCCGCCAGAGAATTCATGGGGATATCGATTGAGCATGGCTCGACTCAACCCCACTCTCTCCATCAGTTTTCCCGCCATTTCAATTCGATCATTTTTAGAGTTACCAAGATTGTGGATAACCATAGGTTCCATAATGGCAGCGCCAATCGTCATTCTCGGATTTAAAGAGGCATAGGGATCCTGAAAAATAATCTGCATTTTTCGGCGCATGGCTCTCATCTCGTTCCGGCCAAGCTTGGTGATATCGACGCCGTTGTAAATGATCTCTCCAGATGTTGGCTCAACAAGACGAAGCAAAGCCCGCCCTAAGGTTGTTTTACCGCATCCGGATTCACCGACAAGGCCAAGAGTTCGTCCCTTTCTCACAGTGAGACTCACATCGTCGACGGCATGAATGCTAGAGAGAATACTTCCAAAGATTCCCTTTTTGAGAGGAAAGTATTTTTTCAGATTTTTGATTTCAAGCAGAACGGGATTGTCTTTGGTGAGAGGTCTTACTTCTTTAATGTGGTTGAGAGTCGCAACATCAAAATACTTCTCCTTTCCATCTTCGCTCATAAAATCTGAGACAGTCGGAAGACGAAGGGGATTGCGATCGAGCGAAGGACGACAGGCGAGAAGACCTTTGGTGTACGGGTGTTTTGGTTTGGTAAAGAGTTCGTGAGAACTTTCATTTTCCACGATGTCACCGCGATACATGACCACAACTTCATCAGCAATATCCGCAATTACGCCAAGATCGTGCGTGATAAAGAGGATGCTCATTTTATATTTCTTTTGTAGGTCTGCCAACAAGTCGAGTATTTGCTTTTGAATCGTTACATCAAGTGCTGTTGTGGGCTCATCAGCGATCAATAAATCGGGTTCACAGGCGATAGCCATTGCAATCATGACTCTTTGCCTCTGGCCACCGCTCAACTCATGGGGGTAGGAGTTGATTCGCTCTTCTGGGTGCGGAATGCCCACTTGGTCCAATAAGCTCAATGACTTGGCAAGGGCTTGCTTTTTATCAAGACGTTGATGAAGAATGAGCGTCTCAGCAATTTGATCTCCAACCGTGAAAACAGGATTTAAACTGGTCATGGGTTCTTGAAAAATCATCGATATTTTGTTGCCACGAACCTGGCGCATTTCGGATTCGGACAATTTTAGGAGGTCTTTGCCTTCGAAAAAACAGGATCCGTTTGTGATTTTTCCTGGGGGATTTGGAATCAATCTCATAATAGCCAAAGAGGTTACGCTCTTGCCGGAACCGGACTCTCCGACCAGGCCCACGGTTTTTCCCTTTGGAATATGAAACGAAATATTTTTGACGGCATTTACCGTTCCATCGTCAGTTTTGAAATCAACCGATAAATTTTCGATTCTTAGCAAGATATTTTGAGAAGAACTCATTTTACTCCGCCTCTCGCCCACTTGGTCCTTGTTGCAACAAGATTCAGTGAGCTGATCCATTGGGATCTACTTATTTTTCAGTTTAGGATCTAGTGCATCTCTTAACGCATCATTAAACAAGTTAAAAGCCAACACTAAGAAGAACATAAATAGGGTTGCAGCGAGAAGCCCCCACCATACACCGCGGGCCAGTTCCTGCTTGGCGTAGTTAATCATGGTTCCCCAAGAGGGAGTTCCAGGCTCAACTCCCAAACCAAGGTAGCTGAGGATCACTTCACCTTTTACGGCTCCGACGAACCCCAAACTGAAATTAATCAAAACGAGGTGAGTGACGTTGGGCAAGATGTGGAGAAAAATTCGACGCAAATGGCTGGCTCCCAGGGCAAAAGCGCCCTGGACGTATTCTCGATCACGATGTTTCATGAATTCAGCTCTGACAACTCGGCAAAGACCTACCCAGCTGGTCAGCCCAATAGCAATGCAAAGAGTTCTTAGGCTAGGTCCCATTACGAGAGAAAAGGCCACGACCAACAGAATGTAAGGTATTGTATCGATTGTCGTGTAAAACCAAACAATGAGATCATCAATCTTGCCACCAAAATACCCAGCAACAGATCCCAAAAGAGTGCCAATAAAAACAGATATGCCGGCTCCAAAAAAGCCCACAATCAAGGAGGTGACAGCTCCATGTGAGGCCCTGGCGAGGACATCGCGGCCAAAGATATCTGTTCCCAGCCAATGGTTCCAGCTCGGTGCTTGATAGGCAATTTCATTGTTGGTAACTCCGTAATCAGTAAAAATGAACCCCAAAGAGCAGAGAAGTACCATGAGGAGATATCCAAAGAGAAGCCAGGCGCTGATGATAGCTATTTTGTCTCTTTTTAAGCGGCGATAGGCATCCCACCACAAAGAATTTCGCAGACCCCTCGTGCTAAGAGCGGACTTTTGGAGGAGACTCGCAGTGACTGGGCGTATTAAACTCATGATTTCTTCCATTTAGCTAACGTAATTGAATTTTTGGGTCGACCACAGCATAAAGTACGTCTGACAGAAGTTGAAAAATCATGTAAAGCACTGCCCCCATAACAGTCATTGCTTTGATCACTGGAAAATCGGAATTTTGGATGCCCTGAAAAACCAGGCCCCCGAGCCCTGGAATTCCAAAGAAGGATTCGAGCAGCAGTGATCCAGTAATAAGAAATGGCATTTGAAGTACGACCAAGGTGATAATTGTGACCATGGCATTTTTTAAAACATGCTTAAACAAGATTACCGAGGTGCTTAATCCTTTGGAGCGGGCAGTTCGTACATAGTCTTGGTAGATCTCGTCAAGAAAGGCCGTGCGATAGAAAAGGATGTCTCCACCCAAGGAGAACGATACAAAAATGATAATTGGGAGGGTCAAATATTGCCAGCGACCTATCCAGCTAGGGTCCCATCCTGAAATAGGAAAAATGCCAAGCTGATAGGCAAAGTAGTACTGCCCATAAAGAATATAGACCAGAGAACTCAGGCTCATCAGTCCAAGGCAAAGAACCATGACGCATCGATCAAAGAGAGTTCCTCGGAGATGGGCCGTTATGAGGGCAAGGGACACTGTCAAAATAAGCGTGAGAGCAAAGGCTGGAAGAGTGAGGCTGAGGCTCACTCCTATGCCATCAACAATCATGCTCGCGACCTTTTGTTTCGTCGCCCAGCTTCTACCAAAATCGAAAGTCGCTATTTGACCCAAGAAGAAAAGGTATTGTTGGGGAAGTGATCGATCGAGACCCAATTCAGCCCTAAACTGCTGGATATGTTCGGCTGTTGCGTGTTTCCCAGCAGCTTGAGCCGCGGGATCTCCTCCGGCAACATTAAATAGAAAGAAGGTGACCAACGTGATCCCCAAAATAATGGGGATCATATAAAAGACACGTCGAATGACATATTTGATCATTAAAATTTCGCCTTAAGGTCCTTTTGGGTCTGAAGATTAACTTTGTAATACTTAAAGGAGCCATTGATGATGGAATGGGTTTTGAAGTTATCTACCCAACCTTGGTACATTTGGTATCCCAAGCGGTGAACTCCAGGAACCCAAGGTGACTTTTCAACAGCGATATCTCTCATTTTGCGATAGACCTGGGTCCGTTCAGGTCCGGGGGGAAGCAAGGCTGCCTTTTCATAGAGCTGGTCGAATGAGGGATCTACAAAATTAGAACCATTTGGGCCTGGTGATACGTTCTTACCGTAAAGCAGCTGCAGAAAGTTTTCTGCGTCTGGGTAATCTGCCAGCCAAGCAATTCCCCAAATCTGGGCCTTTTTATCTCTGACTTTTTCAGTGAACTGGGGCCACGAAGTTGCCTCGATTTTGATTTTTACTCCAATTTTTTCCATATTGATTTTAAAAAGTTCAGCCATTTGAGCGGCCGTCGAAGTATTTGTTGTTGAGTAGACAAGTTCGGGAAGCCCCTTTCCTTCTGGAAAGCCCGCCTTAGCCAAAAACTCCTTCGCCTTGGAGACATTAAATTCTTTGTATGGGTTTTTAAATTCAGGATCGTAAGCATCAACCCCGGGAGGAATGGGACTTTGTGCACTCACCGCGCGACCATTGTAAAATTTTTGAATCGCAGTTGCAGTGTCTTCCCCATAAGATATGGCCTTGCGAAGGTTTTCATTCTTTCCGACCAGAGGGTCCAGCATATTGAAGGAAGTGTAAGTCACATCAGGTTCGACGGTGACTTCAAGCCTGATTCCCTTTTTTTTCATCTCGGGCGAGAGCTGGTTGTTAACAACAGCACTGTCAAAGTTATCTTTGGGGATATTTAATGTATCAAGCTCTCCCTTTTGAAATTTCAGCCAGGCCGGTTGATCTTCGATGATTTCGTGTATGACAACTTTATCGATAAAAGGGATTTTTTTACCTGCGTCTTTAAGAAAACCATTGGCCTCATCCGTAGGTTCGCCTTCGGTGGGGTAAGTGTGGCCCAACCAATTCGGATTTTTAAGAAGAACAATTTGGCTATTTCGAACCCAACTTTCGAATTTGAAAGGCCCAGTCCCTACGGGGTGATTGAGAAATTCTTTGCCGTATTTATCGACGGCTTCCTTAGGAACGACGGAGGCGTAGCCTAAGGCCAAGACGTAGTGAAGTTGGTAAAACGGCTTAGTGAGTTTGATAACAAGGGTGTGGTTGTCTGGGGTCTGTAGTCCCTCGACCGGCGAGTCAAAGGTCGCTTCCTTTTTTGAAATTCCATTTCTCCAGGCGTCAAGACCTGCAATTCGCCCTTCAAAAATCCAAGCTCCATCTGAAGAATTAGAAGGATCCATTAGTCTCTTCCAAGAATAGACAAAATCTTGAGCGGTTATTTCTCGCCCCTTGCCATCAGGGAAGGCCTCACTGTCATGAAACCTAACGCCCTTGCGAATCTTAAAAGTATGCACCAAACCATCATTTGAAACGGTGGGCAGAGAATCAGCGAGGAGTGGCTGAAGCTCCAGAGGACGTTTTAGGTAGTGGTACTGGAGAAGTGTCTCATAGATCTGTGACACGACGGTGTTCGAGTAGACATCGGAAGCATAAATAGGATCAAGTCCCTTCACGTTCGCTCGAACAACCGTATTTAATGTATTTTCACCTTCCGTCGTCTTTTTTGTGCATGCCGCCTGAGTCATAATCAGAGTCACAAAAAAGGAGGCGATGATTCCCCCAGAGAATGTTCGCAAAGTCTTGTGATTGAACATTTCAGTCTCCTTCCAATAGCTTGTGTTGTGTAGCGTTAGGGGTCGAAGTTGTCAATAACCTCACTTGATGAAGCATGATAATGCGTTGAATTATCAAGTGCCATGTTCGGCTAGGGAAACAATAAGTTGAGCTCAGAGAAGGAATTGATTTGCTCGTGGGCGCCTCTTTTTAAAAGTTCTGCAACTGGGGCATAGCCAAAAGTGACAGCAATTGAGGTGACACCACAGCTAAGAGCTGCCTCCACATCTGGAATTCCATCTCCAACAAGGACAGAACTTTCAGGGGCAGCATTAGCGCGGTGCATTGTCTGCAGAAGAGGAAAAGGATGGGGCTTTTTTTTGTCAAAGGAATCTCCGCCAAAAACAGAAACCCAAGGAAAGTGGTCCCATCCGAGATGGTTCAGAAGTTTTCTTATGTGATGCTCCCTTTTATTGGAGACAATAGCGATTTGATGTGGGCAGGTATCCAAGAATTTTTCAGCATCTTTTAGAGGCCGAGGGCTATTGAGAATGTGTCGGTCATAGATTTCGAGAAATTCGAACTCTATTTTTTTTATTTGATCCAGATTTCCTGTGGCCTCAGGAGCAACTTTCTCTATAAGCTTGCCAAGCCCTCCTCCAATATAGGTGATGATAACCTCGTAGGGGAGCTGTGGTTTATTGTGAAGTTCGAGAAGCTCATTTACAGCAGCGGCAATGTCGGAACCGGTATCTACAAGAGTCCCATCAAAATCAAACATCAAGAGTCGGGTCATTGAGAACTCTCTCGTGGACCAGTGGATTCGCTTTTTGGTCGACTTGCCGGGGTGGAAATCCCTTGGAGGAATTTTTGCACTCTTAGCTTATATTCCTTTGGTGATCGACTCAGCCCTTGTAGATGGCCGACTTCAGGAATGCTAAAGACCTCGAGCTGCAAATGATTGGCTCCCGCGAAAAACTCCTCAATGGCTTGCATGGGGACTAATTTGTCCTCCCAGGCGCGAATGCTCAGAATTGGAAATCGAGGTGGGAGCTGTGAAAGGGCATCGTCGCATGTTTTTTTATAGCGCCTTCCTCCAAGCAATTGGACGGCAAACCTGGTTTTAGCTATTCGAGTTATTGGATTTGTCACCGTGTATTCATGAGTGAAGAGATTCCAGAGACATCTTTGTATTTGCGCAAAAGGTCCGCCGTCACATATCCATCCAATGATGTCCTGGGGATTTCGCCGAGCGATAGAGAGAAGAGCTCCCGAACCAGGGCTTGAGAGAGTAAAAAGAACTTTGCGCTCGGGGATAGAGGCTAAGATATCTGAAATTTGCTCGGCCCAAACTTCTGGGGCTCCAAATCGAAAATTTCGAGTGAGTGGCGGAAATTGCATAAGACGGATTCGGTTAAACTTGAGTTGAAAAGCAACCGCATCAAACCCCATTTCATTTGCTAAAAGGAGATGTCGGGCCAACGCGATCGGAGAGCCACCAAAATGGTGAACGAAGACGATGACCTCCTCGTATTTTTTTTGGGGGGCTCTTCGCCGAAATCCTGAATAGGGAAGTGGTTCTTCGGGATTTTTCATGTCTGGATTGTTTATGTTGGCCACAATTCACGCCAGTGTTTTACTGCGGGTTGTGCTCTCCCTACATCCTCCACGAGATATGAACTGAGTTCGATGTGTTCCAGGGCTGTTTCTGCCAGCACTTTTCCACAAGCTTTAATGACAGATGCGGCGTCAATTCCGTGATAGGCATAGATGTCAGCGGGTCGGCCACATCGTGAATGCTTTCTGACCGCGAGAGCTTCTTGTTTAACCCCAACGATAGAACCAATATTATCCAATAGGCCTGGCTCCCCGTCGTGGACGCTGACAATAGGAATGCGCCGTCCAGCCAGTGTTGTGACATCAGAGCGAGTGGCCGAACCATTGATCATCGGGACAAGATGCAGGTTGCTGTTGATTCGCAAATATTCTTTTAGATGACAGTAGTTTGTTTCAAAGCCCAAGTTTCCTACAAGGAGATCTGGACTCGTAACCATGATCACATTTGCAAAAATGCCTATTTTTAGAAGCTGTTGTGAAGCTTGAATGGCCTCGGTGCCAAGTGAACCCATTGCAAAGATATTAACGACATTGTCTCCAGGCTCGTAGCCCGCATATCCACTGTAATCGATCAGTGAATAGCCGCCCGCCAAAACTTCGCGGCGAACAGTGGCAAGGATTTGTTCATCGGACTGGCACTCCACGAGTCCCTCAGGAGTGGTTCCTGGAGAATCAATGTCATTTGGTGTAAGTAAAACATCTTCATTTAGGCCGACTTTAAAGCGTCTCTGGTTTCGCAAAAGCCGCAAGAGATCCTTCTGTTCGACGCCTCGAGTAACGCCACGAATAACAACTCCAGAGCGATTCTTGTTATCAAAAGTGAGGTGCCGCTTAATAGCATCGCAGAGAATCCAATCCAATTCCTGGCAGAAAAAGGGTTCCCAGGTAATTTGATTAGGGATTTGCAGATCCGATTTCCAACCATGCTGAGCCCCTTCAGGAGAAAGAGTTACTCCCGATGGAGTCCCACAAAGGATAAAACTGGATTTCCAGTATTGGTCATAAAAGTACTGATCATGAGCGCGTTTAATAAAAAAATCATAGACGGTCATCAGGGGTAGAAGAGGGATGCCCAGAAAGTCGCGAATCTTTCCAAATGATCCCATGCAAGACATGACGTTAGCTTCGGCGATTTCAAATCTCAAATAACGGTCGTCAGGCTCTTCGCCAGGAATGAGATCGGGCAATTTGGAATCCTTTACTCCAACGGAAGCCTCATAATCACTTTCGACTTGGACTCCAAATATATGTCCGTCCATAGCTGGATTCAGGTTCGTACTTGTTCCCACATCGGGAGCCATTGAGACGAGCATTTCACTCGCTATTTTAAAAGAGCGCTCAGCGGGACCCAGAGCTTTTTGCTTTTTCTGAAGAGCTTGCTCATCAAGAGGAGTGTTTGCTATTCGAGTTAACTTCGCAGTTAATTGGCCCAGCATCCACTGAGTGTGAGGATAGGATGCTAATTTTAAATTGATATCCATGGTTTCTGGAACTTCGCCAAGTTTCTCACCCAGTGATTGAAACAAAGCAATATTGGATTCCTTGAGTTTTTCTTGCTCTAGAATTTCATTGTAAAGCTGATCTCCTCGGGCTTTCAGGAATTTCTCTTCGGGAGAGTTGTCAGGAAACGGGGAGAATGGATCGCTGGTTAAAATGCCGGTTGCCTTCTTGAGCGATTCAATTTCGTCAGCATCGGGAAGCGCAGAATGGTTGCCTGGGGTTGCGGCCATTTTTAGACCCCAGCCCTTCAATGTATGAGCAATGATAATGGTGGGCCGTCGAGTTTCTTTCTTGCTTTCTTCGAGAGCATCGATCAGGCACTCAATATCGTGCCCGCCCAAGTCTCTGAGTGCCATCCACAATTCCTGATCGGTTACATTTTCAAGAAATTTATGCAAAATAGAATGATTCTTTTCTAGTTCTTTTCTCAAGAGAGCGCCGTCTTTTATTTGCAGGAGAACCTGGAGGCCATAGTCTGAAAGCTCTTCTTCGAGCCATTTACAGAAAGAATCGCCACCCACTTTTTTCATCAGAGCTTTGCGCTTTGAACCGTGTCGTAATTGAATAACGTGCCAACCGTTTGCGGCCATGGTTTTAGCAATTCGTTCGTCGTCAGTCCCTCCCATGATGTTCGCGTTGGTAATCCGATGACCATCAAGGCTTTGTCGATTGTAATCGAGAATCCAGGTCAGGTTCCCAATCTCCCTTTCTGCGAAATCAGGCACCGCTTCAAAAAGAGAACCTTCTCGGAACTCAGAGTCGCCAATGATGCTCCAAAAATGAGCTTCGGGTACCTGGTGCCCGTGGTCCTTGGCATAGCGATAGGCGAGGGCAAGATAGCCCGCTTGGACAGGAGGGATTCCAACGGTACCAGTAGGGAAAAAATTGTGTCGATCCGGATCGTAGGCTGAGTGATAGGATTGAAAGACTTCCTCATTATCATGTGGAAACGCTCGCAGGTTGCTCATGGCCTTGTTTGATTCTTCTCGTGTGAGCCTGGAGTTGTCTTGATGAAGATGAAGTCCCAAAAGATAGTTGTAAGCATGATCTGTTGGTGAGGCGTGGGGCTTATTTGCGATGTGATCGAATCCAGATTTGGCGATAAGATGGATCGCAGCTAGAATATGAAGCGAGCTCGCACTGGCGGCGGCGTGTCCTCCGATTTTAGGATCACCCTTCTCCTTATTTGCCCGATGATTCGCAATATAGATCATTTGCGTTGCCAAATATTGGGCGCGTTGTGCAATAGAGTTAAGAATTTCAATGTCCGGCTTGGCCGGAATATTTTTTTTTGCCATTTTTCTTTCCTTATAGTGCAGACCGTTGGCTCAGGCTTACGCCTCTGACCAATATTCGGTTTGATCCCACCTATTTATTTTATTTCGCGGCAATGGACTAAACGACAAAACTTCAAATTAGGCAAGAACCTCAGATACTGTTTGTTGATGGATCTCTAAAATGCCGATCATCTCTTCAGATAATATAGGAACGGGTGACCACACGATGCGGCGATCATCAAGACTTGTGAATTTTCGCTCATAGCGAAAAAGTGAAATCCCTTGCCTGGTCAATAAAAAGGGAAATCGAGGAACCATTTCTCCTCGAACGGGGGCGAAGGGTCGGATAAGGTGGCACCGAAAACTGTCGGAATTTGTAAAGAAGTGTCGCTCAAGACGGGAATAGACCTCCCTTGATGGGCTCATTGTATGGAGAGGCAAGACGAAGCATCTTTCACTGACCGCGTGGCACCCGGAAATCAAGAGGGAGAAAAAATCTGAATCCGGGTTTGGGTCGAAGACAAGTTCGGAGGAAGCAATTTCCTTTGATTGTCGGAGAATATTTTCGCAGTCTCCTTGGTTAAGTACCACCAAGACATTAAATCCACATTGCTTAAGTGCTCTTATTTGGCGGTCGATGAGGTATTGTCCTTGGATTTGTAACAGAGCTTGGGTGGGAGATCTATCAAAGCTGTTACTATCTCCTGCAAGCAATAAGACGTTCACGCAAGGTCCTCTTCTTTGAGCTCTTCCAATTCATGTTGAAGACGATAGTTAAAGCTAGCCTCCAAAATAAAATCCCATCGAATCCTGATGTAGCCGTCCTGTTCGACCATTCCTTGGGGAGGATTAGGAAAGGGTGCCGCCTCCTTAAAAGCCTGAACAGCGGCTTCATCGAGTTCTACGATACCACTTTCTCCTAGGACTTGAACCTGGAGCAAAGTCCCGTCTTTGTCCAGGGTGATGAGAACTCGTGTCACTCGATCCCGGGTCGAAGCAATCGAACGTCCCCGTCGAATGGCCATTCTCACGTTTTCCCGAATCGTGGGCTCCCAGTGTTGCCGGATTTTCTCTTTGATTCGATTATAGTAGGAATAATAAACAAATTCCTTAGTGCTCAGGAGGGTTTGGATGCCAACCTTTGTATCCTTCAGGTAGTCGTCCGTTTGACTGGGGCGTCCGGCGGGCAATTCGGGTGGGGTCACCCTGAGATCTGGAGTGAGGCTAAAGTCTGGCTTGAGGGCAGAAAGGTCTGGGAGATGGCCACCCTTCGGTCTCTTTTGGTTTTTGGTGATTTCTTCTCGTTTCTCTCCGTCTGTATCACCTGGTTGGGGCGTTCCCGGCTGTGCCAAATTTGTGAATTTGCCGGTTGCCTGCGCCCGTGTTTCCTCTTGAACCCTTTGATTGTGTTGGCTCAAAAATCGGGCTTGGTCAGGAAGCTCGTCATTGAGTGGCTGCTTATTCTGTTCAACGATTTGTTGCGAAAGGCTATCTTTTGTAGGGGCCCTGGGTTTTTGTTCTGGTTTATCAATGATGACAACCTCGACTTTAGCTTGGTGAGATTCGTTTTTTTGAGAGCGAAAGAGATTTAATCCTTCCCAAAGGAAGAGGTGCAAAAGAAATGAGCAGAGTATAAATGCAATCAAAGACTTGCGGAGTTTACCGGCCATACATCCTCGCTAAGGGGTATCGGATAGGAATCCCCAAAAATTGAGGCACAAAGAGGGTGGCCGTTAAATTGAGATCGGGTTTCTGAGATTGAAAAGCTGAAAATCACTTGGTCGAGTTAGTTCGGTAACGTAGGATAAGGGGATGGAATTCGATGTATGGGCAAAGACCGATGTCGGCCTAAAGAGAGAAATAAACCAAGACACTATCTTGGTCGATCCTGAGCTTCATCTTTTCATTGTGGCCGACGGCATGGGCGGTCATAAAGGGGGAGAAGTGGCCTCCGCTTTGGCTGTGGAAACCGTTCAGGAAGTTATTCGTAGTCGGTTGCAGGCAAAGGGCAGAATTAATCCGAGAGAAGTGATTGCTGAAGCCTTTCGAGCTTCTAGCGCACGAATTCATAGCAAAAGCACTCGCGAAAATCCTGAGCTTATGGGAATGGGAACAACGATGGTGTTACTTTGGGGGTACAATGACAAAATCTATATTGGAAATGTTGGAGATTCGAGGGCTTACATCTATCGGGATCCATTTCTTTGGCAATTGACGGAGGATCATTCCCTGATCAACGAACAGATTAAGGCAGGAGTGATAAACGAGAATGATGCACCTCATGTGATTGGTCGCAACGTCATTACACGCAGCGTAGGATATGAAAATGACGTGGTAGCAGATGTTGTGGTCAGAGATTTTCATCCCGGAGAATTTTATTTACTCTGTTCGGACGGTCTCTCAGGTTTGGTTCCTGACCTTCGCATCAATGAGCTATGTCAGAAGAATGATCCCTCCGAGGTCGTATCGCGATGCATTGAAAAGGCGAAATCAGCTGGTGGCGATGACAATGTTTCTGTCATATTCATACGGACGCGACAGTGAGAGGGATTTAAAGCAGTGGAAAATTTAGATTCATTCAAAACCTTGCAGAAGCCTTTGGAAATACTGAAATCTTGACTTATTCATTGACGCGTAAAGCTAGTTTTTCTACAGTCAGGTCAATCCTCTCATATCGACCTGGCACGAGGGAAATTGGTGTCATGGCGAAATTTTAATCTCTACTTGAAGGTCAAGGAATGGAAAAGAAATCATTCACAATACTTTTAACGAGTAACCGCCGGGGTCGAACTCAATCAATCACAATCTCTGCGGCTTGGCTGAAGGCGATTGTTTTTTTGTGCGGAGTGCTGATGGTCACTTTTGGAGCGGCCACGGTGGACTATGTTGGTTTGCTTCTTGAAGCTGGAGAAAATAAGATTCTGAGGGCAGAAAATGTTCAAATAAAACGGCAGTTCCAGATTGTAGAGAGTAAAATTGGATCATTGGAGAATAGTCTGGAACGAGTGAAGAGTTACTCTACCAAACTTCGGCTGATTACCAGTATTGAGGATGAAGACAGAACAGTTAAATTGGCTGTCGGGTCTGAACCCAAGCCCGGGCAGTCTGTGTCTGAATACAATGAAGCCGTTCAGGATCGTGGGCCGGCCTCAGAGTTTTTGGTGAAGGATTCGATATTTATGGACAAGCCGCCTCTCGACGAATCGGGCGGGGAAATGACAGCACTTAATCAAAAGGATTACGCCAAACTTTCCATTCGAATTGACCGAGCGGTTAAGGAGACTCAACTTCGCGAGCTGGGAGTACTACAGTTATGGGAATCTCTTTCTGAGAGACAAAGTCTCTTAAACGCGACTCCAAGTATAAAACCAGCTTCCGGTTGGTTCACATCCCGGTTTGGCTATCGGATCGATCCATTTACGGGGAAGCCCGTCATGCATGCAGGGCTTGATATTGCTGGTCCCCCTGGAACTTCCATTGTTGCGCCAGCTGATGGGGTGGTTTCATTTGTGGGTTACGAATCTGGCTATGGAAAACTCGTTTCTATTGACCACGGTTATGGCGTTGTCACCCGTTTTGCTCACAATTCCCAAATTTTTGTGGAGGCAGGACAAAAAGTAAAGCGTCGTGACATCATCTCAGCGATAGGTTCCACAGGTCGATCCTCTGGACCTCATTGTCATTACGAAGTCCGAGTTCATGGAGTTCCTGTTGATCCGATCAATTATATTCTAGATGAAGGATAAACAAATTTTAGAATAAGAAAAAGCTCTGCTGGCACAAAATAACCAGCAGATGATTTCATTGAGTACAGGTTCAAATGACTCCAGAGAAAGCCAAGAGAAACTCAGTCTTAGCGCTTGGAGTATTGAGGACGACGTCTTGCTCCGTGCAAACCGTATTTCTTCCGTTCAACCTTACGAGAGTCTCGGGTGAGAAGACCCGCTTTTTTCAAAACACCGCGCAAGGCTTCATCGGCAACGAGAAGAGCTCTTGAGAGTCCGTGACGAATGGCCTCGGACTGCCCCGTAGGACCGCCTCCCTTAACTGTAACGAAAGCATCAAATCTTCCACTCGTATCAGTTGTACTGAATGGGACTTGAATGGCAGCCTTGCCTGAAGCCGTCGTTAAATACTCATTGGCCAATTTTCCATTGATTGTGATCTTACCGGTTCCAGGCTTGAGGAAAACACGAGCCGCGCTCGTTTTTCTTCTACCTGTTGCATAAAAAACTTTGTCGTTAGCCATTCTAATGTCGCTCCATTACTTAATTAATGAAAAGGCGGTTGGTTTCTGGGCTGAATGAGGATGTTCTCCGCTTTTATACATCTTCAATTTCAAGATCACGCGGCTCGAAAGCTTATTCTTAGGCAACATTCCTTTAACAGCCTCACGAACAATGTGAGTAGAATCTTTTTCCATCCATTGCTTGGCTGTTTTTTCCCGAATCGAACCAAAATATCGGGAGCGCGTAAAATATTTTTTTGCGTCCATCTTATTGCCCGACATTTTGATTTTATCGGTGTTCAGAACGACCACAAAATCCCCTGTATCTACGTGAGGTGTGAATTGGGGTTTATGCTTACCTTTGAGTAAGCCAGCAACTTGGGTTGCCAGGCGGCCAAGGGTTGCATCAGTAGCATCAATGACCCACCAATTTCGATCGACCTCACCTGTCTTTGCGTTCCAGGTTTTCATTCTTTATATCCTCATTTTCCGATTAGCTGTCTAGTTTCTTTGATAGAGTAAGATCGCTGGTTTTAAAGGGTTCGGCACTTGTTGTCAAGGTCCGGCGGATAGAAGACCTGGCAAAGGCGAAGTCCTTCTGGTTGCGCCGTCCCCAAAGCCATCCGGCGGTCCCTTAGTTCTAGAATTGACTTCATGTCTGATGCTGGTCTACCGGCATAAAAGAGGTCTGTCATGGTCCCCACAAGGTTCCTGACCATCTGCTTGAGAAAACCCTCTCCAGTTACTGAAAAATAGAGTAATTCTGGTCCTTTAGATCCCCATTGTGCCCTTCTGATATGCCGCACAGTTTCTGTGATATCCGAGCCCGTAGTTTGAAAGCTGGCAAAATCATGGGTGCCCTGAATAAACCGTGCACAGGTTTGAAGGTATTCCAGATGAAGGGGTCTTGGGAACCAGCTGACGTAACGACCGCGCAGGGCCGAAGGAAAAGGCCGGTTGAGGATCCAATAGCGGTAGGTCTTATGAGTTGCCGAAGCCATCGCATGAAATTCTCTAGGGGCCTCCCAAGCCCGGCGAATGACAATCCCTGAAGGAAGAAGGCTGTTTGCAGCTCTCAAGAGTTTGTAGCGTTTTGGGTTTTTTGTGGTAACGAGGTGCGCAACCTGTCCTATCGCATGAACTCCAGAATCTGTCCGCCCAGATCCAATCACTTTTATAGGTTCATCAAAAAGTTGAGTGAAAACTTCCTCGAGAGCACCTTGTATTGTTGGTTTTCCTCTTGGTTGCTTTTGCCAGCCGCCAAAATCAGTTCCATCATAAGAAATCAGAAGCCGAATTCTGTACGGTGGTCCAAGATCGGCGCTCACTTCCGGACACATTCTTCGGAACTCCTTGGAATATTTGGATCCTTGCTTGGAATCCAGCGAATACTATTCATCATGCTTTCATAAAAAAAGGAAGGGCCAATTCAGAATGAATTGGCCCTCAAAGAAGGGAGAGAGAATTGAAACCCGAGCGAGGCTCGCAAGGAAAAAGCTGAACCAACCCAACCCCAAGGCAACCAGTTCTAAAGTATCCGTTACTTCAGCTCAATTACCCCAAAATCTCGCAAATGCACTGACACGGGACCTTTCAAACTGCCTACGGCTCTTGAGTCAAAGGGGTAAAGGGCAACATCCATTTTCAATTCCTTAATGCAGAGGGAATCAGGCGGAGTCACTGGTCTGCCGGTTTTGGGATCTAGAATTCTTTTTGCAGAGAGGCGAACAACTCCAAAACTGGGGACTGCAAACTCCTGATGATTTTCGGAATCTATTCGCAATCCTGCAATCGAGAGGTTGATCGAATGATCATCATTGATTGTTCGGGCAAATTCAAAACGCGGATTTACGGGGTCTAAACTGCATCTTCCTGTGCAATCTTTGATTGCCTTTCCAGTGGCCAAGTAGAATCCAATTTGATCATTGTCAGAGGCTCCTTGGATAACGTCTTTGGCCGAGCGGAGAACGAGATCGCCGACTGAAACATATTGGAAATCGTAAGTGCCAGATGTCTGCAGTGGGACCCTTGTGCAATTGACTGGTAAGGGTGGAAGTGAGCTATCGTCCTTAAGAGTAATAACCCCGTGGTCCCTTGTTGTGATTCGGATTTCGCCTCTTAGAATACCTGGAGCAGGAAATTCGTCCGGAAAATATGTGGGATAATTCTGGTCTATGCTTGGATCTTTAGGGAGAGGCCAAGGCTCTTTCGCAGTCTCCTTGTCAATTGCGAGTGTGTTATCAATAAATTGGATGTTTTCAACGCAGAGGACGGGAGCTCTTCGAGAAGTTTGACTTTCGATCAATTTCCGGCTGAGTTTAATGGCTCCAACTGTCGGCTGTTCACCATCTGAAAGCTCATACAAGCCAAATCTGACCTCATGGTCCGCTGTTGCAGACAGAAATTGGTAAGGGGCTGGGGCTCGCTCAAGGAGCAGACACCTTTCCTCCCTATTTTCAATGCTACAAGATCTGTAATTATTGCTTTGCGCTGTCCCCTTAAATTTAAAAAAAAGGGCGTCTCCATGATTTTGGGAGTTTGCGGGAGAGAATCGTTTCAACTGGCCTGAACCATCGAAGTCAAAAACGTAATTATTGTCAGAATCCGGAGCTATTGTTGCGCAGCCCCCGATGCCATTGCCGTTGTTGTCATCGTCTAAAGTTGAAAAGATGACTTTGCACGAACTTAGGCTTCCAACTAGTAGCAACGAAAAAATGAGGCAAAGCGATTGCTTCTTCTCCATAGGACCCATCTCCTTTTCGATAAGCGTTGAATTGGCGAGCCACCTTCGGAAACGGGAATTGAGCGGCTTTTAATAAGAATAGACAAAGGAGGTAGGTATCACAACGGACGTCTTTGTCGCGATTTTTAAAGGGGCTGGTTTTGAATCCAACAGGTCATTGCTGGCAAATCTACGACTGCATTGTCCAACAAGGTATGCAGTTGCCCTGATATTGAGCCACTTGGGCGGCCCTCAAAGGCTCTGATATGTAGCTCAAAGCTATCGCCCTGAAATGAAAGATCAGTGGCAGATTGATGACGATCCAAAGATCCGAGATCCGCGATCCGCGATCTTTCGAATCCCTCTTCCTTCGGCAATTTTAGATCCCTTGATGAGCTGACCGATGAAGCTTCCTCGAAGTTTCTGTATGACGACGTCAATTCCATAATCAGTTCCCGTTGAATCCATATTCTGAATCTGCCGACAAAGCACGTGGGTGTAAGGAAAGTCTTCACTCTTTGACGAATCGCTGACGTACTGAAATATTTTTTCTCCAAGCGCTATGTGCCAAGGGTTGTAGGAAGAAATGACAGGATTGAGGAGACCTGGAGGCCCGTCGGAGCGGATTCCGCAGTCGATATGACTCAATCTTGGATTATTTCCAACGGA
The DNA here is from genome assembly GCA_016716765.1 of Bdellovibrionales bacterium. Lineage (NCBI taxonomy): Bacteria > Pseudomonadati > Bdellovibrionota > Bdellovibrionia > Bdellovibrionales > Bdellovibrionales bacterium. The sequence goes on along the minus strand of JADJVA010000020.1, from coordinate 1,362,056 downwards.
AAAAATAAGACTGCTCACTGCAAGTTCAGAGATTCTGTTCGCATTGAGACATGTTTTAGCTTCAGAAAATCGGAAATAGGTTCGAGATTGAATTTCGAGAACGGGATTGAGATCCCCTCCCGAGGAGGGCAATTCAAACGGGCTGTGGCTTGGATCAAAGGGGCCGTACAATCCATCAATGTTAGCTTCTGCGAAGTCATCATTTTTCATTCCAGTGTAGCCACCACCGTTTCCATTTTTTTTCAGAATGTCGATCAAATCGCAACTTTGAAAAGGAACCAAGAACAAAAGAATTCCAAATATCATTGAGAAAAATCTGACAATCAATTTGCTATGGCTGCGATTCACGAAATATCTCCAAATCTTGGTCCTTCTATTATTAGTTTAACAGGTCCATAAAAAAACCGATAAATTTGTCGTGAAAGACAAGTGGAAATATCAAATTGATACATGGGATGAGCTGATCAAAGAGGGGAGGGGTGGGCAGGTTCGTCTTGATATCATGAAAGTCAATCGCACGGAAGTGCCGCGGCGGGAATTGCATAGAGTTGCAAACGTAGCTCGTCGAGTGCGGCTCGAAAATTGGGGGATGCAACTTCTGTATCCGATTGTTCGTAGTGAGAACAAAGAGGTCTTTTCGTCGGTCGAAGAAATTTGTGAATACTCAAATGCTCTGATGGAACTGGGATCACTCGAAGAGGCGAGAAATCTTTTGTTAGCAGTGAGCCCCAGGGAGGCCCCACAGGCCTTGCTTTACTTGGCATTTTTAGACTTCCGCGAGTGGAATTCAATTGGTGCTGGGGCTCACCTAAGGAGTTATCTAAAATGCCATTTGGATTTGTATGCCCAATTGGTGGGGCAGGTTAATTTGGCTGCAGCACTGGTTCAAACTCCGGAGTGGGAAGAGGCTCGAGGTCTACTTGATCATTTAGAACTTCGCGCACGGACTGAACAGAGACATTTGCTTCTTGGAAACATTCTTGAATTGAGAGCACAGCTTGATATTCAAATGAGAGATTGGTCAGCAGCTGCAAGAAATTTGGACCAAAGTATAAAATTATTGGAAAATTCTCACCATGATAGTTTGCTATTTTCTCTTAAATGGAAAGCTGTCTTAGGACTCAAAACTTCTCAAAAAAATTCGTATGACGAGATAAAGGAAGTTCAGCTTCAAGCTCGAAAAATGAAGTTATGGGAAACAGTGAGAGACTGTGATCGACATATTGCGGTTGATAGTCAGGATGCGCACCTATTCAATAGACTCTATCATGGAACCCCTTTTACTCATTTCAGGGATTTGTTGCTTCGAGAATTTTCTCATTCTGGCAAATTGGAAAAACATTTTGATTGGGTTGGCGGTAGGAACAAAGATCCGATAAGAAAAGTCGTCGATTTGGGCGACTGGAGTGGGGAGGGAGATGCAGGGCATTTAACCCCAGGTCAGCTGAGCCATGCTTTGATCTCCGTACTTGCCGCCGATTTGTATTCACCAAAAAAAATGGGATCTTTGTTTGGGTCCTTATTTCCAAACGAGTACTTTAATCCAGTCACTTCACCTGAAAAGGTTTACAAGGTTGTGCAGCGAGCTCGCGCCTGGTTTATTGAGAAGGATCTACCGATGGTGATTGATCAGGCTCATGGATATTACCGGCTCCGACTGGGAGAAGGTATCTCAATGCGGCTGAGGGCTTCTTCGAAATCGACATTTCGCCCTAATAAGATTGAGCATTTGGTTTTGTATCTTCAAAGAGCCAATCGAGCTAGAGTTTCCTTTTCCGCAAAAGACCTTGCTGCTGAATTGCAAATTTCGCAAAGGACAGTGAATCGTCTCTTAAAAGAGGCCTGTGAGGCCGAATTTGTTGAGCAGATTGGCAAGGGAAGATCCACCCTATTTAAACTCAAAAACAAGGGGCTTGCCGCCTAGGGTGCTGAAATCTAAAATTCGACATAGATGCCACCATTCAAAAAATCAGCCGAGAAATCAAATTTCTTTCCTAAGGCGACCAGAACCCGGTACTCAACTGCCACCCAAACGGAATTGATGCCAAATTCTCGATCGAGGGTGATCAAAGCGTCCTTGTCGAGTGCACCAAGATTGAAAGCAATCCCTCCGGCAGCATGAGCGGCCGTTGCAAGCCCAAATTTTGGTCCTTTGCTGTCATCGCGAATTTCGGCAAAGGTGATCGCATCTCCGCCTCCCTCAATAAACGGAACGAGCGGCTGTTTTTCCCATATCTGCATGCGGTAAATCGCAGCGACATTATTGGGAAGAGCCAAAAAAGTAAACGACTCGCGCGGTCTGATGCCTGCGTTTTCGGGGCTTTTAAAGGACCCATTTCCATGAGCGGCGTAAATGCCCGTTCCGAGTTTCCAACCCAATTTACCCAGTCGTCCCTGCCAGAGTTGCCACTCGTAGTCGTACATGATCAAGGGCATCTCGCTGTCTTCGTAAAGAGTTGAAAAAGTGACGCCCGTCTCAGAGTTGGCAAGCTCTGCGGGGTCAAACATTCCAAACCGAACAGAAGAGGAGTGATTCTGATCTGATTTGGGTGTCTGGTACAGATAGGTTTTATCGCTTGTGATACGGACCAAACCCTTATCTGCAAGAGGGTGTGGCACCAACTGCTCTTTTGTGGAGCTAGGATCCACTAAAGATTTTTCTTGGGCCTCTGCTGAGCTGCAAAAAAAATCAAACAGACTCGGGCCCGATGAGGTTTTATGAGCGCGAAGGATCTCAAATCCAGAAAGGAGAAGTAGTAAATTGATCGAGACGGGCCTAAGCCAGTCGTTCATTTTTATTTCTCCGTCTGGAAAAGCAATAGATCAGGGTGAAACAACTAAAAAAAACGAATAACAAGGAAGCCAAAATAGTAGAGAGCCCGTATTTAATAGATAGCCACGCAAAACCCCAAACAGGCCAAAGGACAGTTCGAAAGAGCGGCCTCCAAAATGGGTGTTTGTCTATCCATCGCGCGGCAAATGGACCCAGTCGATAGTAGGTCCTCACAAAGTCTTTACCAAGTTTGTAGGGGAGAAGAAACTTCTGGCGAAATTTACGAAAGGTATCGAGATGCCGGTCAAGAGCGGAGCCATAGGCCGCGGTGGCGACAAAGCAATTTACGTCTTCAGTCAGAAGGCCAACGACTTCATCGGGGCGGGCAATGAAGGGGCATGCCGCATCGTCTGTAGGGTTAGGGCCAAGTGAGGTGGCTGTATTTCCGCAGGCATGTGCAATGGCCGTATCTGAAGTGATAAACGAGATATTATTTGCTTGATCCAGCATTCCGATTCGAAAGAAATAGTACTCTCCATTTGTCAATCCACTGATAGAATTATTGCCAAGAAAATACTCGTCGTTCTCGGTTTCGATATCGATATCAAAAGAGCCAAAATTAGAACCCGGATTGGGACCCGTGGCTCCGTAGGCAAAGCCCACGGTAGAGTAGTAAAAGCGGGCTTTTGAAAACTGAATATTTCCAGCATTGGGAAAAGTTTCAGTTGGCTCCAGATCCTCGATGAAGACCTTCTCATCTCCTGGAAAAGCAGTAAAGGCACAAACTCCATCAGTAAAGGTGGCCCCCGTATCGCTGCAGTGTTCGATGGTATCTGCACTGAGGGGCATGTGGACTTTGAAAATGATACTGTCACCTTCACCACTACCGAGTTGACCGTTGCTATCTTCGTCCACGCCAATTTTTAATGTTTGAGCGGGGGGGCTTGCATTGGCAGCACTGGCTGAGCTCACGCAGGCACCTGCAGCATAGGCACTAAAAGCACTGGCACAGATGGTTGTCCATGGGATTTTAACCACGCCGGTCTCACCTTTTCCGACCGTGGTCCCATTTGATCCAATTTTCGTGTTGCCATCTCCTGAGGTAAGGATAATTGGCCCAGATTTGGATAAAGAATCAGAAGACACAGAAATCTCCACATCAGAATTCAGCATTGCGCGCTTTTCGTTGCACGCAAGAGGACCTGCTCCTAAGATGCAGTTGTTGCAGGTTCCATCCGAATTTGAAGTACAGCCGGTCGCTTCGCTGCCCGCAAAGCCGCCATAAACAATAATGGAACCACCTTCTTTCACCCAATTTGAAACTCCCGAAATTGAGTGAATGGTAATCGATGCGAAGGCGCAAGGTGAAAGTAACCAACACAGGCCCCCCACCGAAAGCAACCCCAATAAACTTAAACTGTTGGAAACAGGCTTAAATCTCATTGAGACCATTCGATCATGCTTTGTGCCTCTTGTCAAAAATCATGAATCGAGCAGGGGCCGACGATCATCTAGTATTCGCCCTCACCTCAGTAGCAGAGTGAGAAGGAGGGCAATCAAAGTCTAAAAATTTTCTCGGCGATTCGGATACCATTAAGAGCAGCACCCACACGAAGATTATCAGCCACAATCCACATCACCCAAGTCAGTGGATCGTCAAAATCCCGGTGAATTCGCCCAATATAAACGGGGTCATGACCTGAGGCCTGCCGTGTCGTAGGATATAGAGCTTCCTGCGGATTATCCAGAATCTCAACTGCAGAAAGATGGGACCAGGATCTTAAAAGGTCGGCCCGTTCGACATTTTTATTAAGCTTCACCCAGGCAACCTCAGAATGTCCGTTGAGAGTGGGAACCCTCACGGTAAAAGCACTGACACTTAGTTTGGGATCTCTCAATATTTTTTTTGTCTCTTTGATAATTTTCAATTCTTCACTCGAAAATCCGTTGCTATCGAAGCCACCGATGTGTGGTAGACAGTTGAACGCAATGGGATGCGGGAAAACCTGAGGGATATGATGAGTGTCTCTCTCTGTATTTGAATTCATACTCAATTCTGACTTGAGCTGTGCGATGAGCTCGTCCCGCGCCGCCTTTCCTGCTCCACTCACGGACTGGTAGGTGGCCACTTTGATTTGGGAGATTCCAAAGTCCTTCTGCAGCGGCGCAAGGGCCATGACCAACTGAATCGTTGAGCAGTTGGGGTTGGCAATCAGGGTGGGTGAACTGGAAGTGGAAAGAAGGTCTCCATTGATTTCGGGAACGATCAGATGAACATTTGAGTCCATCCGAAAGGCAGCTGAGTTATCAATGGCAAATGAGCCTTCAGAAACGGCCCTAGGGCCCCACTCCTTGCTAATTTCGTCCCCAGACGAAAAAAACGCCAAATCCAAACCTTCAAAACAACCAGCCTCTAAAGTTTCAATCGTCCAATTTTTACCGAGACACCCGACTTGCTTTCCCTTGCTTTCATTGCTTGCAAAGAGCTTGAGCTTCTTAATTGGAAAGCGACGTTGTTCAATCAGGCGAAGAAATTCTTCACCGACCATTCCTGTTGCACCAATGACTCCTACGTTTAAACTCATGTGCCCTCCTCAATTTCTTCGTGAAGGTCATCTTCATGAACAGCAAGCGCATTCTCACTCTCTTCGTCACCTTCAGAGGAGGCTTCTGTTTTTCTGAGGGGCCGACCAAGGCGCAATACCCCGAAAACGGCACCAAGTATGGCGTAGGTTAAAAACAAGACAAATAACATCACTTCAGGTCTTATTGCGATGAGCGCTAGAATAAATACTCCGAGAACCAAATAAGCAAAAGGCAACCTTCGTTTTAATTCGATGTCTTTAAAACTTCGATATCTAAAGGTAGAGACCATCACGAAGCCGAGCAGGAAGGTCATAGCCAAAATCCAATGATTACGGTGGGCAAGAATCTCAAGGTCCTGCAGGGCCATAACGGAGCTGGCGACGATTCCAGCAGCCATAGGGATTGGTAGGCCTTGAAAATAGGATTTTTCAATTATATTTTGTTGAACATTGAATCGAGCCAACCTCAGAGCTCCGCAGGCGACAAAGAAAAAGCTGGCCAACCATCCAACGCGTCCAAAGGGCTGTAGGGACCACAAATACAGAAGTAGAGCGGGAGCAATTCCAAAACTGACAAGATCGCAAAGGGAGTCGTATTCGGCTCCAAATTTGCTGGTAGAATGCGTGAGTCGAGCGACCCTTCCATCAAGAAGATCGAAAACTGCAGCGGCCACAATAGCATATGCGGCATGTGTGAAATTTCCCTTGATAGCATGAACGATCCCATAAAAACCAAAAAACATGTTCATGGTCGTCAGAAGATTTGGCAGAACATAGATGTGCATTGTAAGTCGTCGACGAAGACGTTTCGTCCCTTGATTTAAACGATTAAAAGGACGCTGTGGTTGATTCATAATTGTTGTTTCCCTGTCGACAGAAAGCATTTTGTTTAAAATCCTCCGAATAAATAAAACAGCAACCACAATCCGATTGAGCTAACCACCGGAAAGGTAAAATTATCATCCAGTTTAAATATAGGAATGAGTTCAGCAAAGGCTCCAATGAGCCCCGAAAGAATGCTGACGATGAGAATTCGGTCAATCATGATTTTGTGCACGAAAAAAAAGAAACCCGCGATGACGGAGCAACAAATAAAGGCTGTAACAAAACCCTGGAGACTTTTTTCTCCCATTATTTTGTCTTTGCCGTAGAGGACTCCCACATATCCAGCAAGAGGATCAGCTATGGCCAAAAAGATGAGAGCAAGCGTGACGATAGGCTTTGGAAACAAAAACATAATGAGAAAGGTTCCACTCAGTAAATAGGTAGTTCCCGCTAAGGAATTGCGTTCATGTTCCCTCATGAATGCGTAAAAAACTGAAACCAAAAAGTTATTTACGTCTGGGAAATAACTGCGCATGATATCAAAAACAACAAATAAACATGTGAAAAAAGTGATGAGCTGAAGAGCCATTGAGCGGCTCACATTGTGATAGATGACAAGGATCAAAAGAACTCCAAGAAAATGCCATAACTTTCGAGCGAGGTGAATATCTGATCGTTGTTTTAAAAAATGTCCGCCCATTTCCAATGAATTTCCCTCGTTTTGCTTGAGGCTCATTCGCGGCACTTACCTGTCACTCAATTCGCAAGACTAACAAGCTGAATTGACTCGAGTTTCCATGCACTCCCGAAGACCCCGTCAAATCCTTTTTAGAGCTTTTTGAATCGATTGGCTAGTAAAACATAAAGATAATAATTTCAGATACTTACGAAGGCCAAAAATGGTCTTGGGGTTGCAATTAGATGAAACAGGAGGAAGAATTTTGCAAATCTATCAGCGGTTTTTAGCCCTCTTTTTGATCCTATTTCTCAATCTTAGCCATTCTGCCTTTGGTTCGGAGGTTCGGATTGCGGCGGTTGTCAGCGAGCATTGGGGCTATTTGCAAGATGTTAGCGGTGAAAGGGAACTTCAAATTGTCGAAATGGAGATGGTCGAGCGGCCCCCCAGCAAAGAGGGAGTTTCTTTTAATAGTCTTATTTTTGTACCGGAACTAGAAAAGGAGTTCCAAGGCAAGTACGAGAAGCAATTTGGCTATACTGTTTCGGAGCAAAGTTTAAATGTTTCGCGGAGCTCCTATTTGCAGCAAAATTTCTCAGGAATAAATGAATCTCCGGAACTACAAAATGCGAGAGAGAGGGCCTATGGAGAGTATGTGGTCCGGCGCCTCATGGAGTATCATGCTGACCGGTATGCGAAAGCGAGTCCAAGTATAAGGCCAGTTTACGAAGCCAAAGAGAGATTGAGTAATATTAAAATCGAGGTCAAAAGGGGCTATAGATTAAAAATTCATTATTCTCTGAGCGGGAATTACTTGGATTTGGACTTTGAGAATCCTCTGGATATCGAAACCAAATGTATTTTTCAAATGGATGAAAACTCCCTAGGACCTGGGGTGATTGATGAAGCGACATTAAAGATCAGGTACACCTTGACTCGTTCGGTCGCGTTAGGATCCTACTATGGATTTCGCGCAGGACAGTTTTCTTTGGCCGGGTACAAAGCTCTTGAGAACGGCATTTCAACTTCAATCACTGGTTCAACCTACATTGAAGATTCTAGCAAGGAAAATAAGCTTATTATTGGACTGTCTTGGAATTATTAATTGATCGACGTACCAGACTGAAATTGCTAGATAATTTTGATTTTCCATTTTCCTCCCAGCTGATGAGGAACTGGTTTTTTCCAATTGTGAGATAGATGTAGTCCGAGGTGAATAAATTGGTTTGAGGTACAAAGACGGTCGCTAGGAAACCATTTGTTTGGTTGACGATTTGTGGATTCTCCAGTCGGGTGGGCTCCTTGGATTCTGTCTGGCAGAGTCGGCCCACCAAACGGACTTGCCTTGCTTGTGTTTCTATCTCAGGCGCGAGGCCGCTCACGAGGCAATCAATATTAATTGTATCAATTTGATCACTTACAGTGAGGAGATGGGAACTTTCCACAACGCTGACCATGCCAGTTGGCTCACGATTCACTTTTGTTTGAATTTCAGTGCCATCTATTTTTGGAGGGTGAAGGGTAGACCAGGCCACTCCGCCCAGAGCTATGACTGCGGTCCCAGTAACAAGAATCAGATTTTGCAAATGCTTGCCTTGTACCACTGAAGGTGATCGGATTTCGTTCGACAGGGCTTTAATTTGCCTTAAGCTCTGCGACAAACATGCACGAACCAAGGGGTCGTCAAATGAAATTCAAATGTGATTCATTTTAAATCGCCATAATCATTTATGGGCTAATGCCAGAATCTATAATTGAGACGTCGAAATTAGAGACGTTTCGGAATATGGGGAACTCAGTCATTTGTCAGGATCGAGGTTTTCCAATTCTGAGTCTTCCTGGTGAGCGCTCTTGTTTTCAATGATTTTCTTTTCATCTTTTTTGGCCTTTTCTATTGCGTCTTTATCGATGGCTTCTTGCACAAGTTTGGCGGCCCTGGCGCTGCGCGTGGCTTCGTCGGTTCCTTCCTCTTTGAGAATGGTTTCGGCCATCTCGGAAGGATTTTTGCTTCTGTACATGCTTCGGAGTCGCCGTTCATTCCTAACGGATTCAGGAACGACAATTTTGGCATCGCGAATGAACTCAATGAGCTTTTTGAAGTCCTCCTTTTTGCTGATTTCAGGTCGAATTTCACTCATCACATTTTCCAGCAAAAATAGACTTGTGCTGCGGTACACTGATGAAATTTTATCATTCGTTAGTGAGCGAACTGATTCTTGAGTGAGACTCGTCAGGGTATCTTCAAAAGCGTTATAGTTGTTCAATTCTGATCTCACAAAGGGTATGAGTTTGGCGAGCATGTTGTCATCGTTGGGGCGTGATAAGATGAATTTTAAAGCGTTGCGCAAGACTTCTATGGCTTGTCGATCGGCCTCTTCTGAGTTCTTTCCCTTTTTTTGTCTATCAAGATAGGCCTTCTTAGAGGCCGTGATCCGGTCCCTGACTGAAGTCTTCATTTCATCGTAGTCTTTGATCTGTAGCTCGCTATATTTAAAATTCTCGGCTAAAGTTTGAGCGGGGAACAGAGCATTGCAGACAAAAAGGGACAGAAAGTAAAAACAGAAGCGCCCCCGCATTTGATATCTCCTCATTTTTGAATTGCCCACCAGGGTCCAACACAAAAGGTAAAGTTAGTTGGGGCGGCTATCAAGGACGCGTGAGAATTTGACATAGAGCGGCCACAAGGCAGTCAACAAAAAATCTACTGCCACACCTTCTGAAGTTATGACACAATGACCAAATCGCTGAACATTCACCATTAACTAGGAGTCGTCCCTTGAGAAGTTTTGTCTTACTCTCTTTAAGTCTTGCCGTTGCGGCCATTGGTTTTGGCTGTTCCCCCTCTCCATCCGAACTCAAAAAAGTGGTGGAAAATAATCCGGATATCGTTTTTGGAGCCATTGAGAAGCATCCTGACAAGTTTATTGAAGTGGTGAATAAAGCTGCTCGTGAGGCCCAATCAAAGGCGAGAGAAAATGAAGCAAAAGCTGAGCAGACTCGAATGGAAGAGGAGTTTAAGAACCCAAAGGTTCCGACAATATCTGATAGTCGTGTGGTTTTTGGGACGAAAGGTGCTCCAATCACTATCATTGAATACTCTGATTTCCAGTGTCCATACTGTTCTAAAGGATATGAGACAGTAAAAAAGGTATTACAGGAGTATGCTGGGAAGGTTCAGGTCATCTACAAACACCTGCCTCTGGATTTTCACCCCCTTGCAGAGCCTGCTGCCAAGTATTTTGAAGCCATTGCCCTTCAAGACAAGTCTAAAGCCGAAAAATTTCATGATGCTATTTTTGACAATCAAAAGGGGCTAAGCGAAGGCAAAGAAGGCTTTCTTGAAAAAACAGCGAAATCTGTTGGTGTTGATATGGGTAAATTGAAGAAAGATCTTACGAGTGAGAGCGTAAAGGAAGTTATCCGTGCAGACATGGAGGAAGCAAGAAAATTTGATTTCTCGGGAACTCCGGGATTCCTTGTAAATGGCGTATCTCTCAAAGGGGCCTATCCATTTGAAGAATTCAAAAAGATCATCGATCGGCAGCTTGAGAGTAAAAAGTAGAATTTTTCCTCTTTGAGTTGTTGAGTTCCGGACTTCTAAATTGAAGGTGTTTAAGTCTCCCCCTTATCTGTCAGAAAGGGGGAGATTTGTATTTTTAGAGGTCGGGATGGATTCAGCTCAATGCCTTCTGCGAGCAAGAGGCATGGGATTGCTGTCACGACCAAGCCCTTGTCTATAGCCTGGGCGAGAAGCCTGGCATATTCTGGATCAATGTCTAAGGCAGGACAGAACAGATCGCAGTCTTCTCTTTGCACAGTAAAGAAAATTTCGGCGGAGTGGCCTTTTGCCAGTAGGGTCATGAGTTCCCTCAAATGCTTGCGTCCCCTTTCCGTCTGGGCGTCGGGGAATTGCGCCTGTCTACCTCGAGCAAGCGTGACATTTTTGATTTCGACAAAATGGAATTTTTGATTTTCAAAATCTGCGATGGACAAGCGTTGCTCGGGAGACGAGGGCACGAAGTTATTTTTCCATAGAACTAAGTCAATTCTGGAATCAGGGCTGATTTTCACCTCACGTTGGCCAAATTCTATCCCTTTCCAATGAGGAATAGAACGAGTTGAAAAGGCCTCCCACACCAAATGGTTGCTAAGACCTGTGTTTATTCCGACCCAGCTGGCGGGGGACTTGATCATTTGCAGTGTGTATTTGAGCTTTCGTTTGGGACTGTTAAGGTAAGTCATTCGGCATGGACTGCCAGGGTCCAGGCAACCCATCAGACTGCCTGTATTCGGAACATGAGCCGTGACTATGGACGAATCAGAAAGCTGGATGTCTGCAAAAAACCTTTTATAGCGTTTTAACAATCTGCCACTTTTTAGCAAACCCTGGAATTTCATGTGTCATCCCTCCATTCAAGGAGGTTATCTTTAAATTCTATTGCGGAGTATTATCAAGTTTCCTTATGGTTCAAGCATGGACAATTGATGAGGCGGTAGATAAAACCAGCCTTATTGAAGGCCGTACAGACTTAGCTTCTGCGGTCAGATGAGAGGAGAAAACAGATATGCTGCATGACTCCCCGGGCGGAGGGTTATCGCCTAAAGAGGGCCAACCAAAGCCACATTGGCTAAAAGTTCGAGCTCCGGGCGGCGAAAACTATCTTGCCATCAAAGAATTACTTGGCACTTTGAGCCTTGCGACGGTTTGTCAGCAAGCCAGATGCCCAAATATGGGAGAATGTTGGAGTGGCGGAACAGCGACCTTTATGCTGTTGGGTGAGGTTTGTACTCGTGGGTGTCGCTTTTGTGCTGTTAAGACAGGCAATCCACGAGGAGCACTTGATGAGAATGAACCTGAAAAGGTAGGCTACGCAATAAGTCAAATGGGTCTTAAATATGTGGTTTTAACCAGCGTGGACCGTGACGATTTACCCGATGAAGGTTCAGGTCACTTTGCACGGACTGTCAGCGTTATAAAGGAAAATTCTCCTGACCTTATTGTCGAGGTTCTAACACCCGATTTTCGCGGTTGCTCCTCACATATCGAGAAAATTGTGCGAGCTGGGCCAAATGTTTTTGCCCACAATCTGGAAACTGTGGAGCGATTGCAGCGTCCCGTTCGAGATCCACGAGCAGGTTATTCACAGTCTCTCAAAGTGTTGGAGTTGGTTAAGGAGCTAGATTCAGGTTCTCACACAAAGACCTCGCTTATGTTGGGATTGGGCGAAAGGGAGGAAGAGATCATGAAGACGCTTCATGATCTTCGTGCCATTGACTGTGATGTCGTTACGTTTGGTCAGTACCTTCAACCAACGAAAAGACACTTGCGAGTGGAAAAATTCTATCGGCCGGAAGAGTTTCAATTTTGGAAACAGACGGCCGAGGAACTTGGCTTTTTATACGTTGCAAGCGGTCCTTTGGTGAGAAGTTCTTATCGAGCGGGGGAGTTTTTTATGCGTGGAATGATTGAGAAACGGCGCCGAACGCAGACCCAGACTCTTGGTATCGAACGCAATGAAAAGTGAGGAAGAGCTCAATTTCGAGGATTCAACCAATTGGGAATTACCCCAATTATATTTTTTTGATTCAATACAAAAAATTTCAACTGGAGAGTAAAAATGGCGATTCAAGAAGTGAAGTTACCGGATATCGGAGAGGGCGTAACTGAAGGGGAGTTGGTAAAGTGGCTCGTGAAATCGGGGGATCGGGTCGCTGCCGACCAACCAGTTGCAGAGGTACTCACAGACAAGGCAACTGTCGAAATTCCGACTCCGATTGCGGGAGTCGTAAAAATGCTTCTTCGCAAAGAGGGAGATATCATTCCGATAGAAACGGCTATGTTGTCTTTGGAAACGGGGGATATTGGAGATACTGAGAAGGTTTCATCATCATCGCCAGCTCCAAAAACTCCACAAGTTTCTTCTCAATCGCTTTCGGTTTCTCCAATGGATCAGGGTTTGAATGTCGCAACTGGCTCAGTCAAATCTCCAGGTGATTTGGCTCTTTCAGTTCTCAGTGCATCACCCGATATCTATCCTCCTGTGGCTGATTTCAGAACTTTGGCCACCCCGGGAACTCGCCGTCTGGCGCGTGAATCGGGAGTCGACATTAACAACATCAGTGGTTCTGGTCAATTGGGGCGAGTGACGAGAGAAGATGTGGTAAAGGCCAAGAACATGACGAGTGGAGTCGGTGCCACTGTGGCAGGACGTCCGACAGTTGTAGGGCATGTCAAAGAGTCAAACATTCAACGACCGTCTTACCAGGGACCTGTAGGAGCTCCAGAAGAGCGTATTCCTTTGCGAGGCATTCGTAAGAAAATAGCAGAGAACCTGCAATTGGCTAAGCAGATCGTTCCCCATTTTACCTTAATGGAAGAGGTCGACGTCACCGAACTTGTCAAGTTTCGGGAGCAAGCTAAATCTGTTGGCGACAAGGTCGGAGTTAAGGTCACGTATTTGCCCTTTGTTATTAAGGCATTGATAGCGACAATTCGTAAGTACCCAATGTTTAATGCTTCGATTGACGATGCGGCTTCTGAAGTTGTCTATAAAAATTATTTTAATATTGGATTTGCAGCAGACACGCCAAATGGCTTGCTGGTTCCAGTTATTAAAAATGCCAATCAGAAAACTATTTTGGATCTCAGTCGGGAGATTTCAGAATTGGCAGGTCAAGCTCGTGATGGAAAGTTGCCCCTTGAGTCGATGAAGGGTGCAACAATTACGATAACTAATATTGGCAGTGTTGGTGGTGTTTATGCGACGCCGATAATCAATCACCCCGAGGTCGCCATTTTGGGAATGTATAAAATTTCTGATCGACCTATTTGGAAGAATAATCAGTGGGTGCCTGCTAAGTTCATGAATTATACAATTACTTGTGACCATCGCTTGATTGATGGGGCTGTTGCGGCAAATTTTATGAGGGATTTTGCTGCAAGGATCGAAAGCCCATCACAGTTAATGTTAGAGATGGTTTGATTTATTTCTCAAGAAATAAGGGAGGATTTTGTGAGCCAGATTTTTGATGTTTGCGTAATCGGTGCTGGTCCTGGTGGTTACGTGGCTGCCATACGTGCAGCTCAGAAGGGGCTTAATACGGTGATCATCGAACGTGAGGCATTGGGAGGGGTCTGTTTAAATATTGGATGCATTCCTTCGAAAGCGATGATTACAGCGGCCCACTTTCTTCATCGAGCCAAGCACGATGCTCCCGAGATGGGATTCGAGATCAAAGGAGACATCACGGTCAACATGAAGAAACTCGTCAGCTGGAAGAAATCAGTTTGCGACAAGATGTCAGGTGGCGTCGGCATGTTGTTAAAAGCCAATAGAGTCAAGATTATGAAGGGCGATGCGAGCTTTGTTACAGCTCAGGAATTGAGCGTGAAATCATCAGGCGGCACTGAGAAAATCAGGGCCAAGCATTATATCATTGCTACAGGCTCTCGCCCTATTGAGATACCCGGCTTTGCCTTCGATGAAAAGTGGATTTTGTCTTCGACAGGAGCTTTGGATCTAGACCATATACCGGAACGAATCGCGGTCATCGGTGGTGGCTACATAGGACTGGAAATCAGTTCTTATCTTGCGAAGTTAGGATCTGAAGTGGAGGTGTTGGAAGCAACATCAGGATTACTCGTAGGAGCTGCTGATCCAGATTGCGTGCAAGTGGTTCAGCGTCGTTTGGCGAAGAACGGTGTAAAAATTCATCTGGGTGCAAAGGCGAAATCCTATAAGGTATCAGGGAGGGCTGTTGAGGTTAGCTTTGAGGTGAAGGGCAAGGAAGAGAAAATCAAAGTTGATAAAGTGTTGGTGACAGTGGGTCGACGCCCCTGTTCTGATCAAATGAATTTAAGGGGTATAGGTCTTGCGATTGATGAGAAAGGATTTATTAAGGTAAATGCTCAACGGCGCACGAATCTGGGGCATATTTTTGCCATCGGAGATATTGCTGGTCAGCCCATGTTGGCACACAAGGCAAGTCATGAGGGGGTTTTGGTTGCTGAGGTGATCGCTGGGGTGAATCGGGCCTACGATGCGAAGGCTGTTCCAGCAGTTATCTTTACTGATCCTGAAATTGCCTCTGCTGGCTGGACAGAAGAGGAGTGTAAAGCAAATGGGATTGTTGATTTAAAGGTGGGCAAGTTTCCCTTTGCAGCCAACGGTCGGGCGGTTTCAATGATGGAAACCGACGGATTTGTTAAGGTTATTGCAGACGCTAAGACTCATTTGATATTGGGAGTTCATATCGTCGGGCCAGAAGCCAGTAACCTTATCAGTGAGGCGGTTTTGGCTCTTGAGACGGGGGCAACACTTGAGGATTTAGCACTTACGATTCATCCACATCCCACATTGGGCGAAACCATGATGGAAGCTGCTGAAGCAGCGCTGGGTCATGCCATTCATATCATTCAGCGCCCCCTCAGTAAGGGAAACGGATCTAACGTGAGGGCTGATGTTTGAAGTTGAATCTGCTCGCAATTTATCGACAAAGGGAGAGCTATCTCCCTTTGTGATTGAGGACTGGGGGCTAATTGTCTACCAGGAGGCTGTGCAGAAGCAGATGGAATTGGTTCAGGCGGTCAAGAATGGCAGCAAGCCAGACACCCTTGTCTTTTGTCAACATCACCCAGTCGTGACCTTGGGGCGCGCCACAGAGGAAGAAGATATTCAAGGTTGGCAAGGAGAGATCCATGAAGCTTCACGGGGAGGCAGGGCTACTTATCATGGCCCCAGTCAGCTCGTGGTTTACCCTATTTTTTCGCTGGAACGAGAAAGAGGTTATCTGGCACGTCCGAGGGATGTGCACAGCTATTTGAGATGCCTTGAAGCTTGTTTGGTAGCAAGCTTAGTTTCATACGAATTGCCCGCGGAAGTTAAATCAGTGGGTGTTATGGACAATACGAGTTTACGAATGACGGGAGTCTGGGTTGGAAATAGGAAAATAGCTTCTATTGGAGTTTCTATACGTTCTTGGGTTACCTACCATGGCCTTGCATTGAATGTGGACCTGGATCCTCAGGCCTTTCAAGGAATAAAGCCCTGTGGATTTGATTCCTCCACAATGGTTTCAATGGAGGAGCTTCTGGGTTATCAAATTGATCGTAAGGAATTAAAGCAGAGGATCCTTACTCAATTTCTTCTCTCCTTTTCATGATTACTTTTTATCGATCGTGATAGCGAATTTTTTTACGCCAGCTTCCTTGATGAGATCTATCATGGCCACGACTTGGCCGTGAGACACGTCTCGGTCTGCCGAGATGATCGCTTGAATATCTGGTTCCGTCTTTGAGATATTAGACGCGTAGATGCTAATTTCCTCATTTACAACCACTCGGCCATTGAGAAAGATTTTTCCTTCATTTGTCATTGTGATGGTTAACTGCGAGGGAGTGGAGTCACTTCCGCTTGCTGCTTTTGGAAGGTTGATATTTATACTCGGTTTCATAATCAGCGGGGTTGTAACCATAAAAATAATCAATACGACAAGGGTAATATCAACGAAAGGCACGATATTAATATCGGAGATTGTGCCGTCTTCATCTTCAGACATTCTTCCAGCCATTAGGTTTTTCCTTTGATTGATTTGGCATAGGCTATACAAAGGTCTCGGACGCCCTCAAGTCCTTGAAAAATAGAACGGACCTGTTTGTTGTAATAATTGTACGCAACCACAGCCGGAATGGCGACGATAAGCCCGATAGCGGTCGCCACCAGTGCTTTTGAAATGCCAATCATCACGGCTGCGGCATCGCCTTGGCTTGTGGCCAACCCGCGAAATGCGTCCATGATTCCAAAAACTGTACCGAGAAGGCCAATAAAAGGGGCGTTTGAGCCAACTGTTGCAAGAAAATTCAAATGTTTCTCAAGTTGGTGGCGCTCAAGGCGAGCATAAGAATTAAATATTTCCTCCAGCCCCACACAGCCATTTGCTTTGATATGCCTCAAGCCGTAAGAGAGAGCTCGACCCTCTAAAGTGTCGCGATCTCGACCGAGATCTTCTATCTCAAGCAAATTATTACTATGTAAGGTCTCGCGAATTCGGTCTCTTGTTTTGCGGCTGGAGATACGCACCTGCCTGATCGAAAGGTATCGCTCCAAAATGAAAGCCACACTCAAGACACTGAGAGTGACAAGTACCCAAAGTGTGATTTCGTGGCCCGCTTCTGCTATTAAAAAAAATTTATCAGTTAACATGTTCGAGAACTCCTGGTGGAGATACAATATGAATATTCGAGATCTGTTTATTATCTACGGGGCGCGGACGAGGGGTCAAGAGGGATGATGATCAGCGTTAACATCGAAGAAATATTCACTTATGGGGAGCAATCGTGAACACTCAGGACGTGTTGAGACTTCAAAACTACGTTTGCATTTCTATATTTTTTGCCGTGTTCCTAACCAGCTGTGGGTGGCGGGATCGATCTTCACCGTCTCTGTTGGTTGTCGCGGTAGAATATCTTGGCTTTGATTCCTTTTCCTGCGGCACCCAAGAGACCGTATCTCTCCGTGATTTCTCAGGGTTTCATGTTTTCTGTGAAGAATCTGTGCGTTTCACACATGCATATACCTCCTCAATAATGAGTCAGGCGGCCATAGCTTCAATTTTGACAGGGCGTTACCCGTTTGAGCACGGGGTTTGGCATAACGGTTTTCAGTACCTCAGCGCCCATTTTAAAACTATCCAAGAAACTGCGATTGAAAAAAAGTACCGAACCTCATTTTTTTCAGGGGGGCCTCCAATCTGGCGAAAATCTGGATTTGCACAGGGCTTCGAGGTTTTTGAGGACAATGTCAATCCCACGGCAAGCCATCCGTATCGTCCAGTCGAGGAGAATTTTGGCGAATTTTTGAATTGGCTTAAAAAGGAATCGCTTCATGACCCGTTTTTTTCCTTCATTTATGTCCCAGACCTTCAGTTTCCCGGAATAGAAACTAAAAATGACTTTGGAGAAATACGTGAGAAATCTTCTTCGGGTCAACTAAGGGAGGTGGGGGAAAGTTTGGGATCTCTCATTACTGACTTAAGGGCGTTGGGTCGGTGGGATAGCACGACTGTCATACTGGTTGGACTCAATGGAAGGTCAAAAGTGCAGCGACCAGGAGAGCTCGAAGCTTATGATCTTCATTCTGAGGCGTCACAGGTTGCGCTATATATCAAGCCGGCGAGAAGCAAGCGTGATCTTGGTCTAGAATGGAAGATAGACAAAAATGTTTCTCTCGTTGATGTTGGTGTGACTCTATTTGATTTTTTTGGGATGCCCCTTGCACAAAGTGGTGAGGAGCGCTTGCCAGTGGTCTCCCTTCTTGGCGCTTTGGATCGACCACAAGTGTCTTGGGATCAGGATAGACTTATATTGGTGGAGTCTGGGTGGCCACAATGGCGTGGACTGGGAGGTAGCCGCTTTTCTCTGCGGCGAGGGCATTACCTTCTTTTGTACGACGAGAAGGTAAAGGTCTTTAATACTCTTATTGATAGGCAAGAAATTGCACCTCTTTCTGAGAGTGACCAGATTTTTCGGTCCATTTCCAATGAGATTTTGTTGTCGCTTCAAAATAAGGCCTTTGTGCCATGGTCCTTTCCACCTCAGATATTGGTGGAAAAGCTTCAGATCGGAAAAGCATTGTGGCTTGAGGAAAAAAGCAGTGAATTCTTAATAAAGAAGCTTGTTGGTCTCACTCGGGCAGCGCCTTGGGATCAACAACTCTGGGGTTGGAAGGCTCTGATTGCTTTGCGCGAAAAAAATTGGAAGTGGCTCAGGGTATTGGGGGAAAGATACAACAAGGAGACATGGAGATATGTCGGTGAAAAAAATTTGGGTAGGTCCTTTCGTCTTTCGTCACATGGCTGCCAAGGCATTTTTCTTTGGGGTAAAAAACGATTTCAACGTCCGAAACCTCACGAATGTGAGGACGAAGTGCTCATGAGCTTATTGCGTTGGATAGAGGAAAAGAATCTTGGGTCAAAACAGCTGGCGCGTGAGCAATTCACTCGCCTGTTCCATCAGAACTTGACTGATCGTCGTATAGCAGGATGGAATTACGTAAATAGTTTAAAGTGGGATGTGAACATTGAAGAGCCGAGCGAACCCTCCTTAGCTGAATTATTTCTTTCTTTGCCCGAAAATCAAAGATACGCAAAGATGGT
Organism: Bdellovibrionales bacterium; assembly: GCA_016716765.1. NCBI lineage: Bacteria > Pseudomonadati > Bdellovibrionota > Bdellovibrionia > Bdellovibrionales > Bdellovibrionales bacterium. The sequence goes on along the minus strand of JADJVA010000020.1, from coordinate 1,343,044 downwards.
CAATCAAATTCTTCAGGGCGAGAATCCACTGTAATCGAGGAAGTGCGTGTGTCCCTTCAGGGAAATACGAGTGCCTCGATTTGAGTGCGCCGCTTGAGTTTTGAGGCTATCGTGTAAAGTGTGTCTTCATCGGCCTTAATCAGCCCTTTGATTGGAGGAGTGTGTTTTAAAGTATAAAGGTAAATTTTTTCAGGTTTCATCATACCGACAACCTCAATCCATTCATCAATCATGGCATCTTTAGTATTATCGATAATTCCCCGAACAAAAAATGACTGTATAGTAAATGATTTCAGCTTGCGGGTTCCAGAAATGACCTTTGGGAGATGAGCTCTGACGATGGGATTATTTACCAACTTAAAGACGGATTCATTTCCTGCGTCAAGTTTCACCAATACTTCGTCCAATTTATCTAGACATTCCAATGTTCTGCGATTGTCAAGGTGGACTCCGTTAGTCATAAGGGCGATAGGTAATTTTCCAAAATATTCGTCTCTTGCGGTGATCAGGAGATCGATAATCTCTGGCAAATGGGGATATAAAGTGGGTTCTCCATTTCCTGAAATAAGCAGTTTACTGAAGGAGGACTGAGAAAATTCTTTTAACTTATTGCGGATTTCCAAAATTAACTGCTCAGGTGGTGAAAAAGGCAATTCCCTTTTCAATTGATTCATTCGAATAGTCGTACGCCCAAGTTCGCAATAGGGGCAATCAAAGGAGCACACTTTTTTTTCGTTGAAAAAATTGATTCCTAGCACTGGGCCCAGAAGTCGACTAGTAAAAGGGCCGTAAGCGGCCCCCGAAATGGGTGGCAACTCATCAAGATGTTCGTATTCAGCTGTCTTTATGGGAACATTCATATTAATATTAAGTCTTATTTTATGGAATAATTCAATCTTTTAGGTATTCGCGTTTGATGAGATGTAAGGGGAAGTTAGAGTGGATGCTCAGATAAAATTCCTTCTTCTGCCTGCGGTGGTTTTCAGTCTATTTTTTTGCCCGCTCTCGTATTCGAGCTCTGCGGTACAGACTGTTTCGCAGGGTGATTCGCGTTTTCCAGGATTTAAGTCTGGTCAATATGGATTGGCTGGGATGATAGGTCAGCCGATTTCAATTCGATATCAAAAGTGGCTCAATTGGAAAAGAGCGTGGAATGCAGATTTTGGATATCAGCTTGATGAGTTTCTCATTTTTGATGCGAATTATATCTATTATTTGTTGAGTGAAGATGATCGGTGGAAAATGAGCCAAAGTGTGGGAACGGTCATGTTTTCTGTATTTGGCGGAATTGTAGCTGGCGTTTATTTAGGGGACAAAAGGGAAGAGGAATCGCAGTTGGGATTAAGGGCGGGGGGCGCCTTTGAATACCTCTTGCCGAAGGCAATTTGGTCTCTTCGGTTGGAGGTTTCTCCTGTGCTTTATCTCAGTGGGCGAACATCGGGCGGACTTCAAGGCGGAATTGGAATCACTTACTATTTTGACTCAAAATATAAGAAACGTCAGGAGACAGAACCGCAATCAGCTGAATCAGAGGATAGCTCTGATGACTTTGAAGATTTCGAGTCCGATTTTGCTGAGCCAAAGGTAACGAATCCAAAACCGAAAAAAAAGAAGCCGCGAAGAGAAGAAACTCAGGTAATCAAGGAATCTCACCAGAAGTTGTCTGACCCGAATGATGAAATTGCAAAGAAGCCGGTCAAGACAAAAAAGGAGCCTTCAAAAAAAGAAACTGCAAAGCCAATTAAATACAAGAAAGATTCCTCGCAATCCGTACGCACACCACCACCAAAAAAGCCGCAGAAGTCTACCGAAAAAAGTGATAATCCAGCCAAATCATATGATATTGAAAAATACTATAATGATGAATCGGGAGATAAAGATCGCGATGTGGAACTCTAAAAAGTCACCTGTCCAACCCAAAAGGGTTCCTGGGGCGATTGCTTTGAAATAATTGAGGATATTTTTTCGATCGATCTTTCCTCGAATCCTAGATTGAAAAATGAACTTGGCATGAATGAGTGGCTAACGAGAAGCAGGCGATCTTCTTTGTTTACGCGAATCGTTCGAATATTCAAGGCACTTGTAGAATGAACTCCCAAAAGAGTGCTAGGCAGTGGGGGCAAAACATTGCCCTTCCTACTGAAATCAAGAGACAAATCAGTAAGCGAACCACTGGTTATGGGAGGGTACCCATTTCTATCCAAAAAAACTTGAGGATGGCCCAATTGAACAAAAGAAAGTTCATTTGCAGAGATAGCGGCAGCGAAAAGCTCAAGGCTAGAGAGATATTCCTCGCGATTTTCTTCCTGATAGACGAGATCGTTAGCCAGCATGACGGCCGTTCTCAGAGAATTGGCGATAGACGAAAGGCAAGTGAGCTTTTGAAAAGGGGATGTCACTTCAATGTCATCTTTGGCGGCTAGAAAAAATTCAGTAATGGTTTGAATGGCCTTTCGTGCTGCATTTCGGGAGCCCCACGGAGTAGCAACAATGAGGAGTCCCGACTGCTCCTCAATAAAGATTTCAGGACGAGGGCGGGAGAATCGTCCGTTGTAGGATCTTTCTACTAGTTTCATTCAGCTTCCGGTTCCATATTTTTGCAATTTTCGTTTGGCTCTTTGATAGTATTCGTCGGACTCGATATCATTTTGGAGAATCTTCTTCCACTTTTCCTTTGCACCTTCAATTTCACCCAGGCTCTCCTCAAGGGCGCTGTCCTCGTAAATTGATCTCATTTCTCGACGAAGGTCTGAGAGAACTTGATCTCTCGTTGAAAGGACCTCCTTGTTGTTCGGGTCTTCGTTAAGGGCTTGATCGCAGGCTTCTATAGCTGGTCGATAGTTTTTCTTTTCATAATGGCTTTTGCAAAGAGAGAGTCCAGTCTGAATTTTTTTGTCCAATTCCTTTTTGGTGCTGGCAAGCTCGCGAGTCGCAATATTTTCGAGATTTTGCAGACCAGGATATCCACCGCGAAGAAATCTTTCGAATTCACTTATGGAATCGTTGAGTCGTCCCTTTTTATATAATTCCTTGGCTTTTCGATATTGGGATTCTCCTGCCCTGTTCCGAGACTGTCTTGCAAGGGCATCGGCTTGTTCCTGTTTGTCGGCATCCTCTTTGGCCTGGATTTCTGAAAGAATGCTGACTACTCCCGAGTTACTGGGATCTAGTTCGATCGCCAAACTCAAGCATTCCTTTGCCTCGTCAACAGAGGCGCCGTGGCCCAAACGTGATTTACAGTCTTTTACGATGAATGAAATCTTCTGTTGAGTTTCTATTCGGGCTCGCTCTTTTCGTTCGAGTTCCTGATTTTCCCGAGTCATCTCAGAACCCTGTGTGCAGTGAGCTTGAAGTGATTTTGAATCTTCATAGAGTGGGATAATCTCATGCAACTTTATTAGCTCCGCGACGCAAAGCTCATACCTTCCTTGTGTGTAATGTCCCCGAGCGAGATTAAAGATGTCCTTTACGGCAAATTTCTTTTCGGGACTAAGTCTGTCAAAACTTGATCCCTCTTTACTTGAGGAGGTGGCTTTTTGGGTTTTATTTGTCTCTGAATTAAATAAGGAACCAAGGAAGAGTAAAGGTACGGAGAGAACAAGGGCCAGACGGACCTTATTTCTTTTTAAACTAGCTATGAATCCTTTGAGCCCCACGGGGGGAGGAGCCTCGAGTCTGACGGCAGATGGCCCCTCTGGGTCAAAGTATATGTTTGGATTGAATGGAGCAGGTAGTAACATTTGCGCGGGTTGATCGGGAAGTGGCATTTGACTAGCAACCATCAGCTTATTTTTGAAATCCCGATCCCTCATTTCAAGAATAATCGTGAGATCCATGATTGTAATATGATCGCCACTAACTATCTTGAAGGGCTCATGTGGGGTGAGTATTTGACCATTTATTGAAGTTCCGTTTGCGCTGCCAAGGTCGGTTATATACATCCCATCATTTGTTTGACTCAGTTCAAAATGGTTGCGACTGACATGTCCATCTTCGATGGGTATTTCGCAATTCGCGTCTCGTCCTGCAACCCAGAGATGCCCTACCAGTTCAAGAACCTCATCTCTGTCGCGGTCAGGAAACTTAATTCGTAAGAAGGCAGACAAGTTGTTAATGCCGGGAGCTGTGGCCTCTAAATTGCCCTCGCGGGAAATACTATTTGCTTTCATATCTGAGGTGATGAGTTCACCTCTTTTATGAGTGGACGGTTGCGGTTCGTTAGCAGGAAAGAACTGATCGTTATTTATTGGATTGCCGGAGGTATTGTTTCTACTGTTGGATTTTGGACTCAAAGTTGCGACAGCTGATTTTTCGTTTTTATTTGGGTGGTCGGTATCGGAGGGGGTTGTTGCTGACTCTTGAAATGAGAACTCATAAGGAGGAACTTGGAAGACTAAATTTTTCTCTAATTGAATTGATTCAGCGGACTCGCCTTCAAAAATGAGACTACCATAGCGCGAAACGAGCTCGGCGATCCAGATTTCGTTTTTCTGAAAAATTTTTAAATGACTTCGAGAAATTCCCTTTTGGTTATTGAGAGGGATCTCACAATTTTGGTTGCGCCCGGCAAAATATTGCTTACCATCGACGAGGTCGACGGTCATAAATTTCTTACCATGGAGCCTTATGACCAGTTTAGCCATCAATATCTTTCCTCAACCATCGTGTCACATGCGTCATAGTTGGCCTTTGCTTCTTTGTAGATGGCGCTATTTGCATCGACGACCATGACCATGACATTTCGAAAAGATGCCTTACAAGCTGAGAATTGGGCGTGTTCCCGATACTTCCGTCCCAAAATCATATGGTATTGAGTCAATTCATTGTACTTTCTCTGTGCCAGTTTTAAATAACGCAAACAAAGAGTATGTTCAGGAAAAAGGGAAAGGCATGCTTGAAACAGTTCAAGGGATCGGCCATAGATACCTTGCTTGTAGTCGCGAAATCCCTGAAGATAGACGGCCTGCGCTTCATTGTATTGCTGGGAATTTTTTCCCTGCTTTTGACGCTGCTCTATGACTGATTCACGTAATTTTTGAGTCTTTTCTATTTCCGCATCGACGGCCTCATCTGTGCGGATCTCAGTGATATCCTTCTTTTTTGAGGTTTCAGACAAGATCAGATATAAAAAAAGGATGGCTAAGCCACCAACTAGATAGCGAATCATTGACGAAGAGTTGCGGGATTGGGATTGGGACGAGGAAGACTGTTGATGGAAGCTTCCCTGAAAGTTGTGGTTTGACCTTCCGGATCCTGGGCCAAGTGTCTTTGGACTTGTTGGTATGGAAGAAGCTGCGATTTGATTGGGAACAGCAACGAGGCCCAGGTCTTGGGGAGTTTTGATCCTTAGTTTTAACTCAGTTTCCCCCAGAACAATATGCGAGAGGTTTTTTATTCGGGATTTTTGCACCTCGATTTTATCCACAATCAAGACATTTGAATCAGAGATGTTTTCAATGAACACCCCATGTTCTCCAAATTCTATGACTGCGTGTTGGCGACTGCACTTCATATCGCTTTGGAATTGGATATCGTTCTCCTCTCCGCGTCCGAGCGTTACTCGTTGTCCAGTCAAACGATAAGTCACCCCTTGGTCCTTCCCGTTCATTACAACGAGAGAGAATTCAAACCCGGGGGGTATAGATGGAGCAAAACTTCCCTCAGTCATTAGGAGTTACCTCCTTGGTAAGAGGGCAAGATGCTCACAATAAAGTAAGCCACTTGGTCGCTGCCATGAACTGCCTGAAGAGCTATTTCGAATGTTTCTCCGCGGATATCAAGATCATTCGATGCGATCTGGTGAGGATTCTGAAGGGCTCTCTCTATGAGATCCCTGATGCTCAGGCGCATAGCCTGATCTGTGATTCTGTCAACAGTTTGGAAGACGAGATCCGAGGATTTCATTCCTGTTCGATCTTCAAATTCGGGATTAACAGATTGAATAGTGAGATCGTGTGCGGTGATTCCAATGGCACCAAATCCTATAAGCTGTACAAGATTGTTCAATTCCGCACCACGATCATACTCGACTCTGGTGGGATTTTTTGATGGATCCGAGCTTCCCATTCGAGATAGAGCGCTGTTGATATTTGAGACCAAGGTTTGCAAGACCGGAAATTGATAAGTGGTCCGCAAATTATCATGGTTTTCCTTTAGTGCGAGATCAAGCTGTTGGTTGAGCGTTACTAAGGGAAACTCAATTGTTTTTAGAAGAAAATAGAAGAGAATAGAGCCGACGATTAAAGCGATAAAGAATGTCTGAATAAATAGACTGAGAGTGCGTGCATCATCTACGGCCAGTGAACCCATATTGTAAATAACGGCGGCACAGGCCGTGACCGCTTGAGATCCCGTTTCAGGATTGTAAAATTCGATCGGAACCAAGGCCCCGATTGTGCTGTCATCAATCTGTTTGACAATTTCTCTTCCTTCTCGACGCGCCTCATGGATAAAGGGAAGATCGGGAACCTGCCCAGCAAGCGAAGCCGGTGCGATGATGTTTCCGTCCACATTTGAAATAATGAGAGCCCTTTCCACTCCAGGTTCCCTTTGGGCAATTTCAATGGAAACGGCTGATTCGATTCCTTGCATCAGGGGAGCTCGATTTATTTTTGCCAATGTGCGAGCGATGGTGAGCGCCCTTCGCTGACTCTCTTTTTCTACACTGGCCTTAAGGATTCGCATCAGTGGAATAGCTGAGAGAGAGGTTACAAATAGGATGAAAGCCCCCACAAATATGGCGAGAACCAGGCGAAACTCCATTATCTCGGGAAGTTTGTATACGCCAGGCAAAACGACTTCGTTTAGATATTTCTCAGCAAGAAGAAGGACAGTGGCCTTTGCTTGTGGGCCACGGGAGGTATGGGACGTTGCTTGATGAGGGGAATTTGTTTCTGGTTGATGTTGATATCCTACATTCCCGTAGGGTTGACCGAATTGCTGTTGATAGGAGGCTGATTGAGGACTGGCTTGATGGTGGTTTTGTGGAGCAGTGGCAGCAGTCGTCAGTCGAAGTAGTTCGGCCTGGCTCATTTCGATAATTTCAAAAATAATTTCATGCAAAGCGAGTTTTTCGCTTCCATTTAGTCGCAGACTTTGAATTTTGACCCCATTTGCAAATGTTCCATTGCGAGATCCTAGGTCAGAGATAATTATTTTATCATCAAAGACGTCCAGTTTGGCGTGTTGCTTGGAGACGCCGGCGCTGGAGAGAATGACATTGCAGCCTGGCTCGCGACCAATTGTGTTCGTGCCATTTTTGAGCTTGAAAATTTGTCCCGCCTGAGGACCCGAAAGAACTCTAAGCGCCCACATAGAGTTGATCTCCGATTTCAATTGTTTGCTTTTCAGCTAAGCCACTTGTCATTTCGAACACCGAATGCGAGCCCCAGGATGGGATAGTCATTCTTTGTGGCAATATATTCGACTTTATTGCTTTCACAATGAGGTTTTGATCGACAAAAACAGCGTCAATGGGGAACTGCATAAAGTAGGTGTGAATCCAGTTGCAGTCCAAAATCCACATGACTGAATCTTCGCTCAGGGAGGCTCGACCGAGTAGCCCCTTGGACCGTTGCCAAAGTGTTTTAGCGATGATGACTTCAGAAAAGACTATTTTGTTTTTCGAGGTGTTTAGTAGGTGGGCCACTATTTCGCTCCATAAAAAAATTGAAGAACCACAGGTGCGAAGACCATGATAAATACCGCTGGTAAGATGAATACCATCATTGGAATGAGCATGGCCTGAGAGGCTTTTGATCCAGCTTTTTCGGCCCGAATAAAGCGTTCGAGGCGCATCTGGGCGCTTTGATCTTTCAGCACTGATGCGATTGGAGCACCAGTGTAGTCGGCATCTCTGATCATCGCAACGAAGCTTGTGATTTCTGGAATATCTAGGCGCTGTGCAAAGGCCTTAAGGGCATCGGATCTTGAGCTGCCCAGTTTAATGTCTTTAAGTACAATTGAGAATTCGTCGGCGAGGACGCTGTTTTCAGCTTTTTCTACGATTCGTTGAATGGAATTAATGAAATCAAGACCTGCTTCTGTCGAAAGCGCAAGAAGGTCTATGAAAAATGGCAAGTCGACAACGACAGAAATATAGCGGGATTTTTTCATGGACCCGCAGTAGAGGTGAGGAAACTGCAGTCCGGTGACTCCGATAATGGCGCAGAGCCAATACGGATAACCAAGCTGGAGGGCAAAATTGAGGATAATGAGAAAGATGGGGACCATCACTCCCCAAAGAATTTGCAGTCCAATGAATTCATCCACATTGAGTTCTTGAGACAGTCCAGAGGTAAGAATCAATTTTTCAACTTTTTTGCGATATTTCTCATTTTTAATGCGCGTCGCATGCTGAAGAGTGAAATTATGAACGAGAGGGCGCGAGATATTTACGAGTGGAGATTTGGATTTGCGAGGTTCATCGCCTGAGGCCCAGGCGAGAGCATCGGAATCGGTGTTATTTGTAAAAACTGCTGTGGCGAACAAATAGACCGCGAGAGCTGCCAAACCCAGTCCGCTCAACAGGATTAAGAAATCAAAGCTTAACATCTATGGTCCTTTTGTGATCTAAAGTTGCCATGCACCAGCTTATCCTTGTTTCTCAGTCGCCGCGTCGTCGTGATCTCCTCACTGCGGCAGGTTATCGGTTTCGTGTGGATGCTGTTAAACTATCGGAAACAATTGACAAAAACCTGATGCCTCGGTCAGTGGCAGAGTCTCTCGCGAGGGAGAAAGGTCAGGCCTACATAGCTCAGACTAACCCAACGAAAGGACAAGGTTTTTTGATTCTTTCTGCAGACACTGTCGTTGTATTCAAGGGCGAAGTATTGGGGAAGCCAAAAAACTCGGCTGAAGCCGGGGACTTTCTCAAAAGATTATCGGGAAAAATGCATAGCGTTATCACAGGTTTTTGCGTGCTGGACGTAGACAGCAACAAAGAGACTTTGGTTTCAGATGAAAGTCGAGTTTGGTTTCGGACGCTGACAAGCGATGAAATCCTCGCGTATATCGCCAGCGGGGAGCCATTTGACAAGGCGGGAGGATACGGGATTCAAGGAGCGGCAGGCGTCTTTGTGAGCAAGTTGGAGGGCTCCTTTTCCAATGTGGTGGGATTTCCGCTCGAGCTCTTTAAAGAATTGGAGGCGCGAAATGGCTGGAAAATCCGTGCGTGAGAATTGGTTTGAAATAAAGGCTGAGATGAAAACTGCCCTGGTAAGGGCGGGACGAACAGAGGACTCTGCCAGAATTGTTGGAGTGGCAAAGGGACAAAGTATTGCAAGAATCCAGGAAGCTGTCGCTGCAGGTCTTAAAATTGTGGGCGAAAATTATGTTCAAGAATATTTAAAAAAGGTGTCCTTGCTGGGTGACCCTCAACTGGAATGGCACTTTATTGGCCACATTCAGAGCAACAAGGTGAGGGATTTGGTTGGAAAAATAGATCTTATACACTCTGTGGATCGCGTTAGTATTGCCCAATTGATTGGCCAGAGGGCAGCAGCTCAAAAATTAATACAGAAGATACTGGTTGAGATTAATATCGATGACGAGCCGAATAAATCAGGAATAGACTTTCGAGAGGGTAGAGTTTTTCTAGAGGCCCTCCAAAAGATTGATGGGATCAAAATTTGTGGTTTGATGGCTCTTCCGGCGCCTGGTAGGCTGCCGGAGGAAACTCGGCGAGGGTTTGCTCGGCTTCGTCATATGCGAGACGAGTGGACCTCTGAGGTTTCAGGAGGGTCGGCTGGGCATCATTTGCATGAATTATCGATGGGAACGAGCCAAGATTTCCAATATGCTCTCGAAGAGGGAGCTACTTACATACGTTTGGGAACCCGTTTGTTTGGTGAACGGCAAGGTTGAGGGGAATGCATGACCGGAGATTTCTTAAAAGGTCGCAACATAGGTTTTATAGGTACTGGTAATATGGGTCAGGCCATTATTCGAGCTCTAGTGAATACCAATAAAATTCCTGCCGAAAGAATTTTTGCAACGAATCGCACTCAGGGAAAACTGCAAAAGCTCGCTGAACAGATGGGAATTCGAGCTCTAGTTAACAATGAGGAGTTGCTGGAGCATTGTGACGTGGTGATCATATCCGTAAAACCTCAGGATTTTATTTCAGGGATTGAGCCTATTTCTTCTGCCTTTGGCCTCAATCATACGGTGATCAGTCTCATGGCGGGAGTTTCACTGAGGACTTTAAAAAAAGCGATGCCAAACGTGAGGAATCTGATCAGAGCTATGCCAAATACGGCTGCCATAATCAATAAATCCGTTGTGGGTTTTTGTTTGGCAGAGTCAGCGAAAGGCATGGAAGGTGTTGCCGAAGATTTATTGAGTGCCTTAGGGACTGTGGTGCAGGTAGAAGAAGGGGAAGAGTTTGAGGCACTCACAGTTTCATGTTCAAGTGGTATTGGGTTCGTATTCGAATTGATGATTTACTGGCAAGAATGGTTAGAAGAGCATGGGTTCGAGGCGGAAATTGCGAAAACAATGACGGTGAGTACCTTTTTAGGAGCCTCTCTTTTGGCAGATCAGGCGCCAGAAACAGCCTTGCAGGAACTGCAAAACAGAGTGGTATCTAAAAAAGGTGTCACGGCCGCGGGATTGGATTCTATGCGAGAACTTGAGATCGAACGAGCTCTTCGTTACAGCTTCGAAAAATCTGTATTAAGGGATCGCGAAATTGGACAGACATCAGTCTAGATCAGCAGTTTATGAGCGACAGGTTGAGGTTCCTGCCTCTCTCTGCTAGAATTCTCTGGCGACAAATGATACGATCTGAATATTTGAATAAGTTTGAACATGGGGGGAGCGGTGAAAATTGCACCAATAGATATCGCGCACAAGACATTTGGTCGTAGATTCATGGGCCTTGATGCTGATGAGGTCATTGATTTTTTGCGGGTGGTTGCTGATGAGATGGAAGCGCTTGTGAGAGAGAGAAATAATTTACGTGAAACACTCAGGGAGCGAGATTTAACCATTGTGGATTTTAGAGAGCGTGATGAGCTTTTAAAAACAACTATTACAACGGCCACGCGCATGGCTGAAAAGATTCGCGAAGATGGGGAGCGGGAATCTCGTTTGATTGTGGGAGATGCCAATCAGAAGAGTGAACTTATTGTGAGAGATGCCCGTGATTCACTCAAAAAAATCTACAGCGAAATCACCGATTTAAAAAGAATTAGACTGCAGTTTGAGAGCAATTTAAAAGCTTTGATTCAGAGTCATCTGACAATGCTTGATCAAGGGCAGAAGATTATGCCGAGTCCCGATTTGAGTCTTTCGATAACTCGAGAAGTTGATCAGATTCATGAAGAGGATCTTATTCGATCAAAAGTCCACGATGCAGTGACCAAAGGAAGCAAATCGGCCAAAAGTTTTCAGTGATAAAAATCACTTTATTTTTTGAATTTTTTATCTAAGTGTTTTTCAGCTTCGTTTAAGATTTCTTCGTCAGTTTTTTCTTTCTTGCGGCGAAATGGTTTTGGAGAATCTTCCTGAAAGAGTCTTTCATTGTATTCTGTGCTTTCAATATTGAACTTCTTTAGATCATCGTTATTTACTTCTTTCCGGCGAGTTTTCGTAAATTCTCCTTGGACAGAATTGAAGTCCCAGACAACCAGAACTCCAATCGTATTTCCTTTGGCCGAGTTTTTGCCCTGAAGATCAAAGGTGTATTCTCCCTTCAGAGCGAGTGCTTCACTGATCTGGGCTTCCACATATGCCTTTGCCGAGAGAAGATTTGGATTGATAGAATAATATTTGAGGGAGCCACCGTTGACTCGAGAAGTAACTGCTGTGCGTTGAGATGGAGTATTTGTTAGCTCATCGTCCGTGATACTTTGGTATCCAAAGGCTTCACCTCCCAAAGCCAGGCCATCAAAATCTATTTTTGTACCAATGACATATTCTGCCAGGCTCGCCCTTCCATCAGCGCGATAATCTGCTCCCAAATAAATGTAATTGTCCAACGACAAGGCCTTTTTCTGCAGCCAAGTTCCAAATTTAACCTCTAGAACCCCTTCGCTGAGGATGACGTCGTCGCCATTGGGGTCAATTGGTGTGTTTGAGTAAAGGACCATCAGTTCTGGCTTTATCTTCATAGGATTTGTTAGGAGAAAGTACTGCATACCTAAAAAGGCGTTGCTAAGGACAGAGTTTTTTCGCAAAGAGACTCCATCTGAGCTTTCACCCTGACTTGCGGTAAGTCCCAATTTATAAGCTTTCCTACTGGTTGCCACGTAATTCCATTCAAGCCTATAGGTATTCACATTGAAATATTTATTCGGTCCCAACTTTTCAAAAGTGCCATCAATAGAGTCAAAATTATCTTCGCTGCTAAAAAGTTTAGCATCAAAAATAGCTCGATTTGATTTTGGGCGAAAAATCACCGGATCAGCGGTGGCAAGGAATCCGACACTGAATACAGCACAAAGCTGGATTCGGAGTACAAACTGCGCTAATATCCCACATCGTTCCATAATCTCTATTTTCATGATTGATATTCTACAACAGGAATTCCTTTGAGCATAAAAAACAAACCTTTAGTTGTCATTTTCTTAACAGTTTTCATTGATCTCATTGGATTTGGCATCATTATTCCATTGAGTCCCTATTTGGCCAGGGCCTTTGGTGCTGATGCCCTTCAGGTTGGGCTCTTGATGGCGGTATATTCTGGAGCTCAGTTTGTATTTTCGCCGTTTTGGGGGCAACTGAGCGATCGTTGGGGGCGTAGACCCATCATATTGCTGAGTTTGGTGGGGGCCGGTCTGTCGCATTTGATATTTGCCTTTTCGACGACCTACACTCTCCTTTTTGTGGCCCGACTATTGGCTGGTATTTTTGGCGCAAACATATCGGCAACAATGGCTTATATTGCGGACATAACAGATGAAAAATCTCGTTCTAAAAATATGGGCATCATCGGGGCAGCCTTTGGTTTAGGTTTTGTCTTGGGGCCTGCCTTAGGAGCATTAGCTGGTCATGTAGGCGAAAGCCTCGGAAGTAGTCCGCCCTTTGGTCCGAGTTTTGCGGCTGTCGTTGCGGCTGTGATTTGTTTGTTGAATGCATTTTTTGCTTGGCATGTCCTTGTGGAATCTCGACCTGCTGAATTAAAAATTGTGACCGAAAGGAAATCGCGCTTTGGCCTGATGAGAAAGCACCTGTTTTATCCGGTGATAGGTCAACTTCAGGTGATGTATTTTTTAGCATCCTTTGCAATGGCACACATGGAAGCAGCCCTTTTTCTTTTTGTTCAGGATAAGTTTAATTGGAGCCTCATGAATGCGGGTCTCGGTTTTGCCTACGTTGGGATTGTTATGGTTATCACCCAGGGGTATTTTATCCGCAAATTTCTTCCTTTGGTCGGGGAACGAAGTATGTTGATGTCTGGTCTGGTCATGAAAGGGCTGGGGCTTGCAGGCATCGCCGCATCGAGTGAAGTTTGGCAGTTGGCCGTTGCTGTCACTTTTTTGGGCCTTGGAACGGGTTTCATTAATCCTTCGTTATCAGGCAGCATTAGTTTGCTCACAAAGGAATCTGAACAGGGTTCCGTGATGGGCATCAATCAAAGTTTAAGTGCGCTGGGGCGTATCTTGGGGCCCGTATTGGGAGGCTTACTTTATCGTGATGTCAGTCATCAGTCGCCGTTTTGGGCGGCAAGTTTGGTCGTTGGAATTTCTTTGCTCATCGGGATTTCAATTTTTCAAAGTATACCAACGAAGGCACAGGTTGTCGTTTGAAGCGGTTTTTTAAGAAATTGGATGTCTGGAAGATTGGCCCTTTTCAGCTTGAGAATATTATCCAAAATTCTGGCCATTTTTTTCTGTTTGATTTGCGTGAGCCGAAACTGCTTTTGGAAAAGGAGGAACTCCTCTTCGCACCTTTTCTGTCAGGGGCTCGAAGGCTATCTCCAAAACTGGTGAAGAGTTCGCTTTCGGAGGCATCAGCCGGGTTGGATTCTCCTGTTATCCTTGTATGTCAAAATGGAAAAGTATCATCAAAGGTGGCTAAAGATCTTGGGACACAGGGGTATGTGAATATTTACATTTTAGATGGAGGAGTGAAATCGCTTCGAACCTTTATTGAGTCGGGAGTGTAATCGAGTCTTCCAGCCTTGTTTCCCTGCTGAGATTAATGGTAAATTCTGTGGTCGATATTTTGGATTTTTTTCCAATCGTTGCAATGGTTGAAGGAGGTTTTTTTGGAATTGCCTGATCGTTATAGTCCCGAAGAGGTTGAAGGTCGGCTGTATCAATGGTGGATGGATAAAGGTTATTTCAAAGCGCAGGATGTTTCCACGAAGCCTCCCTATTGCATCATTTTGCCGCCACCAAACGTTACAGGGTCTCTGCATATGGGCCACGCACTTAATCACAGTATTCAAGACGCCCTTATTCGGTGGAAGCGGATGAGTGGATTTAATGCTCTCTGGCTTCCGGGAACTGACCATGCGGGAATTGCCACTCAGAGTGTTGTTGAAAAGCAGTTGGCCAAAGAAGGAAAGACTCGCCATCAGATGGGCCGCGCGGATTTTGTTGCGAAGGTTTGGGAATGGAAAGAGCAGTATGGCGAGCGGATCATTGAGCAGATGAAGAGGTTGGGTGATTCTTGTGACTGGGATCGTCTCTGCTTTACTCTGGATGAGGGCGTGTCAACGGCCGTTCGGAAGGTATTTGTTCAGCTTTATAAGAAAAATTGGATATATAAGGGCACTCGCCTGATCAATTGGAGTCCGAAGTTAGAGTCTGCGCTTTCTGATTTGGAAGTGGATTACAAAGAAGTTAAGGGAAGTCTCTGGCATATCCGTTATCCACTTCAAGACGGGACGGGACATCTCGTGGTTGCAACCACTCGACCTGAGACTTTATTGGGCGACACAGCCGTCGCTGTTCATCCAGAGGATGAAAGATATAATTCGCTCATTGGAAAAAGTGTCAAACTTCCACTCACAGATCGGTTGATAAAAATAATTGGGGACGATTATGTTGATAGGGAGTTTGGTTCAGGAGTCGTAAAAATTACTCCAGCTCATGACTTTAATGACTATGAGATTGGCAAGAGACATCAGTTAGATTCACTTAATATTCTAGATAGGAAAGGTGCTCTCAATGAGAACGTTCCGAAGGCCTATCAGGGTTTGACTGCAAAAAAGGCCCGTGAACAGGTTGTTAGTGATCTTGAAAGTGGTGGTTTTTTAGAGAAAATTGAAGCTCATATACACTCTGTTGGGCACTGCTCCCGATCGGGTGTCGTTGTAGAACCTTTGCTTTCGGAGCAGTGGTTTGTGAAAACCTCAGAGATATCCCTCCCAGCCAAGCGAGTTGTTGAAAGTGGAACCGTTCTGTTTGAACCCGAGTCATGGACCAAGACCTATTTGCATTGGATGAATATCATCCAAGATTGGTGCATTTCCCGTCAGCTGTGGTGGGGGCACCGTATTCCGGCTTGGCATTGCGATGATTGTAGCCATGTGACGGTTGTGGAGGCAGACCCTCAAAACTGCGAAAGCTGTGGTAGCACCCAAATTCATCAAGAGGAGGACGTTTTAGATACTTGGTTCTCGTCGGCGCTTTGGCCATTTAGCACCATGGGATGGCCAAACGAGACGGAGGCATTGCGAACCTTTTATCCCACGAATGTCGTGGTAACTGGTCACGATATCATTTTCTTTTGGGTTGCTCGCATGATGATGGCGGGCCTGGAATTTAAAAAGGATGTTCCTTTTAGATCCGTGTACATTCATGGATTAGTGAGAGATTCTGAAGGCAGAAAAATGTCTAAATCGCTGGGCAATTCAGCTGACCCAGTTGAACTGATTGAAAAGTTCGGGGCCGACGCGCTTCGTTTTACTTTGTTGTCTCAGGTTTCTACGGGTAAGGATCTCAAGTTTTCGGATCAGAGACTTGAGGGATATCGCAATTTCATGAACAAACTATGGAATGCCACTCGATTTGCGCTTAAAGCCATAGAGGATGTGGATTTCAAATCAGTCAGCATTGACGATTTGCCTCCACTGAATGACCTTTCTCACGCTGACCAGTGGATTATCTATAAGATGAGCATCTGTATGAAGGAAGTCGAGACATCTTTAGAATCGTACCGATTTTCAGACGCTGCCAATGCCATCTACTCTTTTGCCTGGCATGAATTTTGTGATTGGTACTTGGAATTTATCAAACCAGTCGTATATGGAAGGGACAGCAGCGAAAAGAGAGCAACCCAGATTGTTTTGGCTCAGGTTCTTAATAGGTTAATGAGATTGTTGCATCCGTTTGTCCCCTTTATTTCGGAAGAGTTATATCAAAAGCTTCCAATCAGAGGGGAAGCTTGTGTTGTGGATCGCTATCCCACAGTTTTGAGCGAGAGAAACTGGCTCAAGGGGGGTTCTCAGGAACAGGCATTTGAATTGGATGTAGTGAAGGGAGTTATCACAGCCCTTCGAAATATTCGCGGTGAGAATCAAATTAAGCCCGGACAAGAAATTACTGCGCGGTTGGTTCCATCGGAAGATAAATTGCAGAAGATTTTGCAGTCGAATAAGGTCGCGATCATGAGACTTGCTAAACTGGGCTCTTGTGAGATTGGGGAAACAGGCTCTTTAAAAAAATGCGCGATCAGTCCCTTTGTGGTAGGTGAAAATAAAGTCATGGTGGTTGTTCCGCTCGAGGGAATTGTAGATCTGGAAGAGGAAGTTAAGCGTCTAGAAAAGGTTATTGAGAAGGGCGAAAAGGATGCTGCTGGAATCTCAATGCGCTTACAAAACGACAATTTTGTCAAAAATGCACCTCCAGAAATTGTCATTCTGGCTCGAGCTCAATTGGAGGAACACCAGACCAAACTTGCCAGTCTGCGGGAGAATTTGGCTCGACTAAGGTAATTCAAGCATCCATTGCTTTAACTGCAAGGGATGATTGGTGAAAATCCAATCAACTTTGCGGTTAATTTCTCGGTAAAGACTGTTTGGTGATTTGATGAATCCGACACCAATTTTTTGCTGGTGGTGGTGATGAAGTTCAATGAGAGAAGGTGTCATAAAAAGATAATGTCCCGTTAAACCTCCATAATTTCGGTTGAGGCATTCTTTGCTCATTTCACCAAGGTCCCAATCTGCGATGCCCAGCATAGAATCAGGAGGCAGAAAATCAACACGCTTAAGAATTTCCTTTGAAAATGACATCAAATGATAATCGATCCCGGGTCTCAGAGCTTTAAGTATATCGAGAAGTCTTTGAATCTTAATGTTATCGGGATCAGAAAGACTTTCCTTCAACTCAATCATCAAGTGAATCTGTAAACCAAAAATATCTACCACTTCTTGAAGGCTTGGTATCATGGGAGCATGTTGTCTGAGCATTCTTAAAGTGTAACGAGAAGGCTTGAGGCTCGGGCGGCCAAAAACTCTGCCACAGTCCTGATCGTGGAGCACAACAGGAAAGAGATCTTCGGTCCAACGGACGTCGAGCTCGATTCCCCAAATCTGGTTTTTCAAGCAGCTATCAAAGGCGGTCAAAGTATTTTCAAAAACCTGAGTGTTATCGTGATGGCCTCGGTGAGCTATGATCTTAGAGAAACGCAAGTGCTTGAATGAGGGTTTCTTCTGTGGAAGTTGTGCGAAAAAACCATCGACAGAATATTGCAGAACATCGGTAAGGAATTCGAAACTCATTGGTCTACCATAAAGGGAGGTCGTGCGACGGGTCAACAGTCTCAGAAATTGAATAGACAGACAGTGATTTCATCTTCAGACTTAAGGAATGGAATTTATTGTGAAAAAAGTTTTGGCAATAAGCTCTCTGAGTGGAATTCTCCTATTTGCAGGATGTGACTCTCAATTGTCAAATGACCCCGATATTCCGCTCAGTGGTGAAGAGCTCAGTTTGTTGGGATCAATCACTGGCTCTTTAGATCGAGCGGCCAATGCCGTTGAGAAAGCTCGATCAGAGAGGGAAGAGGGAACAAAAAGGAAGATCTCTTCGGACTCGGCGAGTCAAAATCTTGAAGATTTTTTCAGCGAAAAAGAAGATCCCTTCGTCAGTAAGATGGCTACAAAGATCGGGCGCCAATTCTGTCGTATCGATTCTTCCTCCTTTGGAGGGGAGGCTACCAGCCTGAAAAATGAATCTCTGGTTGTGGAGGGTACAGTTTGTCCTATCGCTTTTTCTTCTCGAGTCGAAACGAAAGTGCAAGGTTTGGAAGAAAATATCAATCTGGAATACAAGTATCAGGTGTTAGATTCAGGCTACCGCCAGCTCAATGATATAGATCAAGTGTCCCTTTCGGGTTTGGTGAGTTCCCTTGAAGATCGGGGCGGGAAACGATCAAATGTTTTTTTCGAGGGATCAATGCGGTCTCAGAAAAAGGGTGTTTTTTTCTTAAGAATGGAAAGCAGTGTAGAATCCCTTTCTCAAGGAGGGGCAAAGAAATTGGTCATTTCGATACGTTCAAAGGACTTGCACGCAAAAGCTGTTATGGAAGTTTTCGATGATGGTCAGGGCGAAAAGGCGGCTGCCCGATATTCAATCAACGGCAAGACCTTCGAAGAGAAGGAGTTTAAGAATCTGCTCGGTCGGCAGTTATCCGTTGAATGGGCGAAATATTTCCATAATAAGTTAACACTTTCTTAATTAATTGAGAACGGTTCAAGAAATAGCGGACCGCTGAAAGTCTAGGGTTTTTACCTCTGATTGAACTCCAATGTGTTTTCCTCGATCATTGACAGAAAGGGAGGGGAAAATGCTGACATCTATGGTTCGTTTACTAGCAGTTTTGATGACGATCTTGCCTGCGATGGGGTCTTTTGCTGCAAAAGGAGGCGGGGGTGGCTGGTCATTGGGTTTAAACCTAGGTATTACGGCTGCCGACCAATCAGATTTGAACAAACTGTCCACTCGATCAAATCAGCGAGCTGGGGGAATTTCAACTCCTCAACTTGGCAATGCCTGGGAAGGAAATGGTTTCATCAGCTATCGCTTTTCTGGAATGACAGCTTTTCAGTTACGTCTCGGAATGATGTATCAAAACGGGGACGGCTCAGATACACTTGGCAATAATTATGAGTACGGCCTCATCGGGGTAACAGTATTTCCGATGTTTAGATTTTATCTTCTCGAAGATACAATGATCAAATTTTATACCCAGTTAGGTTTGGGGTGGGGATCCGTTTCTGGAGACATAAAAGAGGGCAACAACTCTCTTGAATTTTCTGGCAATGATCTTGGTTATCTGGGTGGCATCGGAGCTGAATTTTGTTTTCTGAGTCCAAACCACTGTTTTAGTCTTGAAGGTAACTTGAGAATTCTGGGTATTGAAAGGCTTAAGGCGTCTTCGGTTTCGGGCGATTTTACCTCTGGGTCTCCCAGCCCTGCGAGTTTGAGTCAGGCGCAAAACGGCAAAGAAGTCGAGCTTGATGGAAATGACTTAGGAGTTACCTTGTCAGGTATTGAGGGATTTGTGGGGTATAATTTCTACTTTTAGATGAAAGACACTGATCATGAATTTGCGAATCAGATTGTGGGGGACGCGTGGATCACTTCCGGCCCCCGTTCCACCTCAATACCTTCGCAGCAAAATACAGAATTTGCTCGAAGAGTATGAAATTTTTCAGAGATCCAATTCAGGAGGAGCGAAAGCCTTCCTTGAGAGTCTTCCTCCCTATCGAGTGGGAGGCTATGGAGGACACACGGCCTGCATTCAGGTGACGAGTCACGAGGCCGACTTCGTTATTGATGGGGGGAGTGGAATTCGTCGCTATGGGGAGTCTCTTATGATGGGGCCTTGTGGTTTAGGCAAGGGTGAGGTCCATATTTTCATGACTCATTTTCATTGGGACCATTTGATCGGCTTGCCATTTTTTGTCCCCATCTTTATTCCAGGAAATAGAATTCATTTTTATGCTGTTCAAGAGGATCTTGAGGACAGAGTGCGTGGGATGTTTTGTAAACCTCACTTTCCAGTTTCCTTTGAACAGCTTGGAGCTCAGATTTCCTTTCATCGACTGAAGCCGAGAGCTCCTTTTGTCCTGCATGATGTAGCGGTCACCCCTTATCAATTGGATCATCCAGATCCCTGTTGGGGATATCGTTGCGAAAGTGGTGGGAAGGTTTTTTCTCATTGTGTGGACACTGAAGGGACTCGAGTCAGCAGGAAAGACCTAGGACAGGATCTTCCGCTGTATGAAGATGTCGATTTGCTCATCTATGATGCCCAGTACACCTTCCTTGAAGCAGCAGAAAAAATAAATTGGGGCCATGCCTCAGCTCCGATTGGAATCGATATTGGGATGCGTGAGAGAGTGAAAAAAATGGTCTTCATTCATCATGACCCAGCAGCCACAGATGAAAAAATTCAGAAAGTGGAACAACAGACTCGTTCCTATCACGAATCTGCGATTCGAATGGCAAAAGAGCAGAGATTGGATTCAAATAAATTAGAGTGGTGTTTTGGCGTTGAGGGGATGGTTTTTGAGATATAGCTGTACGTAATTCTACCAGAGAGAGGCTCAAAAAATGAAAAACGAATTTAAAACCGATAAAAAGTGGCAGGGAGATCGGCTTATTTTGTCTTTTCAAGGGGATATTGACGAGAATGCTGAATTTTCTAAAATTGATCTCACAGGTGTTAAGAAGGCGACCTTTGACTTTTCGGGTATTCGCTTTGTCAATTCAATTGGACTGCGGGGCTGGTTGTTATGGATTAGAAAGGCTTCTGGAATGGAGCTTCAATTTGTAAAGTGTCCTAGAAATGTGGTGGATCAAATGAATATTTTAGAGGGGTTTCTCCCATCAAATGCTCTGGTTGAATCCTTCTATATCCCCTATTACTGCTCCGGATGTGATCACACCGAAATGCACCTCGTTCATCGCGGGAAGGATTATAAGGAAGGAACAGCAGATGCAAAGGAGGGGATTTTGGTTCAGGATGGTTTCGCCTGCCCGAAATGTGGTGCTGTCGCAGAACTCGACGTACTCAAGGAACGATATTTCAACTTTCTAAAATATCGAAAATAGGATAGGGTCACATCACCAATGCAGACTTCTATCATAGCATACCAAGTGAGAATCAATGAACAAGCGACGAACCAAACTACCCAATATATTGGAAGGGGTTGTCAAACGACATCCCGACGGCTTCGGATTTTTTGTACCGGAAAGTCCTGATATTCCAGATATCTATATTTCTCGAAGAGAGATGAGTGGGGTCATGACTAACGATCGGATTAAGATCCGAGTCATTGTTGAAAAGGCGACACATCGCCTGCGCGGAGAATTGATCGAAATATTGGTCAGAAACACAGCCCGTGCGACGGGTCAGTATTGGGCGCAAGGGAAGGAACGGGGAATTCTTCATGATGTCAGTCATGGGTGGGGAGAAGATCTGACTGCAATTTGCCCAACTCACCTGGAAATCACTGAAGGCGATTGGGTGTTGGTGCAGATCAAATCTTTTCCGGGAGACAAAGGGGGGTTTTGTGGAGAAGTGATATCGGTTATTGGCGATGCTCTTGATCCACTCAATGATGCGATGAGGGTTTTGCATACTCAGTCTATTCCCTACGATTTTTCATCAAAAACCCTGAGGGAATCAGAAGGAATCAGAGACGATTTGAACGATCTCGAATTTAAGCGTCGGACCGATCTTCGTTCTTTTAATTTTGTGACGATTGATGGTGTGACAGCGAAGGATTTTGACGATGCCATTTTTGTAGAAACCTTACCTGAGGGATTTCATTTGATCGTGGCGATCGCTGACGTGAGTCACTACGTAAAGCCCGGATCTTCCATTGATGAAGAGGCTTATGAGCGAGGCACCAGCGTTTATTTTCCGAATTTTGTTTCGCCGATGTTACCTGAAAGCTTGAGTAATGATTTGTGCTCTCTGCGTCCCGGTGTGCCGCGATTGGCTCTTGTGGCGGATATGAAATTTGATTTTAGTGGGAGTTTGTCTTCACAGAATTTTTATGAAGCTGTGATTGAGAGCAAGGCGAGAATAACTTACGGTGAAGCACAAGAGATAGTTGATGGAAATTGTCCTAGTCATTTGGAACATGTAAAAAGCATGCTTTCACGGGCGAGTGATTTGGCTCATATTTTTATGGACAAGCGGATCAGGGAAGGCTCCCTTGATCTGGAAATTCCAGAAACTGAAGTTGAAGTTGATGAAGGGGGGCAACCGGTAGATATCATTCGAGCGGATCGACTTTTTTCTCACCGATTGATTGAAGAAATGATGCTTGCAGCCAATGTTGCCGTCGCCAAATTTTTTCACGAGAGGGAAGTTTCCTCCTTGTATCGCATACATGAAGTTCCAAACGCAGATAGTATTATAGAACTTGAAAGATTTTTGCAGATTTTTGGTTTTAGTAAAGGACTCGGAGGAGGAAAGCTTCAGAAGAAAATTGGTCAAGCATTGGAGCATTTTGAGGGACAACCTCAAGAACAAATTCTTCATATATTGACCTTACGAACGATGAGTCAGGCTAAATATAGCCCCGATAATGTGGGACATTTTGGCTTAGGCTTTGAGTTTTACACTCACTTTACTTCTCCGATCAGGCGTTATCCAGATCTCATTGTTCATCGACTGCTTAAGGCTGCCATCATACCAGAGAGGGGCTATGGGTTTATTCCTTATCCTCAGCTGCAGTCGATTGGGACAATGACGAGTGCGCGCGAACAACGAGCGGCAAAAGCAGAGCGTCAAGTTAAGGCGATCAAGAAGGCCAGGTTCATGGCCAAACATTTGGGAGAGGAATTTGATGGCATCATCAGCTCCGTGGCAAAATTTGGGATTTTTGTCCTGCTTCGCCAATTTGACGTCGATGGTTTGGTAAGAACGGAAGCCCTTCCTCAAAATGATCTTAAATTTGATGAAGATCATTTGAGATTGATTGGTAAAAAGTCTGGAGTATCTTATAACATTGGTGATGTCATTCGGGTGGCGGTAGCTAGAACTGACACTCAGGATGGAAAAATAGATTTTCTACCTGTATTGGAAGGCAAGCGTGCTCAGGTCCTATCTAAAGAAACAGAATCCAATCACAAGCGCTCTCAGACTCAGAGAGATAGTGGCGGTATTCGCAAGGCACGGGTTTCAAGAGGTCGCCGAAAGGGCAAATCTCGGTAGATTCATTTTTGACAAGTTGAGTTCCCAAGAGCTAGCTGGTTTATCAACTGGCGAGAGGCTGCGCCTTTGTTTTGAAAAGTTGGGACCCGTTTTTGTCAAATTAGGTCAATTGTTGGCGACTCGCCCCGATCTTGTTCCCGCGGATGTAGCTGAAGAATTAAAGAAGCTCCATGACCAGGCTCCAACTCTCGATTTTTCACTCATGCAGGTCATTTTGGAGGAACAGTTTGGGGCCCACTTACAAGATATTTTTGAATCAATTCAACGAGAGCCAATGACTGCTGCGAGTATTGCTCAGGTTCATCGTGCAATATTGAAGGATGGCTCCCACGTTGTGGTCAAGATTCAGAGACCTGGGATTCAGGATATTATTGCTGAAGACCTGAGTATCATGTACACCCTTGCCGGATTGCTAGAGAAGCATGTTGATGAGGCTCGATTCTATTCTCCCACCGCTATCGTGAATGAATTTTTTCGCGCTCTGGAGCAGGAAACAAATTTTGTCATAGAGGCAAACAACATTCGCCGATTTCAAAGAAATTTTGCGAGTGAGCCGAGCATAAAAATTCCCAACGTATTCATGGAGTTGACCGGAAGAAAAGTGATTGTTCTTGAAGAGTTGGAGGGCGTGCCACTGAGTCACAAAAATGCTCTGGCACAGGAGGGGGTTGATCGGGAGGCCATTTTAAGAGTGGGGCTTAAGTGCTATCTAAAAATGGTTTTTACAGATGGGCTTTTTCACGGTGACCTACATGCAGGAAATCTTCTTGTATTGCCCAACAACCAGATCGGTCTCATTGATTTTGGTCTAGTGGGTCGGTTAAATAAGAAAACTCAAAATGCAATTGCCAGCATGCTGGTAGCTTTATTTACTGAAGACTATGAGCGGCTGGCTTATGAGTACGTTGATATGGCGCCTTACACCGGTCATGTGGACGTCGATCGATTTGCTAGGGATTTGCGCGATTTAATAGCTCCCTATTACGGTCTCACTCTAAAAAATGTGAATGCCGGTCGCCTTCTCCTTGACTCAACTGGAGTTGCCTCTCGCCACGAGTTAAAGCTACCGACGGAGCTTGTCTTATTTTTTAAATCGATCGTTTCTATTGAGGGGATGGGACGGATCGTGATGAAGGATTTTGACTTCTTATCCCACTCGCTTGAGTTCGCCGATGAATTGGTAAAAAATCGATATGAGACTTCAAAGGTGATGCGCGACCTGACTGCTGCTGGAAAAGATCTGAGTTCTGTCATGTCGGGATTTCCTCGGCATTTAAAACAGTACCTGAGAAAGATCAATAGTCCCTCTTATGCGATTAAGTTAGATATTTTGCAGATGACTCAAATGTCTTTGACGGTGGTAAAGTCTGCTCACACAATTTTTTTGGGTCTTGTTATTGGAGGCCTATTGATATCATCTTCGCTCTTGATGGTGATTGATCGCGGTCCAAAGGTATTTGAATTGCCTATTTTGGCGGCCTTGGGTTACGGAATTGCGTGTGCACTTGGTCTTGTTGCTTTTTATCGTTATCTCAGACCATAAAACAAGGGTCGTTGGATCAGGAATCTATGGCGGTGGCGATTTTAAAAATCACCACCGCATACCCGCTGTTAACTTCTCGTTGACTAACCCAATAGTTTGAGTGCCACCTGTTGAATTGAATTGGCCTGACTGAGTACTGAAACTCCAGCCTGTGTCAGGATTGAGTTTCTCGTCAATTCGGCAGATTCAGCTGCGACATCAGAATCACGAATTCGTGAGTTTGCTGCCGACAGATTCTCATGGGCGATGTTAAGGTTATTGATGGTGGATTGCAGACGATTCTGCATGGCCCCAAAATTTGCTCGCATCGCATTGACCGAAACCATTCCAATATCGACGGCACTCAGGCTCATCTGTGCCTGCTCCTTTGTGGCGACGGACTCGGCTGTAATTCCGAGAGCTTCGAGCGAAGAATTGGCCGCTGATGTATTAAACGAGATCCTATCTTTGAAGGGGTCATTGTTCACTCCGACTTGAATGTCCATGACTCCACCCGTTCCATTTAACAAATCATACCCATTGAATGAAGTGACTTCAGCAATTCGCTGAATCTCCGACTTGAGCTGTTGATATTCCACATCAAGGAATTTTCGTTCAACATCACCGATGGTGTCTGAAGCCGCTTGAATTGCCAGCTCACGCAGACGAATCATCATTGCCGAGACCTCATTCAATCCTCCCTCCGCTATCTGAACCAGAGAAACACCGTCTTGGGCATTTCGATTGGCTTGTCCCAAACCTCGAATTTGCGCTCGAAGATTCTCGCTGATTGCGAGTCCTGCCGCATCGTCAGCCGCTTGATTGATTCGGAAACCCGAACTCAGTCGAGCGAGAGACTGATCCATTGCTCGGTTGGTATTTACCAAGTTTCTCTGGGCATTTAGTGATGCCACATTGGTTGATATCCTTAAGGCCATAATTATCCTCCTTGCATGGCTTATCCTCCTTGATAGCTGCCTTCCATTGGCATTTGAGTGCGTCATGCACTCATTGTTTTATAAATGGTTCTTTGGAGAATCCAAAGAGCCCCATAGTCAGATCGTCATATTTGAGAAGGAGTTTAAGTCCAGATTTCCAGTATTATTTTTGATGATCCAAGAGACACTGATGCGCTCTACGGAGTCTTGCTCGTATTCCCTTGCGTTGGCTTCACTCAAATTGGAAACCGCCACTATGAATAGGGCGGTTTCCCGCAGGAAACAGTAGACATTCGTTCAAGTACCCACCGACTATTTGCCGGGGAGGCGGGAGCCTAACTCCGCGCCCGTGAGCTAAAGTTCGTGAACCTAAAGTACACTCAGTAATTTAATTAACTACCGAGTGAGCGGTTCAAGAGACCCAGTGCAACTTGTGCAGATTGATTTGCTTGTGCGAGAACCGAAGTGCCAGCATTCAAAAGGATATTGTTCCTTGTGAGTTCGCCTGTTTCTTCGGCAATATCCGCGTCGCGAATCCGGCTGTTGGCTGCAGACATGTTTTCGATCGATACCGCAATGTTGTTCAGCGATGACTGCAGCCTGTTTTGGATGGCTCCAAAATCAGCTCGCATTGCTGAAACACTCACAATTGCTGAATCGATAGCACTTAAACTGTTCTGAGCCGAGGCCTTATCTGCCACACTAGTTAAATTCACCCCTAAAGCAGCTGCATTAGAGTCTGCTTTTGAAGCGTCAAAACTTAAGCGATCAATGTTTGGATCGTTACGAGTGCCAACCTGAAAATCAAGTATTGAGCCCGTTCCGCTCAACAATTGAGTTCCATTGAATTCAGTTCCATCGGCAATGCGATCAACCTCGGATACGAGTTGATCATATTCGACGTTGAGGAACTGTCTCTCCACTGGTCCGATCGTATCAGAAGCCGCTTGCACAGCAAGCTCCCTCAGTCGAATCAATATGGAGCTGACCTCGTTCAGACCACCTTCTGCAACTTGGACAAGTGAAATGCCGTCCTGGGCATTTCGTGAAGCTTGTTTCAAGCCACGTGTTTGGGCTCTGAGGTTCTCGCTGATTGCGAGTCCGGCCGCATCGTCCCCGGCTCTATTGATTCTAAAGCCAGACGACAATCTTTCCAGACTCTTGTCGAGTGCGAGTTTGGTGCCCATCAAATTTCTTTGGGCATTTAGACTCGCGGTATTGGTGTTGATTCTTAAACCCATTTTCCTCCTCCTTGAAGAACACGGCATCACTTTGTGAAGCCAACAGATCAATCTTTGATCTGAGGGTTGCTATTCTCTCAATAAACTCATCGGCGTCTCATTGCGAGGCTTAATAGATTGCAATGAGATCTGGTCTTTGGCATTGAACTGATGATGAATTTCTGATTTTATAGCTTCATTTTAAGGGCAAACTGAGTGGGAGGAGCCTTGGGTGATATGAGTGACGATGATTTTAAACCTAACCGAGGTGATCGCGTATCTCCGACCTTTTGCGTTCTTCCTTGGATTCATCGATTCACAAACGTCGGCGGTGAGGTTCAGGTTTGTTGTGTGAGTGAGGAGTACAATAGTAACAATCTTGATCAGAATGGAATCCCGATCAATATCAGTAGGATTCATGATGACGAAGTTTTGATGAATACCAATTTTATGAAGTCACTCAGAGTTCAACAGATGAAGGGGGAGTGGTCTAGGATCTGTGAAAGGTGTCGAATCACAGAAAATAATGGGGGGTTCAGTCGTCGTCAGTTTGAGAACGCAACCTATCATCAGTTTATCACACGGGCCATCAATGACACTCGACCCGATGGAGGAATTAAAGTCAGAATTCGATCCGCCGACTACAGATTGGGAAATCTTTGCAATTTGGCATGTCGAATGTGTAATCCTCGCTCTTCTTCCAAGTGGATCAAGGATTGGGGGAAGATCGATCAGGAATGGTTTGGTCAATCCGAATCTGAATTGGATCAGTATCGTCGCTATCGCTATTATGAAGATCCTCAAATTTGGGAGAGTTTTAGGAAGCAAATTCCGTACCTCAGGCACCTTCATTTTGCAGGTGGTGAGCCTATGATCGTTGCCCAAATGATCTGGGTGATGAGGATGTGTATTGAAGAAGGAAGGGCGAAAAATATTTGGATCTCCTACAACACCAACATGACGATTATTCCAGATGAGGTAAAGGAACTGTGGCCTCATTTCAACCACATCCGAATTTATGCAAGTGTTGACGCCTATGGGAGCCTAAATGACTACATTCGCTTTCCAGCAAAGTGGAAGACCGTTGAAAAAAATCTTTTAGACCTTGAACAGAATTTTGAGAAGTATGGGATACGATTGGTTCTGATCAACACGACGGTTCAGATGTATAACGTCACTCAACTTGATCGTTTATTTGAATATTTGAGTCAGTTTGAGCGAATCATTCCGATTCCCAAGTTAGTAAATCTCCATCATCCCTATCATTATCGAACCCAAGTGTTACCTCAAGAACTAAAGACCTTGGCCAAGGAGCGTTTGCTTATTACGAGGGCTGAAGCAGAAAAAGTAATGAGGCGTCGAGTGAGAATGAAGAGGTATCGGTTCTACCTCGATCTTGTCGACGAGGCGATTGAATTTATGGAG
Source organism: Bdellovibrionales bacterium (assembly GCA_016716765.1). Taxonomy (NCBI): domain Bacteria; kingdom Pseudomonadati; phylum Bdellovibrionota; class Bdellovibrionia; order Bdellovibrionales; species Bdellovibrionales bacterium. Next base: position 1,314,806 of record JADJVA010000020.1, on the reverse strand, counting down.
AGTGAGGATCGTCAGCAGTTAATTCCAAGCTTCATGAGAGCCGCTTCTTCTAAAGATGCGCTTCGAAATGAAAACCTTTTTGAGGTAATTCCTGAATTTAATATTTTGAAAAACTATCTCTTTCACGAGCCTTTCAGCAAAGGCTCAAATAATCCTTCGATGAGCGAGGAGATGGGATTCGTTCAAGTGTTATGAAAGAAAAGGGCAAGGGTTCCTCTCTATCTGAGCGAGAAGTCTCTATAAATTTGGTTTTATCAGGCTGAGGGTAGAAAGTATCACCCTGAATTTCTTGATGGATTCTCGTCAGGTAAATGCGCTCCACAAGCTCCATTGATTGCGTAAAGATTTCTCCGCCTCCAACGATAAACACTTCGTTACCCCAAGTGAGGACCTCCTTTTGACAGTGGGCCAGTGCCTCAATTAAATCTGCAAAAACCAAGGTTCCCTCGGGTTGATAATTCTTTTGTCGGGTCACAATGATATTGAGACGCTTGGGAAGTGGACGGCCAATTGATTCAAAGGTCTTTCGACCCATGATGATCGCGTGTCCAAGAGTTTTTTCTTTAAAAAATTTCAGATCTTCAGGTAAATGCCAAGGGAGGCCACCGTCGCGACCAATGACTCCATTTGTTGCTGCTGCCACGATGTGAGAAATAGTGATCACACTGATACCTCGGCCTTAATATGGGGGTGTGGCTCATACCCAACGAGTTGAAAGTCGTCATATTTAAAACCGAATATATTTTTAACTTCAGGATTGATCGTCATCTGGGGAGGCTTTTTAGGTACACGCGTGAGCTGCAGACGGGCCTGATCCAGGTGATTGAGGTAGAGGTGAGCATCGCCGAGAGTATGAATAAATTCACCTGGTATGAGGTCGCAGACCTGAGCCACCATCAGCGTAAGTAGGCTGTAGCTTGCGATATTAAAAGGGACTCCTAAAAAGACATCAGCACTTCTTTGGTACATCTGGCAACTCAAGCGACGGTTTGCCACGTAAAACTGAAAGAGTGCATGGCAGGGCGGCAGTGCCATTTTATCTATTTCACCAGGATTGTAGGCAACCACCATCAGGCGGCGTGAATCCGGAAAATTCTTAATTTGTTCGACAAGTTGGGTGATTTGGTCGATGACTTGACCATCTGGAGTTTTCCATGATCTCCACTGGGCTCCATAGACGGGTCCAAGATTCCCTTCCTCATCAGCCCAATCATCCCAGATGCTGACTTTATTGTCCTTCAGGTAGCCAATATTCGTGTCGCCTGAAAGAAACCAAAGCAATTCGTGAATAATCGACCGCAAATGAAGCTTTTTAGTTGTAAGCAGTGGAAATCCATCTTGTAAGTCAAAACGCATTTGGTGACCAAAAACGCTGAGAGTCCCGGTTCCAGTTCTATCTGATTTTTCTGTACCGCGATCTAGGATGTGAGAGACTAAATTTAGGTAGGGCGTCATCTGGGTTCCTCAATTTTTTGGGCGAGCATAACCTGCCCTCAGGCAAGTTCCAAGATCAGTTGAACCTTGTTTGCTCGGCGCGACATATCTGATAGTGAAGAGATGAGTTTTGGCTGAATGAAGGAGAGAGAATGGAAATTCGAGACCCAATTCATGGATCATTGAGTTTTGAGGAGAGTGAGATTGCGGTGATCGATCACTTGGCCTATCAGAGGCTCAGAGCGATCAAGCAATTGGGATTCATGGAATTCAGTTTTCCAGGAGCCACCCATAACCGATACTTGCATTCTCTTGGGGTCTGTCACTTGGCTGGTCGCGCTTTTGATCAGATTTTTGGGAATTATCCTTTTCCAAATAGCGCAACGGGTCGTAGATTGAGACAATGTATGCGTTTGGCGGCCTTGCTGCATGACATAGGCCATGGCCCGCTAAGTCATACGATTGAGGAGGTCATGCCTCCACTGAAGGACCTGAACATCTCGGCCTATCAGCACCGGCGGTTAAAGCCTGCCACTGCCAATCAAACATTGGTACAGGCCAACCACGAGGATTACACGATCAAGTTTATCACAGATTCTTCTTTGACCTCTGTCTTGAAGGCTCAATTTCCGGATATCTCCCCCTTACATATCGCCTGCCTTGTAGACAAATCTCTGAAGTGTCCGGATGATTTTTTTCTCGTTGGAGACCATGAATTCAGGACGATCTTAAGCCAGATTGTGAGCTCAGAATTGGACGTTGATCGCATGGATTATTTGGAACGCGATGCCTATTTCTGTGGGACAAACTATGGCCGAGTTGAATTGGGTTGGTTGATTGGAAATCTAACTTACCATGAAAAAGAGGGGGATTTACACCTTGCGCTCAATCGCAGGGCTCTCTACACTTTTGACGATTTTCTTCTGGCCCGTCATCATATGCATTTGATGGTTTATTTTCACCATAAGAGCATCATCTTTGAAGAAATGTTGATGCGATATTTGATAAGTGAAGATTGTGAGTTTTTTCTGCCTTCAAATATCGAGGATTATATTGGTTATACAGACTACGCACTCTTTCAGCACTTGGCGCAGGTCGATAATCCCTGGGCGAGGCGAGTTGCCGAACGACGGCCATTTAAAATGCTATTTGAATTTCACTCCACTGAAGAAAATTCTCGAACAGAGGACATGGAGATTTTTTTAAATGGAGAAGGCATAGAAACCGTATTTGCGAGTTCAACAGCGCGCCTCAGCAAGTATCATAGTCCGAGTGAAATTGAGCGTGAAACTCAGATATATGTCGTCGATCAGTATGATCGACACTCAAAACCATATCCCATCGAGGAGTCGACACAAATTTTTCAGAAATACGGAGAGATTCGCCGCATTGAGAGAATTTATGTAGCCCCTGAGAATTTTGATCGTGGTGAGGAGATCCTTACGAAAAATGATTTGTAAACCGAAGGGACTCAGTTGTTCTTCTTTCAGAAGAATAGATTGTTTGTTGAAATATCTCTTGCTAGCCTCAAAAGGTGATTTTTTTCTCAAGGAATGAGTAAATGTATATTCTGGGTCTTTCTTGCTATTACCATGATAGTGCTGCAGTTCTGATTAAAGACGGGGAAATCATTGCGGCAGCCCAAGAGGAGAGATTTACTCGAGTCAAACATGATCCTTCCTTTCCGACACAAGCCATTCGATTTTGTCTGAGCGAGGCGGGGATTGATCTCAAAAAAATCAGTTATATTAGTTATTACGATAAGCCCTTTATAACTTTCGAACGACTTTTGGAAACTTACATTGCAACGGCCCCAAGGGGTCTGCGATCCTTTGTGACGGCGATGCCAACCTGGTTAAAAGAGAAGTTGAACCTCAAGTGGCTTTTAAAAAGGCAACTGAGAGAAATTGAGCCAGGTCTAAAAACACATGAACTGCCACCACTGCTTTTCTCTCGTCATCATTTGTCTCATGCAGCAAGCGCCTTTTACCCAAGTCCCTATGAAAATGCCGCGGTTCTGTGTCTTGACGGAGTGGGAGAATGGGCCACCACTTCAGTTTGGACGGGTGCAGGAAAGGATCTTGTGCCGGAGTGGGAAATCCGATTTCCCCATTCTTTGGGTCTATTGTATTCTGCCTTTACTTATTTTGCGGGATTTAAGGTCAACTCTGGAGAATACAAATTGATGGGTCTAGCTCCCTACGGAGAGCCCACCTACGTCAACCTGATTCGCGATCATCTCATTGACATAAAAGAAGACGGCACTTTTCGTTTAAATATGGATTATTTTGGGTTCGCCACTGGCTTAAAGATGACCAACAAAAAATTCAATTCTCTTTTTGGAGGGCCGGAGAGAGCCAAAGATTCTCTTTTGACTTTGCGCGAGATGGACATTGCCAAATCTATTCAGGTTGTCACCGAAGAAATTATATTGAAACTCGCCAGAACAATACGAAAAGAAACAAAACAGAAATATCTTTGCCTGGCGGGCGGAGTGGCTTTGAATTGTGTAGCAAATGGAGAATTGGCTCGCCAAAGGATCTTTGATGGTCTTTGGGTTCAGCCAGCGGCAGGGGATGCCGGGGGAGCTTTGGGTGCGGCGCTCTGCGTTTGGCATCAACACTTGGGCCGCGAGCGAAAAGTCGACAAGAAAGACAAAATGAAAGGTTCGTATTTAGGACCTCACTTCGATTCTTCGGCTATACAGAAGTTTTTGGATCAACAGAATGCAAAATATGTTCGACTCGGAGATCAAGATTTAATTGCTGAGGTTGCTCGTTTGCTAGCAGAAGGTCATATCATAGGATGGCATCAGGGCCGGATGGAGTTTGGCCCACGCGCCTTGGGAAATAGATCTATCTTGGGAGATCCGCGGAATCCTTTGATGCAGGCAACAATGAATTTAAAGATTAAATTTCGTGAATCTTTCAGACCATTTGCTCCCGCCGTTTTGGCTGACAAATCCAGTGAGATATTCTCAATAAATGAGTCAAATCCATATATGATGATCGTGGGTCATGTCGCCGAGGCCTGGAGAAAACCCGTTGCGGAAGCAGAGAAACCACAGCGTGGACTTGACTTGCTAAAAGTCCAGAGATCGAGGGTTCCGGCGATCACTCATGTCGACTATTCGGCGAGAGTTCAATCTGTTTACCGAGAAACAAATCCTTTGTTCTATGATTTGATTAAGGCTTTTGAGCAAAGGACAAATACCCCCTTACTGGTAAACACATCCTTTAATGTGCGCGGAGAACCTATTGTTTGCGATCCAAAGGAAGCGTACAATTGTTTCATGGGTACAGATATTGATTATTTGGTTTTGGGCTCATTTCTTTTAGAAAAGAGTGCGCAGCCTGGAAAAACTGAGGATTTTGTGCAGGTTTATGGTGATGATTGAGTTTTCTAGACTTTTCGATGGAGCAAATTGAGTAATATGAGTGACATGAGCAGCTTGAAGCGCATTTATCATCTTTGGATGAAGTTTAGCGAAATCTTGGGTGGGATTGTCTCAGGATTTTGGCTGTCCATATTTTACTGTTCAATTATTACTCCTGTTGGGCTCTTATGGCGTCTTTTGGGGCACGATCCACTTCAAGTAAAGTGGGAAAAAGGAAGAGTGAGTTACCGAGAAATCAGTGATAAATTGGATCCACAACACATGGAGTTTCCCTATTGATAAAAGATCTTCTTGTAGACCTCTGGGGCTTTATGAAAGTTCGCAAGAAATTTTGGTTAGCACCCATTATTTTGGTGATGGTACTTTTGGGTCTCCTACTTATTTTTGCCCAAACGAGTCCTTTGGCGCCATTTGTTTACCCACTTTTTTAGAGCAGGGTTAAACGGAGTGACGAGACTGAAGGCGGCTATTGAAGGGCTTTCAAGGTTCTTTGGTTTTTACCAGTGGGCTTTGGTCGCTTTTTCGTGTTGTCTTTTTTTATGGCTTTCACAAAAAATCTATTTTGCGGATTCTGAGCTTTTTTCTCTATTGATCACGAGATCCACCGAGACCATAGATCGCGGGCAGGCCTATAAATTGCTGTTTTCTGTGTTTCTTCGATTCATTTCTCTGTTTGAATTTCATGAGGCCAATTCAATTCTCTTTTCAAGATTTATTTTTGGTCTCGTTGGAGTTTTAAATCTTGTCTTGGCTGCATCCCTCTACCGGATGGTTTTTCGTCGCCCCCGCTTAGAGGCCGTGACCATTCTTTTCATTTTGGGATTCAGCTTTTATGTAGAGCGAGGATTTAGGGTCAGGGCCGACAATTTAGCTGCGACCTGGCATCTTCTCATCATTTGGTATTATTTTAAATACTGGCTTTATCGAAAGGAAGGCGAGGCTCCCGGAAGTTTACAGATTTTGGGTCTTGTTCTTTTGGAGAGTCTTTTATTGGCGACGACGATAAAGGGAACAGTTATATTCGTCTCCTTACATGTCCTCTATTTTGTCAGTATTCAGGGAGTTCACTCACAAAGGCGGAGGGGAGCTAAAGGCTGGGGTTCTGCGTAAGCTACGAGCAGAACTTGACCTATTCTTGATCGGATTGATCTTAATTCAATATTTTGGGTTTAAAACAGATTTTTTTGAGGTTTTCTTTGGCACTATCGATTATTTGTCCGAATCGATAGGTCATGGAGCAGGGATGCCCGAATATTTTTCTCCCGAATCTTTTTTTCATGTTCGGTATTTCTTGCAGGAAAATGTGGTCTGGAGTTTGTTTGTTTATTTGCCAATTGTGTTTGCAGTTGCTCGAATGGTTCGCCGATTTTTTTCTGGAAAGAACTGGGCTGACCGTATCTCTTCCTACTATTTGTACTGTTTTTTCCTTATTTGCATTTTTGTTATTTTTCCAGAGAAATATCCATTTCTATTAGTTGGTTTACTTCCTGTGTTGAGTCTTCCCGGAGTTCGTTTTGTCACCTATATCTTTTTTAAATTAACCTACCTGGTTAAGTCTTGGAGTCCTGGATTTTCAAAGCGGTACAAATATGCTGAGATCCTGGTCGTAGGATTATGCCTGTTATCTATTGGATGGTCCGTGACTCGGGTCTTTTCGCGGAGCGGGAATTGGGATCAGATACAGTTTATTGAAGACATGACACGATATTTCAATAATCAGGGTCGGGTGCGCTATTATGATGTCGTTGGCAGTCTTCCCGATCACGAGGCCGTTTTGGCCTTTGTTGGGCCTAACCAGGGTTCACAAAATAGGGATGCTTTTTCTCAATTGATTGAAGCTTCTCCGAGCTTTATTTTTTACACGAAAAAGATGAATTTTCTAGAACCGCAGATCAGTGGTCTGCTGAGTCGGTCCTATTTGCCGTTTGGTAATGGTGTGTATGCACGCGGAGCAAAATTTAAAATTGACGAAAACAGAACAGTGGCGACAGATTGGATGGGAAAATCTTACAGAAAGGTCAGCCTGGTTGATCTTGACAGAGTGATTCGCTTAATAGAAGCGCCATCCTTCGCAGTGCCAGAGTATGCTGAACCACGTGATCTTGTTCCTTCAATATTTGGTCGATCGGTGTACTTTTATTCAATTCCCAATAATGGCGCATTCGCTCCGCTCGACGACCTGATGGTCGAGAGATCGGACGGATTCGTCAGTGCTTATGATGATTCAATGTCCTGGGGAACCGTGAGAGAAAAATTTCAGTACTTTTTGATCTCCGCCGAGGTTCCTGAAATTGGCATTTCAGCTCATCCACCTCTTGATTTTACTATCCGAGAGAACTTATTTTTTCTCTTTGCCTATGACAAAAATTTCTAAGCTAAAACGGATAAATTTGTAGTTTTCTCCTATTCTTTCGAACAAGCATTGATTCAATTTTGATTTTGATGGAGAGTATTTGCCATCCACTTATGCAAGTGAACAGAATGGGACGGAGGAAATTTGCATATTTCAGTTATCATCCCGACGTCTGGTCGGTGTGAAACCTTGAAAAAGTCTCTCACTTCTCTCAGGGAGAATATCCCTGTTGGACCGTCATTTGAAGTTCTTGTCGTGTGCAATCCCTGTAATCTAAAAGTAAAAGGGGTGGTTGAAAGCTTTAACGGTTGCAATTTTCCGGTAAAGTATATTGGCTCAAATAGAGTTGGAACGAATCGGGCAAGAAATTTGGGAGTTGAGCATTCAAGGGGAGAGAATCTTTTGTTTCTTGACGATGATGTCCAAATTCCTCATTTCCAATTTTGGACTGGATTGTGGAAGCTCGTTTTGGAAAGTGTTTCTGAGGTGGCGGCGGGCGGTTACTATCTGATCAGGCCTGAGGCAAAGATCTCTGAGATCATATACAATGCTGCTGCCGGACTCTGGTTGATGAAATGTCGAGCAGGAAAGAATGTGTGGAATCCTGTGCTTCTGGGAGGCTGCTTCCTCGTAGGACGGCAGTTGTTTCAGAGAGCAGGTGGGTTTGCGGAAGCTGCGCAGGATGCGGGGGAAGAGGATCGGTTGTGTGAGCGGCTGAATTTGCTGGGTTGTCCTCCTTTGTTGCTCGATGAACTCTCGGTTGTCCATGAATTTCAAGGTGGGTTTCGGAGGCTTTTTACAAATGCTTTTCGTCATGGAGTTGCTAAAGTTCAATCAAATCGAATTGGAAAATCAGCATTGTCTTTGAAACAGACCTGGGCGCTGGTGGGCAAAATTATGAACCTTCATTGCATTGGTTTGCGCACTTCAAAAGGCTGCACCCTGATTGCGGGGCTATTTTTCTATTATTTGGTTCTAAATATTGGTTTCTGGAAGAGGACCCTCATTCTTGAGAAGATGCTTATTTGGGAGAGGAAAAGATCAACTTTTGTGAAGGGAACTGTATAGTCATGGCTTGGAGTTCAGCAAAAAAGATATTTCAGTTTTCTAGTTCAAAACCAAATGAGGGAAACAGGCATTTGATGAAAAAGGATGAAGCGGTTGATATCTCCCTGGCGTATCCCAAGGAGATTCGGATCGAGGCTTCGTCGTATTGTCAACTGAAGTGCCCGTCTTGCCCGACATCTCAAGGTCTCATACACAAGAGCGTCGTGGGTTCAAAATTCCTAAAAATAGATGATTTTAAGCGGATCGTTGACGGGGCGGATTGGCTTAAGGAAATTGAACTATCAAATTGGGGCGAAATTTTTCTCAATCCAGATATTGTTAAAATAATGAACTACGCATTCAAGAGAAAAATTGAGCTAGTGGCCTATAATGGCGTCAATTTTAACAACGTATCGGAGGAGGCACTTGAAGGCTTGGTGAAGTATCGGGTCAAGGCCTTGACCTGTTCTATAGATGGAGCCTCGCAGGAAACTTATGTACAATACCGGGTAAGAGGGAATTTTGATCGAGTTATAGCGAACATCCGCCGTCTAAACGATTTCAAAACGGCCTACAGAAGTCCCCTTCCACGGCTGACTTGGCAATTTGTGATGTTTCAACACAACAAGCATGAACTGAATCGGGCCAAAGAACTGGCTTCTGAACTTGGTATGGAATTTTATACCAAGGTCTCTTGGGATGAAAAATTGGCAGCTAAAAATGATGAAGGTGAGGTCATTCAGGTATGAGCGAAGAAATTGATTCTGTCGATCAAGAGCAATCCTTGGCTGAAACTATTGTTCGCTTGGAGGCCAATAAAAATCAGTATTATAAGGGAATATGTTATCAGCTATGGACTCAACCACAAATTCACGCTGACGGAAAAATACTGGGCTGCTGTGCTAATTATTGGGGAGATTTTGGGAGTGTATTTGACTATCCAAGTTTATTTGAAGCTATTAACAATGAAAAAATGCGATATGGTCGCCGGATGTTGGCTGGGGAGGCAATGGAACGTGCAGATATCCCTTGTACCAACTGCCATCATTTTAAAGCCATTAAAGAAATGAAAAATTGGGTTACAGTTCAAGAGGTCAGCGAATCCCTCTGAGGTTTTGTCTTTTATGAGAACTTTTAAATGCTTTTCTCCATATTTTGCCCTAGAATTCGTTTTCGGTATTGATAACTCAATACATAAAAAGGCTTTCTGAGAGGCAGAGATAAGTCAAAGGCCAGCCATAATCCTGGTATAAGAATTTTGTGGAAGAACCCTCGTACTCCGATTTGATAAAAGGGAACTGCGATTTTCCATTTTAAAGTGCCCCAAACTTTGCAATAGAGAAATCCTCTCAATTCGAACAACCGCCAAAAAACCCAATTCTTGAAGATGCTCAAAATGAGTAAAAGACTTTTTATCCGCCAGAAAGACCAACAGAGTGAAGGCCAAACAATCCGCCAGTAAAGACGAATGAACGGGTTGTCATATACGGAATGAACACTTTTGTAATAGGTCGGCATGAGACCCTTGTAATACACGGGCATAAGACCCTTGTAATACGCGGGCATAACGATTTTCCAACGGATCGTGCCAAGAATTTTCCAGCGTAAAAGATGGGAAAGACCATAGCTACGCCAATAAAGCCAATTTGAGATCACTTTGCCTCGCCAGAGGAGCCAGCAAGCACTTGGCCAAATGATGCCCCAATAAGTTCTGCGAAGGAGCCCCCCTGTGAGGCGAACTCCTGATTTTGGCGCGGGATGAAGTAAGAACCACATCATCCTCCATTTCATCATCTGCAGGTAATGGGAAAACCAAAACGAGGTGCTATGTTTGCTCATCGTCGGAAGAGAAATTGTAAAAGACTCAGTTGGTGCCAAAAGGCCTCGAAAGTCTTGATAGGCAGAATCATCGAGAGAGTGGTGAAAAAAGATCCGACAGGTCTTTGCCAAAATCATTTGGCGGCGCACAGGAGATCTTTCATATTCTGATTGGGAGGGAGGTGGGTGCAAATGGTAAAGGGCCATATCGCTCAATAAGAAGCGAGCACCGTCTTTAGCCAATCGATAACCAAGATCGACATCTTCAAATCCATAGTAGAGAAAGGTTTTTCTAAACCATCCAAGTCTCTTAAAATCGGCTGTTTTTATGGCCAGTGAATGAGTGCAGGTGTATTTCCAATGATTGTGAAGCGTATTCCAATCACTCGAATTTTGAAACGAAGCCCAATAAGGATCTTCAGGGTAGGTATCAATCTCAGGATCAATGAGATTGTAGCTCGTCAATTCATTGCTGACATCTTCATTAAGAAAAAGACGCTTCCCTTGAACAACTTCGTATTCATTCATTTTTGAAATAAGATCGGAGAGATAGTTCGCCGGGATCAACATATCAGAATCTAAAAAAAGGAGAATGCGACCCCGAGAATGTTTGACTCCAACATTCCTGGCTATCCCTGCTCGAAATTGGCTATCGCCGCGCTTTCGAGGAGTTAACCTTGAAAAAAACAGAAATTTAAAATTTCTTTGATTTTGAAAGGGTGTGACAAATTTAAAAAAATCCTCTTGGGTTCCATCATTGCTTCCATCGTCAACAACAATAACCTCATACTTATCTGGACTCAGGCTTTGCTTAAAAATATGACGAACAACATTTTTAATGTAACTTTTGCAATTGAAGCTTGGGATAATCACAGAAACTTCAATCGATTCAGTCATGGCAACTTGTGATTCAAAAGAAGGCTTCAGTTCGGGTTCTAAATCTCGGTCCGATGGGATGTGTGGTTCAAAGATATCCACGCCCTTCGGACCTCGAATCGACAGATGCTTGCCCTTTCGTCTCACTTGATTCGATATTTTCCTCAATGACTCATGGATACTGGGAGTGAGAAACATTCTGCGAGTTTCAACAGGATCGAGAGGAAAGTAGAAGTGAAGCTGATTTAAAACCGGTTGAGGAAGTTGAGAGACGTATTTTGCAAGGCCGCCAAAGCTTTCGCCAACAAGAGTATAGTAGACATACCGAAGTGAAGACGAGGCGTAGTTGATAAATTCATTTTCAGCAACTCCGGGCCGACCGAGGATAAGGTTCAGAAGAAGCCCCTGTTCGACCAACTTGATGAGAGTGTCTCGAAATTCACTCACCCAAACTATTGCGGATACCTGTGTAAATACCTTAAGGCCACGTTGTTTTGCCGCATTAATGATTTCCAGGGCGTCATCTTGCAGCACAAGGTAGCAAGGAAAAATCACCCCTAAATATTCACCCCTCTTTGCTTTATCTAGACTAAGGAAAATCTCTGACCGTGATTTGTTCTCGCTGAGACTCCCAGTTTCAAAGCATTTTCCACAGAGGCACTTCTCTTCTTGAGAAAAGGGCAAAAAATAGAGTCGACCTTGCCAATCGTCAATGTCGTTATACGAGCTAGGTTCACTGTTTAATGGATCTAGAGCTGCGGGACCTCGTTGCATGACCAAAGTTTCCTTGATGTTGTTTTAGTGACCAGCTTTTAATTTGATCCATTTTTTGTATCTTTTGAACTCTAGATCTTTTTTAAAGAAAAAAACAAAGAGTGTAGCTAACTCAATGAGCGAGGGGCGCCCTTCCAAGTGGCATTTCGCCCATTCCTGACCCATCTGAAAGCCATGATTAAAAAAAGCCAAATAGAATTCGTTCAACCTGGATGGGTAGGGACAAGCGGAGAAGATGGAGGAAAGTCCGATGTCTGGAGGGAGATTCGCTTGTTCGCGCCTTTGAGCGCCGAATCCCTGCCAAAATGCCTTGGAGAAGAAGGTTCGCAAAGTCAAATGAACATGATGTTCAATGGAATAATTCGGATCATACTTTAAACGATAGCCCTGCTGCACGAGTCGCGAATTGAGTTCAGTTTCAGCGCCACCAAAGACAATACTTTCGTTAAAACGAAGGCCACTTGAGAAGACGGTCGCGTGGAATACCATATTTCCTCCGACAAGATTAACGGTATATCCACTTTTTCGAACGGAATTCTCAAGCCATTGGCGGCAAATACTGTTGTATACCTGTTCGATCGTACTTGACTTAGGTCCGAGAGAATAAGGTCCACCAACAGCTGAGGCTTCTGGCCATCGTCGGAGTAGCTCAATGCCCTTTTTCAGGTAGAAGCTTTGATTGGCAAAACAATCATCATCAAGAAAAAAGAGAAACTTTCCCTTTGCTTTGGAAATACCCAAATTGCGGGCTCTGTTGACGCCAAGCTCCCCCACTTCAAAAAAATCATAAAGCAGACGTCCATCAATTTGTTTTTCTATTTGTTTTCTAAGAGACGGATCGGGAAGGTTACTGATAATAAGAATTTCAAATTCGTCCTTCGGAAAATCCTGGTTCTCGAGCGAGCTCAGAAGATTTAAGACGGAGCGATGACGGCGGTGGGTAGGAATTATTATTGATGCAAGCATAATCAATGATCTATCAATTGCGCCGTTCCTCCACAACGCATTTTGGGAGGATCTGCCGCTCATCGTCAGGGATGCAAGGGAAGTCAGCTTTCTGAGGTTTATCGCTGTGACTGTTACCAGTTAATAAAAGGCGATTTGCGGCTGCTGATTGACTCCTCTCAGAGGTTTAACTACAAGCGGTATGGAGGTAAATAAAATGAAAGTTCTTGTGGTAGGCCAGGGAGGACGAGAGCATGCCCTCGTTCGGGCCTTAAAACAGTCCCCCTGTGTCGATAAAGTGATTGCGATTCCAGGTAGCATGGGAATGGAAAATGATGCCCTTTGCCTTTCTCATTCATTGACTCCGCCTGAAAAATTGATTGCTGAGATTCGAGATAGGAAGATCGATTTGGTCGTTATCGGTCCTGAAGGGCCACTTGCTGAGGGATTGGCAGATCGCCTCAGGGAAGCCGGTGTCTCAGTCTTTGGTCCTTCTGCTCAGGCTGCGCAGTTAGAAGCAAGTAAAGTCTTTTCTAAAAGATTTATGGAAAGAGCAGGGGTCCCCACCTCAGGTTATCGGGTCGTGAATTCAGTTGAACAAGTCATGGCGGCAGCCAATTCTTTCGTACCACCTTATGTTCTAAAGGCCGATGGCCTTGCCGGAGGCAAGGGAGTATTCATTTGTCGTTCACTTAAAGAATTGCAGGAATCCGCCCATTCGATTTTTGTGGATAGAATTTTTGGCGATGCGGGACACGAAGCATTGCTTGAAGAATTTTTGCCAGGATGGGAACTTAGTTTCTTGGTACTGACCAATGGGAACGAGTATGAACCACTACCCTTGAGTCAAGATCACAAGCGGCTCAATGATGGGGATGAGGGGCCAAACACCGGGGGTATGGGGGTGGTCGGTCCCCTCACTATTCCGGAAGAATTGTATCGCGAAATTGATAAAAGGATCTTGGCTCCATCAGTCGCTCAGTTGCAAAAGGAATCCCTGTTTTATCGAGGAGTTTTGTATGTGGGGATTATGGTAACAGAAAAAGGACCCATGGTTCTGGAATACAATGTGCGATTCGGAGATCCCGAGGCTCAAGTTGTATTGCCTCTTTTAGATGGGGATTGGGGACAGATTCTGAAGGAGGTTGCCGAGGGGCGTTTGCAGACTTTGAAATGGAAATCGGCTCATTGTGCCTGCGTCGTTTTGGCTGCAGAAGGCTATCCAGAGCGTCCCAAGTTGGGAGTTAAAATAGAGGGTGGTTTGGATTCTGATAATTTCTCTCAATATTTTCTGCATGCGGGAAGTACAAAAGATTCGGATGGGAATTGGCTGACAGCGGGAGGAAGGGTTCTGAATGCTGTCGGTTGTGGGCCATCAATGGAGGTGGCTTTGAAGAGAGCCTACTCTCAGGCGGAGAAGGTGTCTTGGAAGGGCCGTCAAATGCGAATTGATATTGGCAAAAAGATGTCGGTGCAAAAGTGATGGATGTCGATCAAGCCGTCTCTCATTTGTTAGATGGCGGTGTGGTGGCCTATCCCACCGAGACGGTTTGGGGGCTTGGGGCTTTAAATAGGAGACCCGAGGCTCTCGCTCACGTGATCAAATTAAAGGGGCGTGAAGTTGCGAAGGGGATGAGTCTTCTCGTTGCCGATATCGCGATGGCAGAGGAAGTGGCATTTATTTCAGATCAACGGATAAAGAGATTCTTGCAAATCGTGTGGCCTGGTCCCTTGACAGTTGTATTAAAGGCCAGGCCTGTTGTTGATCCTCTGGTTCATGGGGGAACAGGCGAAGTGGGCCTAAGGCTGTCCAGTCATCATTTGGTACAAAAATTGATGGTCATGCTTTCTGAACCTCTTACGACAACCAGTGCTAATGAAAGTGGTCAAGCTTCGGCTCGATCGCGAGCTGAATTGGCTTGGCTTCCAATGAATGTGGGAATTTTGGGACAAGAAGAATCTGAAGGTATTAAACCTTCGACAGTCATTCGGATTGAAGCTGACAAGATCTTTTTGCTTCGTGAGGGGGCCATTGCTCGAGAAGAACTGGTTCGATTGGCCCAATCTTGTGATCTGATTTTTTGAAGAACGGAAGGAGAATTCGATTTCCAAGCCCAAGTAAACTTCCTAGGCCGTAGGAAAAATGAGTGAGGAGAAAGGCCATTGTCACTCTCAATAAAATCGATAGAGAGAATGAATTTGACGAAAGACTGAGGCGCAGACCTTCCGAGACAACAAGAAGAAGGTATATTCCAAAAACGCTGAGAACCCAAGGTGCCAAGGGCGCGAGAGCCAAAAGCAGCAAGAAGCCAAAGACGCCTACGGCAGAAATCATACTAGGAAAGTGGAAATTCCGTCGCAAAGGTGCAATTGCAAAAGATTGGTAATAGCCAAATCGGAGCATACGTAGAGACCACTCCCTCCAGGTATTTGCGCTTTGGTTAATCACGAGGGGGGACGGCAAAAGCAATAATGTAAAACCGAATTTCGTTAATCTTAACCCCATTTCCACATCTTCGCAGGTAGAGGCGAAATTAAGGGAAAAATTACCAGCGGTGAGGAGTGCTCTGCGGCAAAACAGAGCATTGGAGGTGGGGAGGTGATCGGCTAATGAGACTTCATTGACGAGTTTTGATTGAGGGCTGCCACCATGTCCAAGTGGGCTCAAAAGCATCAAATTGAGCGATTGATCAAAGTATTTGTCTCCAGAAAGCCGATTAGGCCCACCTATTCCGGCGAGATTTGGATGTAATTGCCTTAGATTAAAAAATGTCTGAGTGAGGTGAGAGAGCCAGGAGCGAGGGAGAAGGCAGTCTCCATCGGTAAAGGCGATCAGGTCACAATGGCAATAGTCGACAGCAAGTTGTCGCGCACCCCCAAGGTGGTTCGTGCGATTGACCAATAGTTTGGACCGGATAGGTAATGAAGGGAGGATCTTTTGAAGCAGACAGAGAGTTTCATTGACTCCCCCGTTGTGAACGACAATGACTTCGTCGGGCCAGTCTCCAGCAGCATCAGAAAGAAGAGTTTTGAAAAGTTTTATTAGCTGAGGGCCCTCACGGAAGGTAACAATTGCAAGGCCGACGTTTATCTTTTTGCTAGGCATAGGCCCCTACCGAGAAAAATAGAATAAGCTGTGGAGAAAGTCGTTTACCTTCTTCTCTTCAGCACTTATGTTTTCATATCTTATAATCGCCCAAAATCGAAGTCTTAGGGGTAAATGAAGAAGCAGACGATTTTTATATCTGGAATAGCTGGTTTTTTGGGGAGCCACCTGGCGGATTCGATGTTGGCCCAAGGACATCGTGTGGTGGGTTGTGACAGCCTCATCGGTGGAGATAGGGAGAATGTTCCTTCCCAGGCCGATTTTCATGTTGCGGATCTCAATGACTACAAAGTCATCAACAAATTGGTGCGCCATGTCGATGTTGTGTTTCATACGGCGGCCACAGCTTATGATGGGCTGAGCGTGTTCAGCCCTCATTTTATCACTCAAAATGTTTATTCAAACACGATTTCTCTGCTGGCGGCAGCCATAGATAACAATGTTCGTCGTTTTGTCTTTTGTTCTTCGATGGCGCGCTATGGGAAACAAGCGGTGCCTTTTCAAGAGGAGATGATTCCGGCCCCGCGCACCCCTTACGGAATTGCCAAGTATGCGGCGGAGAAAACAATAGAGAGTCTTTGCCGCATTCATCAGCGGGAGTACGTGATCTGTGTTCCCCATAACATTATTGGGCCGCGGCAAAAATATGATGATCCATTCCGAAATGTTGCAGCTATCATGATCAATCGAATGTTGCTTGGAAAACAGCCCGTGATATATGGGAACGGGCTGCAGAAACGCTGTTTTAGTTATGTCAAGGATACACTGCAGGTTTTGGAAAAATTGGTTTTTGACAAAGCGGCCGTAGGTCAGATTATCAATGTGGGGCCGGATGAGGAATTCGTAAGTGTGTTTGAGTTGGCGAAGACAATTGCAGGAATAATTGGCTTTGAGTTAATGCCGATCTTTGTAGATGGTCGTCCCGGAGAAGACAATCTTGCTAATTGCTCAGCAGAGAAGGCTCGAAAACTTTTCTCTTACGAAACCAAATATACCTTATACCAGGGAATCAAAGAAATGGTGGATTGGATTCAAATAAAGGGTCCGAAGCCTTTTCAGTACAACATAGACATCGAGATCAAAAATCAACTTTTGCCCCGCACATGGCGAGAGGCCATCATTTAAGGGGAGAGCTAAGATCTGAAAAATCAATGTGGCCCAATGCTTAGAGTGTCTTCTTGTAAAATGGTAAAAGCGAGAATTTGAAAAGCGTCCAAAGGAAGAGAGGGCCGTCAGAAAAAATCGACAATTTTGAATCGCCCAAGCGGCGATGGTATTGAATCGGTATTTCTCGATAGACACCATTCTGCCGCAAAAAGAGAACTGTCATAGCCAGGGCAAAATTGAGATCTTGAGGCAGGTGAGAGCAAAACATCTGCCGGTACTCTGATCGAAAAACTCGCATTCCAGTGCAGCAATCGTTCAGTTCTATACCTAAGAGGAGGATTGTGAGTCTTCGGTAGAGCCAATTGCCAAAGTAGCGAAGAAAAGGCATTTTTGAGTGAACGTTGAGGCGACTGCCACAGACCATTCCAGCCCGATCTTCTTTGAGCAAATTGACCATCGAAATCAGGTCTTCGGGTTGGCAAGTATCGTCTAGGTCATAAAAAGCAATGAAATCCCCTTTTGATTGACGAAATCCTTCTTTGAGGGCATGTCCATATCCTCTATTCGTAGCAAATGAGAGCAGAGAAATCTCAGGCAAATACTGATGAAGCAAAGTTTCGCTTTGATCAGTTGATCCGTCATTGACCGCTATGATTTCGATTTCTGACAATCCCGTCTGCCTCAATATTTCAGAGCGCATAGAAAGCAGCTTTGGAAGAACGATAGGAATAGCGGATTCTTCATTATGGCAGGGAAGCACAACTGACAGGCGCACGAAGGAATTCTCCATATCTTGCTTTTTTCAAATGGGAGATTAAATGGAATTCTAAATCAGTTCAATTAAATTTGAGGGCGCAGCCGCAAGATCGCTATGCGCTGGTAAAGAGTTCGGGCAGCACCACCGGCACATCCCGGAGGCAAGCAAAGTTTGATTTGAACACAAAAGGTGTCTGGGTCGGCACAGCGAACACAGCTGAGACCGGCCGCGGCGCCGCCTCCAACAGCATCAACACAGGCTGGTACCGAAACAAGATTGTTTGTTGCTGCCAGTGGAGGCGCATTGGGCCGAGCTGTCAGCAAATTTTCTGCGCCGATCTGAGCTTGTGCGGACTCCATGGGATCGAGATAGGGTGCTATCATCTGAATCGAATTTTCAAAAAGAGCGATGGCATTGGATTTGACTTTGACGGACCAGGGCGTTTTATCAATGAGTGGAACTTCCAAAGTCGGAATTGAAGTTCCGTCGCTGTCGAAATCGATCGAAGAGAAGAGTGCATTGACGTCGACGCAATAATTAGCTCCGGTAGCGGTGCGGACACAGTCGTCGGGGCTTGCGTTTCCATCCAGATCGTTGGTCAGGCAAACTCCAAATGTTGGAAGCCCAAATCCATTGACCCCTGTTATCGTTCTTAGCGTGGTACCAGCGGGGCAGGCCTGGGCTGGGTATGAACAGTAACGACCGCCAGGGGCAGGGCCCATATCAACCGTCGCAACGGGGAGAAGTGGACAGACTGGTTCAATAAACCAGGGAGGGTTGCGCAGTTGGAAAGCATTGCCAAAGCGCAAGGCGAGTTGTTCCATGATCGTATATGACTGCATCGAAACGCGCATTTTGTTGCGGATCTGGGAAGAGTTCGAGATGTCCGTCATCATGAGGGAAATGCCAATGCCAAGCAAAAAAATAGTCGCAATCGCGGCGGCAAGAGTGGAGAGACCTCTTTCATTTTTAAGAATTTGTTTTTCCATTTATAATCCCTCCGAGGTATTCGCGCTGGAAAGACTCGGAAAATTGAAATCAAAAAAATACAGAGCTCCATTTACTCGTTCAAAAAATTTCTGATTAAGTACGCCATTTTGTTGAGCAGGAGGAGCGAGAATATTGTTTCGAAAAACCAAATGAATCGTTCTGTCGACATCGGAGTAAGGCGATGTGACTTGGCACATTAGCGCAGCGGCTTCTGCTGGCCTGCAAAAGCGCCAAAGTGTTCTATCTGAATCGCTGAAGGCTCTCATGCGAAGAACAATATCCACGCCACGAAGAAGAGTGCCAGCAACTGCCCCCGGGGGATCTGGGTTTGCTATTTGAAGATCGACAATATTTTCAAAAGAAATAGATCCCTTGTTGGCTCCCGCTTCTGCGGCACGCAAGGTTTGGTTAACTCCGACAGCTCTTGCTTCGGTGATCCAGAGGACTCCAGAATACGCTGATGTTTGATGTTGATAGAAAATTCCTGCTCCGGTTAGTTGGCTCAGTTTGGGAGCCCCAGCTCCTCCGTCAACCCCGCTCGGACGCGATTCTCTCAAAAAAATGGCCAAAGTGTCGACAGGCGGAGTGGGAACGGCTCCGGGGTAGGCGCTTGCAACTGTCCCGGGGGCGGCATATTGGCGAATTCGCCCGCAATTGGTTCCCACGTTAAAGCAATCTCCATTGGCTCCGACGCCAACAGCTTGTGCGTCTATGTCCACGTTACCTTGCCATCTCATGCCTATGGCTTGATTTCCGTACTTAAGGAGAGCCATGTTAACAGTAATCATGTTGTCCATCATATGTTGGCGTTGCTGGCTCACTTTGATGCCTCTATTTGTTTCGACAATGAGAGTTCCTGCTCCCAGAAAAACAATTGAGGCGACAACAGTAGATATCATGAGCTCGGGAAGAGTAAATCCACCCTGGTGCTTTAAGTGCATAGAAATTAGACAGGACCTGCATTCTCTTTTGTAAATCATTTTATCTTTCAAAAGTCTCATTCTGGTCACGATCCATTCCTCATGGCATTCTGTCCATGTGGGAGTTTGGTAATGCAAGCGACTCCAGCGGAATACCTCATTGCCATCGGCATTTGTGCAGAAAACTAGAGCATTCTCATATTGCTATGGACTGGCAGTTTCATCTTGAGACGAGATCAGATTGTTATTGGGAAAAAAAATAGAACAGCCGATGATAGTAGAGGTGATTGATTGCATGTAGCAGGGAGTGATTTTTTTGAATTTCAATGGGAAGACGAGGCTGTTTAGGAATTGGTGTAAGCCAGGAGCCAATCGGGGATTTTCTCTCCCCGAAGTGATGGTTTCTGTCGCTATTATTGCAGTAACCGCTCTTGGAGTTTCCCAAATTTTTGTCAGCGGCCATAAAGCCATGCGAAAAATGGGTGAATCAAGTGAGTGCACAAATCACTTAAATACAGTCGTCAATCGAATACGCTCGTTGGGAACCCGACTTACTATTGGAGATTATTTGTTGCCTGCGTCCCCCCCTGGGCCCGCTCAAGTGCGGTGGGCAAGTAATCTTCAGGGAACGGTCCTCATTGAGGGAGATCCGGGCGGAGGCGATATTCTCATTGCAGATCGATATCCTGCCAACGTAAATTTCAATATCTCGGACGTGCCGGTTGGAGTTAATCCGGTCAGACTACAGAATGCGCATCTGATTCAGGGAATCATGAGTGGTATGTTGGCAATTTCCAACTCCAATAACGCCATCTTTTGCGTTGCGCCTACCGGTGGAGTTTACAATGCTGCAGGGGGGATACTCAGTCAGCTCTTCACTCCTACGGTTTCAAATAAGGCGCTGACCAATTTGCAGACCACGATTCGAATACGTCCTTTCGATCTCGCAACTGGAGCGATCCAGCCCTGCATTTCCCCTCTTATTATAGCGCCGAGGGGGAATCCCAAGGCGATGTCTAACTTTATGCCAACAGGGTTTCCGGCACCTCTTAACATTGGACAGATCAATTCAGGACAAATAGCGTTAAGTGTTGGAGCTTGTCCTGGAGGTACGACTCTGGTAGCGCCAGCTCCTCAGGGAGGGAACTATTGCAGCACTCAAATTAATAATGGCATTGCGTTTGGGCCCAATCTTCGCAATGACTATGGTTTGTTAGTGAATCTCACGGCCACCTACGTCGATAAAAATGCAGTTCCCGTCGGCTGTTCCGGCGAAATGCGTCTTCAATACCCTGAGGACGGATCGATTCCGACGACCCCCACAATCACAGTCCTCACGAATACCACGTGGTCAAGTGGTATGGGAGGGGAGCAGGAACGCAAAAGCGCCTTAATGAATGGCCCACTGCTCCTTCGGTACCATCTGGAGCTGCGGCTCATGTCAATTGTGTCGCAAGAAATACCAATCAGGTTCGTATTCAGGTCGGTTTTGTAGCGGCTGGCAATGAGCCTGGATCAGTTCTTTTGTGTCGGAATCGATCTTATCGGCTGCCGCCACCTGAGACAGTTGGCTATTCATCTATCTGCCAACCAGGTGGTTTTCCAGATGCTGGTCCCCAGTATCCGCCCACCGCGTTTTTTCCGAGCCCAGGTTGGTTGATTCTGCCTACAGATGGATTGCCTCGACCGCAAAGATCGATTCCAAGCAACTGGGCGCCAAATCCTGGCGGAACCTTTGATGTTCCCTATTTAAATATTTCACTGGGTGGAGTCAATAACTGGACTGCCGCTGGTCATCCGCCAATCACCTATATTCAAGATGGAAATAATGTCTGGGTGCCATGTGATCAGGCCACGGTTTGCAATGCGACTCCCGCAATATCCGTCGCAACATCAACTCCTACCCAAAAAAATTATTTGATGACATTCAATAACCTAACTTCTGGATGCGTCATTCAGCTTGATGTTCAGGCCATTGATACGGCCGGGAATCTCTCTCGAATGGCCAGAATCGATCACACGACCACCGGTGCAGCAAACATTGTTGAGTTTCCTCGCTGCGGATTGTGGTGTGGACCTTTGGTATCTGGCGGCACTGGAACCGGTTATTTTCGCTGTGGTGCCTGTCCATAATTGGGATAGACGAATTCATTTGATTTAGTTTCAATTCAATTCAATTTGAGAATCTCGGTTTGTGTTGCGGGAAAAAATCCCTTCAGTGTCGACCATTCTATCACTCAGCTGGATCTTGACAGTCATGCACCAATTATCGCCCATTAAGCGCCTCAACAGAGGCCCAAGCTTGGTCTGGACCTTGCTCTCTATCTCATCAGTAGCTTAATATGAGGATGTGATATTGTCTCGAAACGAGACGGGGGAAGGATCTGGTGAAGAGAAGAGTTCATCAAATACTCAGCCTGATAATAGCAATCTTGTTGGTCAGTCCCGAATGTCTTTGGGCTGCCGTTCGAAATCCCTTTTTGATGCATGAGACTGATTCTAAGATATTAGATCTCAGTTATATTGAGAAAATACGTCCGAGACCGCTCGACTTACAATTTCGCACTGAAGATTACATTCCCACTTGTTTGGTGCCTAGCGATGATGCCAATTATGTAGCGTCAAGAATTGTCGCGCACAGCTTGGGAAGTGTGCTTAGCTCACCAAAGATTCGCAATTCATCCATCGGACAAGCAGCAAATACTTTGACTCAGTCTCTCAACTCAAGCATTCAGATCGAATCAGCCAGTTCGAAAATCAAACATAAAGTGCAATTCGCTCTGAGAGCCGCAGAAACAAGAGCTGCAATCAATTACAGTGGATACCTGCAAGCCCAATTGGCCTATCAAATCGACAAAAGTGAACTTGGTTTCGAAATGAGTGGTCATTTGAACCAAGATACAAAATTAGCGTTCAATCACAAGGCCTCTTCAGGCGATGTGAGAAATATGCTGACCTTGCAGTGGGTGTTCTAACTTCTGTTCTCAGATGGAGACATCTGGAGGAACAAGGCCCTTCTTCTTTATTTTTTCAACCAAAGTTGTACGATTTAGTTTTAATAAAATGGCGGCCTGATTGCGATTCCATCCCGTCTTTTCAAGAGCTTTCAGTATGAGAGAATTCTCAAAATTATCGACAGCAGAATTGAAGTCCATTCCCGATTCAGGAGCTGACTCCATATGGCCCGCCAGGAAATCTGATCTCTCGTTGGTGCCGTCGCATTTCTTGTATTTTACGGGCAAGTCCTCAGTATCAACCAAACCTTCACCTTTCAGAATCGTTAGTCGCTCTACGAGATTTTCCAATTCACGAATATTGCCAGGCCAATTGTAGCGAAGCAAAAAATCCATGGCCTCTCCTGAAATTCCAGCCAATTTTTTGTCGCGATTGCGATTGAAATGAGTGAGAAAATGTTGAAAGAGAGTCGGGATGTCAGATCGCCGTTCCCGAAGTGGGGGAACCGTGATGGGTATCACGTTGAGGCGGTAATAAAGATCCTCTCTGAATCGACCATCTGCAACTGCCTTTTCAAGATTTGCGTTCGTCGCTGCCAACACACGGACATCAGTAGAAATGGTTTTAGTACTACCCAAGGGCTCAAAGCGGCGTTCTTGAAGCACGCGCAACAGCTTGACTTGGAGGTTCGGACTCATATCGCCGATTTCATCGAGAAAGAGAGTTCCACCTTCGGCCAGCTCAAAACGTCCGGTGCGATTTGCAATAGCCCCCGTGAAGGCGCCTTTAATATGACCGAACAATTCACTTTCCAAGAGTTCTGCGGGAATGGCACCGCAATTGATTGGAATAAATGGCTTGCCCGCGCGGCGAGAATTAAAATGGATCGCCTTTGCGACAAGTTCCTTTCCTGTTCCACTTTCTCCGGTAATAAGGACAGTGGCATCGGATTCAGCAACTTTCTCAATAATTCTGAGAACGTTCATGATTTCTGAGCTCTGACCCACGATATTCTCAAAAAGATATTTCTTGTGGAGAGCACTGTCGAGCGCGAAATTCTCTGAACGAGATTTTTCACTCAAGAGGGCCTTTTCTGCAAGACTAAGAACTTCGTCCACATTGAAGGGCTTAGTGACAAAATGAAAAGCACCTTTTCGAGTCGCTTGAACGGCCAAATCAATGGTGCCGTATCCTGTGAGAATAATGACTTTAATTTTTGGATAAATCTGCAGGAGTTCTGCCATCAGATCCATTCCGTTGCCATCAGGAAGGCGTAAATCGATAAAGGCGAGATCAAGAGGCGCATCTGATTTGGCCAGGGTCTGGGCCTCTGCTCGAGTGGCAGCGGTCAATACCTGGTAGCCAATGCGGCTGAGGGCCCGAAACAGAGTGGTGCGAAGAATGGATTCATCTTCAACTACAAGAATTCTATGAGCTTGCATTGAGCTCCCTTCCTTGGCGATGCAGCAACTCAATCCTTGAGGTGCTTTTTACAATCATTAACTGCAAGCCGCGTCTACTTTACTGAGGCTGGGACTGATGGGTTGACGCACATAACTCAAAACGCATCAGGTTCCGTTAGGATAATGTTAAGTGAGACAACCAAACAGTGTCAAATTTTTGAGCCAAAAACTTGGCTGTCATCTTTTAAATCTGGACGTTTTAAGGTAATTTTTGCCGAAGTGCCGGACCCCAGTTTAGAAGATATTTCCAGGTTTCCAAAATGGTCTCTCATTATTTTGAATGCCTTTGTTAATCCCAGGCCTGCATTCTGTTTCGAGGTCTTTGTC
Organism: Bdellovibrionales bacterium; assembly: GCA_016716765.1. Lineage (NCBI taxonomy): Bacteria > Pseudomonadati > Bdellovibrionota > Bdellovibrionia > Bdellovibrionales > Bdellovibrionales bacterium. The sequence continues at coordinate 1,290,537 of JADJVA010000020.1, read as the reverse complement.
GAGTAGAGTGGATTAAAAATTTTCGATTTATTTTCTTCTGAAAATCCAAATCCATTGTCATTGATAGTCAATTGAATTTCATCGAAAGTTTTCATCAGTGTGATTTGGATCTCTCCTAGGTGGCCAGGATCTTTGTCCATTCTATCTTCAACAGCTTCGATCGCATTTAGTAAAACATGACGAATTGCTTGGGAAATGTTTTGCAATTGGCCATAGATATAGCAGGACTCTTTCGGCGAGTGGACTTTAATTTGAATGCCTCGACTTCGCGTTCGGATATCGAGAATTTTGATAGTTTGATCAATTGTATCGCGCAGGTCGAAGCCGATGGTTGAACCAGCCTCTTCCTGGCGCGCAAATCCCAGCAGGTTTTCTACAAGCTCTTTGCAGCGATTTGTTGCTTCTTCCATTGCGACAATATCTTCAAGAATTTCAGAATCTTCTTCTAGTTCCATGCGTATAAGTTGCAAAAAGGACATGATACCGCCCAAGGGATTGTTAAGCTCGTGAGCTATGCTACTGCTAATTATTCCGAGTTCAGCCATTTTTTCTGACTCTAAGACTTGTCTTTCTAGTCGGAGCTGGAGGGTTATATCTCTGAAAATAACCAGAAATGTGGGGTGCTGATTTAATTTTGATCGGAGGGGTTGTATGCGCACGTCATGAATCTTGCTATCGATGCCATCTTGGGCCGGTACCGACAGACGAAAGGAAAAATGGCCGTCGCGAATTTCGGGCGGTGTCGAACGGTCAGTGAGAGATAAAAAGCAATTTGTATTGAGAAGGTCATTGTGGCTCATTTCACAGGCATTCCTAAAAGCAAAATTTGTTCGAATAATTCGAAATTGCTCATCAGTGATACACAGAGGCTCTGCTATGGCATCAAATGTCGATTGCCATTGAGCCTTGAGACTTTGAATGTTTTCAAATGATCGGAATCTATTGATTGCCAGTGCAATCGCTTCGGTGACTTGATGGAGAAATTCCTTTTCCATTTTTGTGAAGTCCCCGGCTTGAATAGATCGGGCAAAATGGACATTTCCTATCTGAAAATCATCTGAATAAATGGGCGTTTTATGGAGGAGAGGATTATTCGGAGACGCTATGGGTTCGGCCTTCAGGCGGCTATTTTTTTTTGAAAAGAAATCGATTCTTACGTCGGAGAGCTTGAGGTATTTTGTGAGTATTCTATCTAACAGGCTTTCAATTTCTCTTGGACTTTTTGCCTGATTTATAGCGAACATAGTTTTGCGCAGATAAGCAACTTGGAGATTTGTTTGGTGCTGCTTGGTCCGAGATCGATCAAGGCGTATTTGGTGGTTGGTGATTTTCGAACTGACTTCATTGTTAAGCTTTTTTAGACCTTCATTTTGGTCTTCGAGCAGTTGAGCGAATTCAGAATTTTGCTTGGAATGGCAGTAGTTACTAAAGGCCTCCATGACAGAGAGTTCAAGATTGGGATCTTGGTGAGTATTAATTAGCCGAAAGGGCTTACACTTATTCGTGATCTGGAGAAGATCACTCCAGCTGAACCCATCGGTTATAAAGATAATGTTGGTTCGAGGTGATCTTTTTCGATATTCCTGGAGACACTTGAGGAGAGAGCACCGAGATCTTCACGGGGAATCTGAAAGATAATCACCGGAAATGAGTTCGTAAGAAGCCGATCCTCGGCTTCCTTGATGTCTTTGATCCACTCGGCTCCCAGTTGGCTCTGCGAAAGTGTCTGAGACTTGGGAAATGGTGGATCCGAATAAACTTCACTAACCATAATTCATTTTACGGGAAGAGGCAGAGGATGCTCAAAGATCTTTTGCAAACCCGGCCCGAATCGAGTCCAGGTTTCGTGCTGAGTGGCGCCCTCGCACTCCTCCGTGCATATAACCGGAATACCGAGGTCTAGCCAGGCCCACTGTCCAAGACTGCCGGGAGTGGGATATCCAATGTCTTCCTTCAATGGGTAGCCAGAGCTTTCGGCAAGAAAATGAGGAGCTGGGTGAGGGAGTTTTCCGGCAAAGATCACGGCGGGTACCCATGAATGAAAGTGAATAATGAGACGTGGCTGTAGGTCATGGACCAACTGACTGAGAGCCTTTATTTCGTTTTCGCTTCCCTTCGACGATCCGGGATAATAGCGTGGAGCATTGTGCTCATTTGTCCAATCCGTACTGGGAAAATTTCGATTCAGATCAACGCCTCGACCATTGGTCCGCTGGTTCAGCTTGAAACCATCCACATTGAGACAAGGAATAATCACCCATTCATGACGATTTTTCCCGCTGTGGCTTTTAAGCCACTCCAGTAGAGCTGTTGCGAGCAAAACTCCTTCTGGCTCGTCTCCATGGACGCCACCGATACAAATAAGAGGCGCACAGGTTTTCAAGTGCGTCAGAGGCAATGAGCTGTGAAGCGAAATTTGCTGTCCAGTTGAAGATTGCGCCCAGTCACTTAAAATATGAAGCATAAAATATAACGGGTCCTTTCTTGACCTTTCATTGAGTCAATCATAACAAATGGTCATGGCAAAAAAAGGTTTTTCTGCGATTCTATTGGCGGCAGGCAAGGGCACCCGGATGAGATCTCCTCTACCAAAGGTACTTCATCCTGTGGCGGGTGTTCCGATGATTCAACGGATGATCACCGAGGTGAAGCAGGCTGGGGCGAAAGAGATTCGAGTTGTCCTGGGCTTTGGTGAATCTCTTGTCAGAAGTGTGGTGGAACCTCACGGAGTTTGTTGTTTTCATCAAAAACAGCAAAGGGGCACTGGAGACGCGGTGAGGGCGGCCCAGCCTGAAAATCTAGAAGGAACGGTTTTGATTCTGAATGGAGATCACCCGCTCATTCGGGCAGATGAGTTGCGGAGTTTGATAACTGAGTTTGAACAGTCAAATGATGATTTGCAAGTTGTGACTGTTGAGTTGACCAATCCAACAGGATTTGGACGTATCCTCAGACGGCAAAATAAGATATGTGCAATTATCGAAGAAAAGGATGCTTCGCATGAGACGAGGAAGATCTGTGAGGTTAATGCAGGTTTTTACCTGGTTCGCTCCGAAATTCTCAATATTTTGCTACCGAAAATAAAGAATGAGAACGTACAAGGTGAGTTTTACCTCACAGACATTCTGTCTTTGGCGATCGAAGAAAAGATGAGAGTAGAAGGGGTAAAAGGGAGCCGACAATTGGCCTTTGGGGTCAATAGCCAGCTGGACTTAGCTAAGGCCACCGGATTGATCTTTCGAAGGAAGGCACGTGAGTTGTTAGAAAAGGGCGTTGTGATCATTGATCCACGAGCGACTTACATCGAGGACAACGTCACTATCGGATCAGGATCTGTCATCTATCCTGGTGTCATGATCAAAGGGCCAAGTGAACTAGGATCATTTTGCGTGGTGGAGCCCCACGCAATGCTGATTCGTTGTCAATTGGGAGATGGAGTTGAAGTCAAAGGTGGAAGCTATATTCAGGGTGCCCAAATAAGGGACAGAGCTCAGATTGGCCCCTACGCACACATCAGACCAGAGACGACTGTGGGTGTCGAAGCAAAGGTTGGAAACTTTGTGGAACTGAAGAAAGTTCAGTTTGGAGATCGGGCCAAGGCTTCTCATTTGACTTACTTAGGTGACGCCGAAGTGGGAGAGGACACGAATATAGGTTGTGGCACAATCACTTGTAACTATGCGGTCGATCACAAAAAATACAAAACAAAGATTGGTAAAAATGTATTCGTTGGGAGTGACAGTCAATTCGTTGCTCCCATAGAGGTGGGGGACGGAGCGGTTATCGCTTCGGGGTCGACAATCACTAAGAGTGTTCCTCCAGGGGCGCTAGCAGTCGCTCGCGCTAAGCAAATCGTAAGAGAGAATTATGTACCGAGAAGCTCTCATTCTAATTCCCCCAATTCCACTGGTTCTTCGGAGGAGGTCCCTGCTGTGGGAGTTGGGGCGATAAAGGGAGAAAGATCATCAAAGTAGAGGTTGTGAATTAAAGCATCTGTGGCGCGAGAGCCGGGAGTGAATGGTCAATGTGTGGAATTGTTGGATATGCGGGGCCCCGAGATCCAAAGGAAGTGATCCTCAGTGGACTTCGCACTCTGGAATATCGTGGCTATGATTCAGCAGGAGTGGCGATTTTAGATAAGGGAGAGTTCAAGAGAGTTCGTGCTGAAGGAAAATTATCTAATCTAGAAAAAAAATTGAAGAACTTCAGTTTTGATGGACACATTGGCATTGGGCATACTCGTTGGGCCACCCACGGCCCGCCAAACGAAAAGAATGCTCACCCTCATACCGTTAATGGCATCAGCATCGTTCATAACGGCATTATTGAGAATTATGCTGAATTACGAGCAGAACTTGCAGATAAAGGCTCTCATTTTGATTCCGATACTGATTCTGAACTAGTTGCTCACCTGCTGGCTAGAGCCGTCGAATTGACCCAGGATCTTTATATGGCTGTATTGGCGGTGCTTCCGCGTTTGCGTGGTGCCTATTCGATTCTCAGTGTGTGGGCAGAACAGCCCAATAAACTTGTCGCGTTCAAAAATGGCCCTCCTTTGGTTGTAGGCGGAAATGATCAAGAAGTAGTTATTGCGAGCGATGTTCAGGCGATTCTTCCTTACACCAGAGAAGTTATATATTTGAAGGACCATGAAATCTTGTTGGTAAAGGACAAATCATTTGAGTTATTTGATGAGTCAGGAAAGTCTTTGCCGATCAAAACGACAAGGGTGCATTGGTCTTCTGAGCAGGCTCAGAAACTAGGATATCCCCATTTTATGCTCAAGGAAATATTTGAGCAACCGAGAGCCGTAGCCCAGGCCATTGCCCCCCACATTCGATTAGAAAATAGATCAATCCGGCTTCATCAAGTTGGATTTGGTGGGAAGTCTGTTGAAGATCTTGCTGAGCTCGATTCCACAGAGGATTGGAATAGTACTTCTCTTCTATTTAAAAATATTGAAAGAGTTTTTATTGTCGCGTGTGGAACCTCCTATTATGCGGCGATGGTCGGAGAGTATCTTTTGGAGAGGATAGCAGGTCTTCCAACGGAGGTTGATCTCGCTAGTGAATTTCGATATCGTCATCCCGTATTGCCAAAAAATTCTTTGTTGATTGCAATTTCACAAAGTGGTGAAACTGCTGACACCTTGGCGGCATTGCGCCTTGCTAAAGAGTCTGGAATAAATATTTTAAGTATTACAAATGTTCGCAGCTCTTCAATTGATCGCGAGGCTCACGGGCACCTCTATATGAATGCAGGGGTTGAAATTGGAGTGGCAAGCACAAAGGCCTTGGTTTCGACAATGGCGCTTCTAAATGTATTGGCCCTTGCATTTGCTCAGGAACGGGGGGCTGACTCCAGAGAAGTCGAGAAGTATATTGAGGCTTTGTTAATGGCCCCTAGCCAAATGGAACATGTGTTGGCTCATAGCCAGTTTTTTGAGGATGCGGCTGATACTCTGAAAAAACACAAGGGCTTTCTCTATCTGGGGCGAGGAACCAGCTATCCAATGGCACTTGAAGGAGCCCTCAAGCTTAAAGAGCTTGCCTACATGCACGCCGAAGGCTATGCGGCTGGAGAGATGAAACATGGTCCCTTGGCTTTGATTGATGAAAAAATGGCCGTAGTTATGTTGGCGCCTCAGGATGAACTGCATGAAAAAACGATCAGTAATTTGGAAGAGGCCAAGGCGCGGGGAGGAGTTATTATTGCCATCGGAACCGGCGAGGACAAAAGACTTGAGAGCCTTTCGAGTCACTATTTGGCCATTCCTCCTGCTTCATGGACGGTAAATCCTTTATTGATAGTTATTCCACTTCAGCTACTTGCATATCACGTGGCATCCAGTCTTGGTCACGACGTTGACCAGCCACGGAACTTGGCTAAGTCGGTGACAGTTGAGTAGGTTGTTAGGAACATTTATTGAACTGGTCCGCTTGTTTGTTGTTCCAAACTCCAAGGGAGCCTGGCTGAACCAAGCTCAGGAGTCCAGGATCTTCAAACATGCGTCCGGCAGCAGTGCTCACGTTGTGAGCACTGCACCAAGCCGAACTCGATCCTGAACCCCTGAGATTGGTTCAGCCAGGCTCCCTTGGAGTTTGGAACAACAAACAAGTGGGCCAGTTTAAACATTTATTGCTTTAAGAGATGCACCCAATCGGAAAAGGAGAGTCTGGCCTCTTGTATTTGTTGATCCCTTTTCGCTTCACGCCGACTTTTCCCTTGTTGTTTGCTTTTCGAAGGGGGATCGGGAAGTAATCCAAAGTTTATGTTGGTGGGTTGAAATTGTTCCTTGTCTTCTGTGATAGCTGTCAAAAGAGAGCCCATCGCGCTTGAGCGAGGAGGAGGTGAAAATTCAAAGTTATTTTGCTTTTGATGTATAAATAATGCCACAAGCAGACCGATGCAGGTCGATTCAAAATATCCTTCGACTCCTGTTATCTGTCCTGCAAAGTAGAGATCTGGATCATGACGACTGGCTAAGTTTGGGGTGAGCATTTTTGGGGAATGGATATAGAGATTTCGGTGCATGCTACCCAATTTGAGAAACTCAGCTTCCTCCAGTCCTGGAATTGTTCTAAAAATTCGTGTTTGTTCTGGATAAGCCATTTTATTCTGAAACCCAACCATATTATATGAAGTTCCCGCGAGGTTATCCTGCCGAAGCTGAACAACGGCGTAGGGACGCTCTTCACTGTGAGGATTTACCAAGCCTTTTGGCGACAGAGGTCCAAACCGCAAGGTCTCGATGCCTCTGTCGGCCATAACCTCAATGGGCATACAGCCTTCGAAGTAGGGAGTCTTTTCAAAATCCTTTGGCTCAACCTTGCGAGCGCTTTTGATTTCATTTACAAAGTTGAGATATTGCTCCTTATTTAAGGGACAATTTAAGTAATCGCCATTTCCTTTTCCCCAGCGATCCTCTCGCCAAGCAATATCAAGATTGATACTGTCCTTATCAATAATGGGTGCAATGGCATCAAAAAAATAGAGAAAATCCTTGCCAAAATGCCTAGCCATAGCTTGGGCAAGAGGGTCGTGGGTGAGGGGGCCTGTCGCAATCACAACAGGTCGCGGAATTTCTGCAAAATCTGAGATGAGTTCTCGGCGCACCTCAATGCGAGGATGAGATTCAAGCAGTTGAGTCAGGGAGCGGGCAAACAGAGTCCGATCAACTCCAAGCGCCATGCCGGCTGGAACAGCGCATTCTCTGGCAGTGCGTAAGACCAGACTCCCGAGTTTTTCAGCCTCCCATTTGAGTTGGCCCGGAGCTGAATAGTCCGTTTGGCTGCCAAAGGAATTGGAGCAAACGAGTTCTCCAAAAAAACCAGTTAAGTGGGCCGGAGTCATGGTCTTTTCGCGCATTTCATGCAATATGACTGAGTGTCCGCGCTCAGCCAATTGAAAGGCGCACTCGCTTCCCGCAAGGCCCGCCCCTACGATATGAACTGGCTGTCTTCCTGATCTCATGTTAGGCCTTATGTAGTATGAAAACAAAAAAAAACAATCACAATAACAGACTTAATACTGCTAGCGATGTCCTACAGAGTCTTTTGACGGAAGGCAAGTCAGGTCTTGTAGAAGGATTTCAGAGATGGCGTCTTTGGCGCCAATGGCCCCAAGTGGTTGGGCCAGAATTGGCCAAGACGACCAATCCAGTTGGCTATCAGAACGGAACCTTGATCATTTGGGTGGATCATCCAGCGCGAATTCAAGATCTTCACTACGTCAAAGACGTGCTCATTCAAAAGGTGAATGATCATTTAGGGCGACGTTGGGTTTATTATTTAAGGTTCACGACCGATCGAAAATCCGTCCCAAGTATTGATGGCAGCGACGAGAATATGCGGGATTTCCTCTCGAAACCATTTAGACCTGGAGAAGCAGATCGAGACTAATTTTTTTAGGGTTCGCTGCTTTTGGGAGCGACACTTTCTCGGATAAGCGGCTTTAAAAACTTGTTTCGGGGCGAATCGCCCAATAGTGAAATCAGTCGCTCATGAATCGAAGGATTGTTTATGATTTCACCGAGTGTCCCTTTGCCTGAATCGACTTTTTCGAGGATATTTACCAAATAATTTACGGCAACCTTGATTCCCCCTTTTTCACTCTTTTCGCCACGAATATCTTGGATGGCCCCCCGTGCATCTATAAGCAACTTATTCAGATTCTCGCTAGATGAGACCATATTAGACATAAGGACGGTCGCGCGATTTTCATCATTGAGTCCCTTCAATAAAGTGTGAACTTCCCTTATGACATCAACGAGATGTCCAAGTTCGCTGCCCTTTTCCTTTATAAGATCAAAAATATCGCCCGAGAGATCAGCGGTTATGTATTCGCCATCTTTAAGGGGTCGTTTGCCTGAGGGACCAGGTTCGATGTAAATATATTTGTCGCCAAGTGCTCCTTGAGTTCTAATTGAAGCAACGGAGCTTTCGGTGATGCGACTAGAAAAATCTCTGTCGAGTTGTAAGTTTAAATCCAATTTTGAATCAGAAGTGAAATTCATTTTCTTTACGACGCCAATATTAATGCCGGACAAACTGACCACGCTGCCCTCGACTAAGCCTTGGACATGATTCATCTGTGTTCGCAGTTGGTAAGTGTCCCGAAAAAAATATTTATCTCCACCTAAAAGTAAAATAGAAGTCAGAAGTAGGGCCAGACCTCCCGCCACAAATAAGCCAACGCGAATTTCATTTTTTGCTAAAGACTCCATATCTTATTCTCCAACTCAATCTAATAAGCAAAAGACCCGTTAATAAATCTTTGTAAAACTCCCTCGGGATCGGATTTCATTTCCTCTATAGTTCCAGTAGTCATAATTTCGCCATTCAATAACAAGGCAATTCGATCGCAAACAACGAAAGCACTGGGCATATCGTGGGTTACAAAGATAGAGGTGACTCCTCTTTGCTTGAGCCGCAGAATCATCTCCTGAAGTTTTTTGGTGTTAAAGGGGTCTAGCCCCGCTGTTGGTTCATCGTAGAGTACAATAGAGGGGCGGTTGACAATGGCTCTTGCGAGTCCCACTCGCTTTTGCATGCCTCCAGAGAGTTCCGCCGGATAAAGATTTTCCGTTCCAGACAAGCCGAATTCCTCGAGTTGCTCTTCTATCCTATTCCGAATTTCTATTTTGCTCATATTTGTGTGAGCACGAAGGGGATAGGCAAGATTTTCGTAAACCGTCATCGAATCAAAGAGAGCGCCATTTTGGAATACATATGCCACTTTCTTTCTGATTGGCAAAAGCTCTTGCTCACTGAACGGGACAATATTTTCCTGATTGATGAAAATCTCACCCGCATCCGGCTTCTCTAGGCCAATGAGGCTTCTTAAAATGACACTTTTTCCCGAACCAGAACCACCGACCAATCCGAGGCATTCTCCCTCATTGACGTCAAAAGTAACTCCTCGATGGATTATTTTTCGATCAAATGACTTGCGAAATTTTCTTACGCTAATCACCCTATCCACCTTTCGATGAGATAAAATAACTTGGTGAGAAAGAAGTCACCCACAACAATAAAAATTGAAGAAGTTACCACGGATTTAGTTGTCGCCTGTCCAACGCCTTGAGTTCCACCCTTAGCCCTTAAGCCGTAGTAACATGCAGGAATAGAAATAAAGAGCGCAAAAAAGACCGTCTTTCCAAGACCAGAAACATAGTCCGAGAACTTAATTGTCGAAATAATCTTGTTGAAATAGAAGTTGGGTTCAATGCCTAAATCAATAGTACCAACGACGAGTCCACCCAGAACTCCGACTGAATTTGCGACGACGCAGACAAGAGGGACAGAGATGAGGCACGCGAGGACTCGAGGAAAAACGATTTTTTTAATGGGTGATGTTCCCAGTGCTCTGATTGCATCAATTTGCTGGCTCACCTTCATTGAGCCAATTTCACTTGTGATTCCAGCTCCCACTCGTGCCGCGAGCATGAGAGATGCAAAGACTGGCCCCAGTTCCCGAATTATTGAGACAGATACGATATTTGGAACATAGAGTTCACCACCAAATTTTTCAAGTCCGATACCAAACTGAAGGGCCATGACCATCCCTGTGCTGGCCGAGACGACGATGATCAGCGGAAGTGATTTCACACCTATCAAATATATTTGCTCAACAATGAGTGCGGGATAAGCTGGACCTACGAAGCCTTCCTTGAAAGTTTGGCGAGCAAGGAGAAATGTTCCGCCAAGAAACTCAACAATGCGAATGCTAGGCCAATTGATTTTCATCAAGGAACCTCAAACTTTTCAACAAATATTTGAAAGTCCTGAGAAGAAGTAGCCCCGTTTGTATTTGCGCCTTTCATATATGAGATGTTGGTCAGGACATAGATACACTGATTCTTCTTGAATATGACGAATTGCATTTGAGTGCCAATACCATCTAATTCGCCATTTACTGTCGTAAAAAGAGCCTGTCGACTATTGTATTTCTTGTATTCCGAACTGACAATTTTGAGATTTTCAATTCCTTGTAAAATGCCCTTGTGAATTGAGTCGAGAGAGGGGTCGGTCGAGCTGTCGCACTCAGAAATATAGGAAATGCTATCTCCGGTCTCGGTGTTTCTCCAGGCCCCATCAACTGAGGAAAGAGGAACGACTTGATAGGGTTTATCTGGGGCATGGAACTTGATATTGCTATCCCGCACCTGGTTTGTTTTCGAGATATCAATAGACACACACGAGTTGGAGGCACCAGAGATCAAAAGAAGACCTATTGCGGTCTTAACGGTGTTGCTTAACAAACTGGACATTTTGCCCTTCCATGTTTCTTTCCATTTATCGGAATTATAGTTTGTCCCTTTGAGTTAAATTGAAATGAAAGCACCCATGACCTGTACTCGGTGTCAACTTACTGACTTTGGTTGAGCGTCAGGTCTTTGTCGTAAGTGACAAGAATTCGGCTGGTCAAAATACTCCAATTCGACGCGATTGCCAACCCCAATAGAGAACAGACTTGGCATTCCTTCTGCTTATATGATTTGACAGTGGAGGCTTGCGTTGGGGTCATGGTGAGAAAAATTGACAAAGCACAGATTAACTTATTGAAAACCTGCGGCAAAGCTCAGCCTAGACCATGGTTGATTCGCACGAGTTTCAGTCGCCATTTTGACGGCTCATTTTGGTCTGATCTTCTAAATACGCCGAATCCTCTGAATGCTTTGATTCTCCCCTTTCTCTATTTATTAACGTCGGGTCCAGCCTTAGCCACAGGAGTCTCCGGAGAGATTTCCCGGATAGGCGATGCCACCCACATTGAGTTTCGTGGTCAAAATCAGTGGGAATACGAAGTTACACGGGTGGGAAAACGTTCTCTACGCCTGGTGTTATCACCATTTGATTTACCAACTGAAGCGAAGCTCAAAACTTGGTCTGATGCCCTCGTGTCGTCGGTAGAGTTAGACAAAGGGGGCGCGGACGGAAAATATGTTGTGACCTTTAACTTGACCGAAAACAATATTGATAGCTTTGATTATCTTACGGATGATCCCTCGCGACTCATTATTGATATCTATCGAGAGGCTCCAAATCCACAAACAAAGAGCAAGCCGAATGCAACTGCTTCGACTCCAGAGGAACGAAAATCTGAGGTAGCAAGGAAAAGGACTGGAAAAATAGCAGCAGTCTCGCAGGATTACGTCAAAAAGGGTCTTCAGCGATCTCCTTCCGGGAGCGAATTGCTCACCGTGGATCAAGCAGGAGAAAAGAGCTTGGAGCAAACCAAAAAATCCCTTTCACAAACGGGCGGTGTTTTCGACGGAAATGATCCGGACTTCAATCGATTTCGCGTAAAGGAATTTGAAATCAAAGAGGACGCAATAATAGCGAGCAAGCAGAATATTTTTATAAGATTTCCCATGTTGCAAATGTCGTCCAGCGAGTTACCAAGGCTTTTGGAAAATAGTCCTGAGTACGTCATTGCACCACGAAATGACCCCGAAAACAAACAGGCCCGCTTCTTGTTGACCCTCTTTTTGAAGGGTCGAAAGGCCGCATTTCTTAAGGCATACGAGCATTTCAATCGTAAGTTTCCAAAAAGCATTTACGACGAAATTGTGCGCAATATGGCTGCAGAGATACACTATTCCCTCTATCAGGAGGAAAAGTTGACGTACCATTTTCAAAGGGCCTATGACGAGTATCAATATCTTCTGGCAAAGTATCCGGATTCACCTTTGGCGGAGCGAACAGAACTCATTCTGAGCTATTCGGTTCTTGAGCGGGGCGAAGCCCTCGCAGCTCTTCAGAATCTTCAACGATTTCTAGAAAAGTATCCAGAATCCCCCCACACGGATCCGGTTCGACGCGCCATTGGAGCCGTCTATGTTCAATTGGGAAAGTATGAGGAAGCCACACAGGCCTACCAAAAATTGGGCGAAACCGCCAAAGATAAGACCTTTTCAAATGAGGCGACCTATCGGTTAGGGGATGTCGCGTTTTCGCGGCGTGATTATAAAGAGGCCATTGCTCTGTATCAGGCTGCAATAAGGTCGTTGCCGAATCTTGAAAAGAGGTTTCCAAATGCTCTCTATAATATGGCAGAAAGCTATTTTTGGACCGGTGATTACCGGAACAGCCTTGAGGCTTACGTAAATTTTCTCAAATATTTTCCAACCCATGATCATGATGGGTATGCGATGACCCGGGTGGGAGAACTCATGGAGATTATGGGAGTTGACCAAAGCAGGGTGATGGGAGGCTATCTCGAAAGTTACTTTAGATTTCATGATAGTCCAGGCGCTGGCGTGGCCAGAGTTCGGATGCTCAGTCAGCAGATGAAGGGAATGAAGGAAAAGGAACTGAAACGCGCTGTCGATGAAATGACCGAGATCGCGGTCAAATCATCTCTTCCTAAAATGGATGAATTCATAAATCTTATGGTCTCTGATGGATTTTATCGTCGGGGAGAGTATGAGAGAGCCCTAGGGTACCTGGTGAGCTTTTATCAAAGTCATCCGACTTCGTCGAGTTTGCCGTTCTTCCATAAGCGAATTCTAAAAAATATCACTGATGATCTAAAAAAAATGGCTGAAGAGAAAAGGTATATGGATGTGCTGGGAAAATTTTCTAAACTGTCGGCGACTTGGTTGAAGAAGCCGGACCGGCTGGATATTCCATATTTTCTTGGACAGGCCTATGAACAGGCTGGCGTATACCATGAGTCAGAGAAGATATATTCAGAGCTTCTCGCCAATTTAAAAAAAATAAGGGGCACTCAAGAAGAGAAGGAAAGACGAGTCATAGAGCACCTTCCTCAGTTTGACGAGCTTTATCTGCGGCTTTCAACAAACTGCCTGTTGCAAAGAGATGTCACCAAGGCGCATGGATATTTGACAGAAATTAAAAATCCTGAAGCCTTTTCATCTCAATCAAAAATTGAATGGATAGGAAATTTGGCCAAAGTCGCCGAAGAAAAAGGGCAAACTGGAGAAGTGGTAAAATATCTTCTGGAGTTAATTGAGGCTTGGAAGAAATCTCCCGAAATGCTTGCCCCTGTTTACTTGAAGCTGGCGGAGATGCAGATTCGTCAAAAGCAGTGGCCTGATGCCGAGACCACTTTGAATCTCATTCGAACTATGAAAACTCAGAAGATGCCAGTGGGTAATGACGTCTGGGTCTCGGCATTAGAAAAACAAGGGGATGTTCTATATCAACAAAAGAAGAATATCGGAGCTGTGGAGGCCTACCTCGAGCTTTTGGATCAATTTGAAGACAAGCGTCCCCTTGCTTATGTTCGCTATAAAGTGGGATCGATCCTCTATGAAACGGGAGACATTCGGGCGGCCGAAAAAGTTTGGGGGCTACTGAAGGATCAGAACGGTCAAATCTATAAAAAACTCGCGGCCGAACGGCTTCAACAGGCGGAATGGCAAGATTCCTATAAGAAGTATCTGAACAGAATTCCAGCTATGTCTGGCGTCAAAGGGGAGTAACAGATGGATGATCGAAAGGCCGGAGTGATTCAAACTGCAGATCCACGGATGAAAAGAGTACTGGAAATCGCTGAGTGTATCGCATCGAGCCGGGCCTCTGTATTAATTCAGGGAGAAAGTGGCACGGGCAAGGAGCTGCTTGCTCGCTACATTCATGCACTGAGTCCGCGAGCCTCTCAGCGATTCTCGGCCCTGAATTGTGCGGCGGTGCCTGAGGGACTTCTCGAAAGTGAGCTTTTTGGATATGAGAGGGGAGCTTTTACTGGCGCGGATTCTCGGCGAGTGGGGCGGTTTGAAATGGCCAATCACAGTACATTTCTCCTTGATGAAATCAGTGAAATGCCGCTTGTTCTTCAGGCAAAACTCTTAAGGGTCATACAAGAGGGAGAAGTGGAGCGATTAGGTGGAGCTGCGCCGATCAAAATAAATGTTCGAATTCTTGCGGCCACCAATCGTGATTTGAAAGATATGGTTCGTCGAAATCAGTTTCGAGAGGATCTTTTCTATCGCCTCAATGCCATTCCTTTGGTGTTGCCTCCTCTTCGGGAGCGGCCAAAGGATATTGAATTTCTCAGTCAATGGTTTATTGAAAACTCCTGTCGAGAAAACGGCATTCCTCTTAAGCGTATTGGAGCCGAGGCGTTCAAAAAACTCCAGACTTGGAATTGGCCAGGGAATGTCCGAGAACTGAAAAATGTCATAGAGCGATCGGTGTTGTTAAGTACAGATACGGAATTGTCTCCCAATTCTATATTGATCTCTGACTATCAGGAAATCCGGCAAGAAGACAAAGTTCAGGCCGGAATGACCGTATCAGAAATGGAGAAAGTGTTAATTTTAAAAACCCTTGAACACACAGGACACAATCGCACTCAGGCAGCAGATTTGCTTGGGATTAGCATTCGGACTTTAAGAAATAAGATCAGGGAATATCGTGGATGCGAAAGGAATTTGAATCCGTGAGTAATAACCTTTTGACAAGACAACAAGTGCCCTGGGGGCATCGATAAATTTGAGACTACTTCGCCAATCAGTGACGTCAGCAAATATCGCGAATGCCGAAACGCCTGGATACAAAGCAAAGCAGGTTGACTTCGAAGCGGCTCTCTCCCGGGCTCTCGATACAGAAGGGATAAGGCAAATGACTGAAAGTACGGGAGAGCAACTTGTCACCGGTCCAGGAGCTATTTCCCGCGTTAAGGCCGATGTCTATGATAATCCCGATATCAATGTGACAAATGATGGAAATACCGTCGATCTCGAGCACGAAATGGTCACCCTGGCAGAAAATTCGATTTTATATAAAGCGGCCCTTCAGCTGATTAATAAAAAAATGGCGGCATTAAAGTATGCTGTGACAGAGGGTAACAGGTAATGGACTTTTCTAAATCAATGAACGTCTCGGCAAGTGGACTGACGGCGCAAAGAATGAGAATGAATACGATCTCATCAAATATCGCCAATATTAATACAACAAAAACTCCCGAAGGGGGACCGTATCGACGAAAGGACGTCGTTTTTGAGTCGATGCCTGAGACCAGGAATTTTGGAGAAATTGTCACTAGTCTGCCGGATCGCAATATTCAGAGAGTCCAGGTAACCGACGTGACTGTCGATCGGAAGGCCCCAGTTCTCAAATATGAGCCAGATCATCCAGATGCCAATGATCAGGGCTACGTTGCCTATCCAAATATCAATCTCATGGAGGAGATGGCAAATATGATTCAAGCCACGCGATCCTACGAGGCAAACGTCTCGGCAATGCAAGCGAGCAAAGATATGGCAATCAGCGCGCTGGAGATTGGTCGCTAATTCTAAGATGTATAGAGAATGTTTTGAGAGTTTTTGATAAACTAATGAGGGAGGCGAGCCATGGATGGTTTGACCATAAGTAATGCTGAAAATTTATTGCACACGGGTCGTACACTCAGCGAGCAGAGAACAACTAAAATAAACCAGGAAGCTGGAATTCCCAGCGATCCAAGCCAGAAGACCTTCGCTGAAACTCTGAAATCGGCAGTTCAGTCAGTCAATACTTTACAAAAAGACGAAGATGTGGCGATGCAAAAACTTGCAACTGGCGAGTCAAAAAATATTCCGGAAGTGATGATTGCCACTGAAAAGGCCGATATTGCATTAAAGTTGATGATGCAAGTGAGAAATAAGATTATCGACGCCTATCATGAAGTAATGAAAATGCAAGTTTAAAGAGTGATTAACTGAATGATGTCTCGTGATCCTTGTTCCCGGTTTTAGGAGGTAGATTTTGCAGAAACTGTTTGGCCAGATAGTCTCTCAGTTTAAGGAGTTTTATCAGGGACTGACTCCGATGAAGAGGATGTCCCTCCTTGCCGCCTCAGTAATGGTGGTCATTTCTGTTTCAATAGTTATGGCCATGCTCAGTGGAACGCACCATGTGGCTCTTTTCAAAAATATACCACCCGATCAACTCGCGTTGATTTTAGACAAGCTACAAAAAAATAATATTCCATTCAAGCTCGAGGAGGGAGGTTCAACTGTACTTGTTCCCTCAGATCTTTTGCACTCCACACAAATGGCAGTGATGACTGAGATTGGTAGTTCCCAGGTTGGCCAAGTGGGATTGGAATTATTTGAGAAACAGGATTTTGGAGTCACTTCCTATGCCCAGCGGATAAATTATCAAAGAGCTCTTCAAGGTGAGCTCATGCGCGCGATCAATACGCTCTCTTCGGTTAAACAATCAAAGGTGATCCTTGCCATCCCTCCCAAAAAGACATTTCTTGAAGAGGGTGGACAGCCCTCAGCTTCGGTCGTACTCGATCTTCATCCGGGCAAACATCTGAGCCCCGAACAAGTTCGAGGTATAACGAATCTGATTGGAAGTGCTGTGGAATCCCTGGATCCAGACAGAATCACTGTGCTGGATTCTCGTGGAAAGTTGTTATCCAGG
The DNA here is from genome assembly GCA_016716765.1 of Bdellovibrionales bacterium. Taxonomy (NCBI): domain Bacteria; kingdom Pseudomonadati; phylum Bdellovibrionota; class Bdellovibrionia; order Bdellovibrionales; species Bdellovibrionales bacterium. The sequence goes on along the minus strand of JADJVA010000020.1, from coordinate 1,273,654 downwards.
AAGATGGGTGGTGAGGCCGGCGAATCTTCTGATCTGCTCGATCTAAAACGAAAAGTCGAAGAGAATCTAGAGGAACGCATCGAGGGGATATTATCCAAAGTTCTCGGATCAGGAAAAATAGTGGCCAGAGTTGACGCCGCTCTCAATATGAAACAATCCAATATGGTTGAAGAAAAAGTCGATCCTGAAATGACTGCTATCAGCAGTTCAGCAGTTGAAGAAGAACTACTGGATGGATCGCGAACAAATCCCACGGGAATACCAGGGTCTCGGGCGAATTTACCTGGTGCCGAGGATACAGGTGAAGTCGGATTTAAGCAGAACGTGCGCAAAGAGATGAAAACCACCAATTTTTCTGTACCAAAAACTGTTAGAAATGTGAAGGAAGCAGCAGGTAGCATTGAGCGGATTACAGTCGCCGTATTGGTCGATGGAATAATGGTTCGAGAAAAGAACGATCAAGGGGATGTTACTGACAAATATGTGGCCCGATCAGCAGACGATTTGATCAAGTATGAGACAATCGTAAAAAATGCGATCGGTTTTTCTGCAGCACGGGGAGATAGTGTTAAAATAGAAAATATAGCATTTCAGACAGAGGATTTTACAGAATCAGAGAGACTGTTAACCAATCTCGAAAGGAAGAAGCTATTACATTCACTTTTCAAATGGTCGATTCTCAGCTTAAGTCTCGCGCTCTTCTTCTTTATCGTAATTAGACCATTTATGCGATGGATTACAGATTCTTTTCAGGAAACGGTGGAAGATATGTTGCCTCGAACGATCGAGGAGCTGGAAGAACTACAGTCGGTTGATAATTCCCTGCCAGGAATGTCGGGAGCTCTTCCTATTATGAATGATTCAATCGATCCAAACAAGGCGGAGAGTGAATTACTGAAAGAACGTATCATGGCTCATTTGGAACAGGATCAGGAAAAAGCAGCGGGAGCTTTTGCTTTATGGTTATCAAAGAGGGATGCTTAAGTGGTACGCCTAATTAAAGTTGAAGATATTCAGTTCGGTAATTTACGTGGATTTGAAAAAGCTGCCATCTTGCTCAATTATTTGGGTCCTGAAGCAGCAAAAACTCTCTTCAAGCACACTGAAGATGCCGAAATTCGAAAACTACTCGCGACCATGCAAAAGTACAGAATTGTTCCGGTAGAGGTCACTAAGCGTGTTCTTGAGGAATACTACGAAATGGTCAGTGAAACTTCGGAGTACATTTTCTCGGAAAAGACAACCAATAAGGAAACGGTTGTCGATGCGGTTGGAGAGGAACGGGCACGTGGAATTTTGGGGCACTTGAATGTCAATTCACCTGCTCAGCGGCAGTTGGAGAGTTTGGAAATGGTAGACGCGAAGTCTCTCTCCAATTTTCTCATCAATGAGCATCCGCAGACGATTGCGGTTATTTTGGCTCATCTGGAGCCAGAAAAGAAGGGTGAGGTACTTAAGAGATTGCCTGAAACTCTGCAGTCCGAAGTGGTCTTGCGATTGGCAAACTTGGATCATGTGGCCCCCGAACTTATCGCAGAAGTGGACCGCGTGCTCAAGGCCGAATTGGCAAGCGTCGGCACAGTTGAACAGGCTGCTCTTGGCGGAGTTCAGCCGGTTGCTGAAATGCTCAACGTTATGGATAAGAACACAGAAACAGCTATTATGGCGAGAATCGAAGAAAAGGATCCCATACTTGCCGAGGAAATACGCAAACTCATGTTTGTATTTGAGGACATTGTTAAAATCGATGATCGTGGCATTCAGACTCTTCTCAAGGAAGTTCCGAACGACAAATTATTGTTGGCTTTGAAGACAGCGAACGAAGAAATTCGACTCAAAATTTTCAAAAATATCTCGCAGAGGGCTGCAAATCTTCTTAAAGATGATTTGGCAAATTTGGGACCTTCTCGACTCTCCGATGTCGAAACGGCGCAAGTAGAAATTGTAAATGTGGCGAGGCGACTTGAAACCGAAGGTAAGATTCTTATTGCACGCGGTGGTTCTGAAGATGCTCTTGTGTAATCGATTTACAAATGGGACTGTATGAAGCAGAGCTCAAGCATTGTGAAAAGTGAAAATTCCGAAAAAATTATTTTCGACTATCATCCGAAGACATTCCCCTTAGCTGTGAGTGAGCAGACGAGTGATTTCCTATCGTCCCAGGGTTCCATGGCTTCTGACTTTAAGATTTCTGATTTAGTTTTAACTCAAACCAGAATGGCCGACCTTCATAAGAAGGGACTTGACGACAAGATCGAAGAGTTGGTTTTGCAAAAGGTTAAAGAGTTTGAGGAAAAAGGATATCGTGAAGCCTTTGACCTTGGTCTTATTGAGGGTAGAGAGCTCGCCTTTGGAGAGAAGAAGTCGGAAATTGAAGAGAAGCTAGTAAAACTAGATGGTCTACTTAACCATTTTGAAAATTTAAGAAACCGATTTTTGGCAGAAAATGAAAGACAACTGATGGAGCTACTTGTCCAGGTTGCAGGCCGCATAGCTCTTCGCCAAATTTCCGATGATCCCCAAAGCATATTTTATACTCTTCAAGTAGTTATGGCGGATGTCCATAAGGATGAAGATATCACTTTATTTGTGTCGGCTGAAGATCAAGCGACAATAGAGGAGTTTCGAAAAAAAGGTGGGAAAAAGGCTGAGGAGCTGAAACGAATAAAACTGGAGATTGGTGATGGTATTCGGTCAGGTGGATGCGTGGTTGAGACAAATTACGGAGCCATCGATGCGACAATTGAACAACGAGTTGACCGAGTATTGGCTGATCTGCGAGACCGCATGCCAAAAATATCTACGAGTGGAGAGAATTGATAAGTCATGAGTCAAACCGAGTTTGATGCGCAAAAGTATCTTTCTGCCCTATCAATGACCAAAGTGACAAAAGATATCGGGAAAATCACGCAAGTGACAGGTTTTACTCTGAAGGGATTTTTACCTGGAGCATGTGTCGGGAGTGTTTGTGCGGTTTATCCGAGCGGTCTGAAATCCTCGTTTTTTGCGGAGGTTGTTGGATTTCATGATAGGCAGATTGTGCTGATGCCCCTTGGAGAAATGAGGGGGGTGGGACTGGGTTCGAAAATCGAACTTTTGCGCCTGAGAGCCACGGTGCCCACGGGAATGGAATTGTTGGGTAGAGTGGTTGATGGTCTGGGAAAGGCAATCGATGGCAAAGGTGACCTCAACGTATCGGGAGATAGACCACTCTACAATGATATAACAAACCCCCTTTTTCGTCCACCCATCGATACGCCTTTGAGCCTAGGTGTGAGGGCTATTGATGGGTTACTGACGATCGGGCAGGGGCAAAGAGTGGGCATCATGGCAGGTTCGGGCGTTGGGAAATCTGTGCTATTGGGAATGATTGCGCGAAATACAACGGCCGATATTAACGTGATTGCTCTTATTGGTGAGCGTGGGCGAGAAGTTCGCGAATTTATGGAGCAAAATCTGGGACCTGAGGGTCTTAAGAAATCTGTGGTTATTGTGGCAACTCCGGACCAAAGTCCGCTCCTGCGAATGCGGGCCGCATTTTTTGCAACAACAATTGCAGAGTACTTTTGTGAACAGGGACGAAATGTTCTGTTGATGATGGATTCCTTAACTCGATTCGGAATGGCCCAAAGGGAAATTGGTTTGAGCACAGGAGAGCCGCCAGCACAAAAGGGTTACACCCCGAGTGTTTTTTCACTCCTCCCAAAATTACTTGAGCGGGCCGGAAGATTTGAGAATTGTGGATCTATCACTGGCTTGTACACAGTTTTGGTTGAGGGAGACGATATGGATGACCCAATCGCTGACTCGGTTCGGTCGATTGTGGATGGCCACATTGTATTGAGCCGTTCAATGGCGCAAAAGGGGCACTTTCCCGCGATTGATGTTTTGCAAAGCACAAGCCGTGTGATGAGGCACATTATATCAAAGGAGCATCAGGCACTCGCTCTTGGCCTGCGTGAAAATCTAGCGATTTACGGAGAGGCAGAAGATCTGATTAATATTGGAGCCTACAAGGCGGGTTCAAATGCCAAAATAGATCGGGCTGTAGACGTTCATGAATCTATCGAAGGATTTTTGCGGCAAGGTGAGCGTGAGACAAGTGCTCCACTCCAGACCCTGAAATTGATGCAACGGATTTTAGGAGGATAGGAATTGAAGTTTCGATTTCCACTCCAATCGGCACTTGCGTACCGACAGCGCCTCAAAGAGGAAGCTCAGGTTCTTTATTATGAAGCTAAAAAGAGGGTTGATGATGCGCTTGATCGGATCAATGAATTGTATCTCCTCACAGATCGAACACGCCTCGAAATACAGGAAATCCAAAGTATGGAGAGTGGGCAAGTAGCGTTTATCCAGATGCGAGTTGATTTTTTAAATGGAATAAAATCCAAAATTGAAGCCGAGAGAACAAGTGTTAGAGCTCTCATGATGGAAGCAGAATCCAAGCATGAAGCCCTTCTTGAAACAGTGAAGCAATTCAAATCTTTAGAAAAGCTAAAATCCCGAAGATACTTTGATTTTGTTCGTAAGATGAGGCGCGAAGAAATTAAGGACATCGATGAAATGGTAACGATGCGGCACAAAACGGAGGCGTCAGAATGAATTCGGGATATGATCATTTTTTCAAAAAGGCGAAAGAAAACTCTGGGCAGGTTCCTTCAAAAAGAGCCGTTAATTTATCTCTTGGTCGAGCATCGAATTCGAATTCGGTTTCCAGTCACGGATCTGCGGGATCGATAGATGCTGAACAGTCTCTGCGAAAGGCCGTGGGAATAAAGCGAAAAAAATTAAAAAGTGGTAGATTGAATCCCGCCTTTCTGAGCATTTCTTTGCTCATGATGTCGGGATTTGGATTTTTGGTTCTGTTTGTCTCTGAACCAGGACTCGTAGAAAAGTTCATTGATCGGATCGAATTCGGTTTTTTTTCTGAGGTTTTTGCGAATGAACCAAGCACCGGAACGGCTCAAAAGTCTGGCAAGGAAGGGGAAAATATATCCGCTAATAAAGATTCAGATGCGGAAAAAAAGGCCTCCGACCTTGGTCCCGAAGCTGATCTTTCAAAATCAGTAGATTCTAATGATCTGAGTTATTTCAGCAAGTTAAATGAGAGGAAAAAGGAGTTGGACCTAAGAGAAAAGGAGCTGAACGAGTTGGAAGAGGAATTGCATAAGCAGAAGAGTGAGATTGAAGAACGTATTCAACATCTGGAGAGGATCCGAGTTCAAATTGCCGGGGTCCTAAAGGATAAAGTTGAAGTTGATCAGCAAAAGGTGAAAACATTGGTGGAGTTTTATTCGAATATGAAACCGCAACAGGCTGCAAAGGTAATCGGGACTTTGAATGAAGACCTTGCGATCGAAGTTCTGGGTCAAATGAAGAAAAAAAATGCTGCGGAGATCATGAATTTGCTCGAACCGAGCAAGGCACAGATTATTTCAGAAAAATTTGCAGGATATAAAAGGCGATAGTTCAGTATGATAAACAATTTGTCAGCTTTGAGTGCAAATCAAATCCCGAGAGATCAGTCAGATAAAATGACTTCGCCCATTCGTCAGGGTGATTCAAAAGTTGGTCGCGATTTTAGAAAGAATATCGAAAAGCAGATGAGCCTTTCGGATTCTCCAAAAGAAAAGATAGAAAAGGTCGGGAGATCGAATTCTCAGAATGTGATGGAAGAGATCGAAGACTCGTCTGAAGATATAAATCCAGAATTGCAAAATCGATTGAATCCTTCGGTGGATCAATTGACCCGCCGCCTGGCAATGCAGGGCTTTTTGAAAAAGATGGAGGAGGATGTCGGAGTTGGTGCAGGTCAAATTGTAGCGGCCTTTTCTCAGCTTTCGGCCAATGATCTTGTCGCCCCACCGGAGGCATCAGTAGAAAAAATTGTTGATCAATTGGGGCTTGATAGCAGCGAAAGAGGACGTGCCCTTGAGCTCTTTCAAAACTTGCTTAAACAGACGTCGCCGTCCAATGTTGGGGAATATCTAAAGGGAAATGATCGGCAGGTTTCTCTTGAAGTTATTTCGGCAGATGAAGCTCGAAAGAAAGCCCTAAATGCATCCTTGGATAGAATGTCGCAGGCATTTTTTGTAGATAATCAAATGGTGCGCGAGGACCAGGAAGCTAAAAGCGATGAAATGATTGGGCCCTTGGGAGACCAAAAGGGTGTTGCCAGTGAGTTTGATTTAGGAATACCTTCTGCTGCCAGTCTGAGCCCCTCAAATGGATTATCTTCAACCAGCGTCAGTGAAAGCGGCCAAATTACACCCCAGGGATTTACTTCAAGCACTGGGGGTGAAATGTCCACAAGCCAGAATACCTCAAGCGGAGTGAGATCTCGTGGGTTGGAGACACTCAGGGGCGAGAATCAATCCATCGAGACAAGTGCGACTGAATCTGAGAGGTTGAAATCAGAAGTTGCAGCAGCTGGACAATCTGATATTGGCGCTGATGCCGACAACTTGAGTGATGCAGAAATTTTGCCTATTCGAAATGAAACTTCGGCATATTCCCCGAGCACCGAAGTTGATCAAGCAATGGCATTTCCGGTGAGTCTTTCCGGCATGGGTCAGGAAGAATCCCAGGAAGAATTCTTTGAGTCACAAGACCTTGAGGGTATTCTTGATCAGGCAGACACTCGCTTCACTGGTCCTGAGTGGGGGAGTCGGAGATCTGAGAAGAGCGATTTGCCGGCACATTCAATTTCGCAGTCAAGAGTGGAGAGTCAAAAGGAAGGAAAAAGAGAATTCCAGGGCGAACAGCAACTTTCTGATCAGATGTCTGGCTTGGCAAATACTGCAAAAAATGAAGGAACAAAGGGCAATCAATTTTTAGTTCAAATGCCAAAAATGAGTTCAGCTCAAGAATCTTCCAATGTTCGTGATGTTGTGGATCAGGCACAAGTCTTGGTGAAAAACGGCGGTGGAGAAATGAAGATCAAGCTGAATCCGGAAGGAGTCGGCGAGGTTACACTCAAGGTCATCAGCGACGGCGGTCGAGTCAATATCGAAATGATTGCGTCGAACGCGAATACGAAGAAGCTTCTGGAAAACGGGCTTGCTGATCTCAGGGAGACCTTTTCTTCACATCGTATAAATGTTGACCAAATCAAAATTGGTTCGCCTGATAGCGTTTCGAAGCACATGGATCAGAACATGCAGGATCAAAATCAAAGTCATGTTCGTCAGTTCCTGGAGGAATTTCGGCAGAACAATCAAAATTGGCGCCAAGGGTTCGTTGACATGCCTGCAATGAAAAATTATCGATCACAAGCTCAGGATGACAGTTCGGATCAATCAATTCTCTCGATGAGGTCAAAACCTAGAAATGGGAATCGAAGACTGGATTTGGTGGCATGATGAACGACCGGAGCTTTAATGATTAACATTAAGAATTCCACTCAAACGTGGTCAAATTCAGTTCAGCAATCGGCATTGAAGCCAGACGTTGGAAATGAGGTTTCCCCAGAAGATTACAAAAAGGCCTTTGGGAGCAAGGACCTTGGTGAGGTATTAAATAAAGTTGCCGATCCAAACTGGGTAGATCCCGCTAAAACGAGGAAAGTCGGAAACAATGAGCTGGATCGGGATGCCTTTTTAAAACTACTTCTTGCTCAATTGAAAAATCAGGATCCAACAAATCCAATGGAAAATCATCAAATGGCAGCGCAATTGGCTCAGTTCTCTTCACTCGAAAGTCTGGGAAATATTGACAAGGGGATTGGAGATCTCGCAAAGGCCGCAGCTCCGAAAAATGATTTTGCGGCTCTCGGTCTTATAGGCAAAGGGGTCAGTGGAGATTCGTCACGAATCAGCCGAACTGACGAGAAGGAAACTCACGATGTGGCCTATGATCTACTCGGTGACGCAAGCGATGTTAAAGTCAAAATTATGGATGCTAATAATCAAACTGTTCGTGAGTTGAGTTTGAGCGAGGTTAAAAAAGGCAAGAATGAGTTGAGTTGGAACGGATTAACTGAAGACGGCCAGCCAGCTCGTGCGGGAGAGTATCGAATTGTAATTGAAGCCGTCGCCTCCAATGGTGTTAAGGTTGGGACTGAGACGAAATTTGAGGGAACAATCAGCGGCGTGAATTTTACTCCGAAGGGTCCACTGCTGCTTGTGGGCAATCAAAGCATTCAATTGAGTGAGGTTAAGAAAATAGTGGATCCTTCCCAATTGACACAAGCGAAAGTGGGAAGACAAGTCAATACGGTGTCGCCTGCTGTTCAGAAGTCCGGTCCGCAGACGAAGAGGCCATCGGTTCCAGATTCTTCGGGCTCGGTTGCATCGCCCTTGGAGAGCAATTTGGAAACTGTGGGCATGAGTCGGGAAATGGTGAATGAGATGAAAAAGCAGGGGATTGAGGCGGGATTGTGAGTCAGGTGTTCAACACTGGAAAGATTCAATCACTTGAAGGTTTGCAGAGGCCACGAACCACTGGTTTGGCCCCAAAGGGATTAGATGAAAAAGGGGAATTTAGACAAACTTTGCGCCAAATTGATCAGGGAGCTAGCGGTCAATTGGCCTTACGTGGAGAGAATTCTCCATCTGAAAGTATTCGATTTTCGAATCATGCCATTGAGCGAATGCAATCCCGAGGGATTGTATTCTCACCAGAATGTTTAGGAAAAATTGAAAGTGCAGTTGAAAGAGCCGCTGGAAAGGGGGCGAAGGAAACTCTCATATTGACTGATGATTCAGCCATGATTGTGAGCGTGAAGAATAATACGGTAGTGACGGTGATGGACAGGAATTCATTGAAGGACAATGTATTTACTAACATCGACTCCACTGTCGTCATTTGAGTTGGGTTTGTAGGGCCCGAACAGGATGTTTGGGTGCTTTAAAAAAATAATAGGGGCTGGACCTCGTAGAGGGGGCCCCTCCGTAAACGTCACTGATTGATTGAGGTGGCGGAAGACATGGAGGTCTTGTATGGGTGTTCTTTCTTCACTTTATACCGGTGTATCCGGTTTGAGCGCACAGGGTGAAGCCTTGGGTGTGATTGGTGATAATATCGCCAATGCCAACACAATTGGATTCAAAGCCAGTCGAGCAGAATTTCAAGATATCATCTCAAAAAGTTTAAAAGGCATTTTGGGTGGAAACCAAATAGGTCGCGGTGTGAAAATTGGGGCCGTCAATCCCATTCTCGTTCAAGGAAATGTCGATGCAACGGAGAAAGCGACAGATCTCGCCATCTCAGGAGACGGTTACTACATCTTGAAGGGTTCAGACGGTGAGTCCTTTTCTCGAGATGGATCCTTTCACTTTGATAAGGAAGGCTATTTGGTGACAAATGACAATCAGCGGGTGCAGGGATTTGAGGCTGATGAAAACGGGACTGTCATTAATAAGGTGGAAGATATTAAATTTCCTCGGGCTTTGATTCCAGCCAAAGGAACAACCAAAATTAGGATGGAGCTCAATCTGGACTCTCGGGTCGCTCAAGAACCGGGAATGGTAAAGGTCTTCGATCCCAAAAATCCCTATGATACCTCTAACTATTCGACGGGAGTTGAAATTTACGACTCTCAAGGGAATAAGCATTTAATGACAATGTTTTTCAATAAAATCGCTGACCGGACCTGGGAGTATCGAGGAATGGTAGATGGAAAGGAGATGATGGGAGGGGTTGAAGATGGATTGAGTGAAGCTTGCAAGGGAAAGCTCACTTTTAACGTCGATGGCAAACTAGATACAGAAGAAATGGTTTCCTCAACTTTCAATTTCAAAGGTGGAGCCTTTCAGAACCAGCAGATCAAGGTTGATTTTGGCGATTCCATCACGACTGACAAAGGAAAGGGGCTTGACGGGACGAAGCAGTATGGCAAAGATTCTGACATGATGAGTTGGAACCAAGACGGGTCAGCGGCAGGAACCATCACCAACCTTTCTTTCAACGATGAAGGTGTTCTCACGGCATTGTACAGCAATGGTGCAACCAAGGATTTGGCGCAAATTGCTTTGGCGAAGTTCGAAAACCCAGAAGCCCTTTTCAAAGTGGGAAACAACCGATTGAAAGAAGCTCGTGATTCGGGTTCTCCTGCTGTTGGAAAACCAAATCGTGCCGGGCGTGGGAAGATTTTTGCTAAATCACTAGAGCGCTCAACGGTGGATTTGGCTCTGGAATTCGTCAACCTCATACAAAATCAGAGAGGATTTCAAGCGAATGCCAAAACGATCACCACCACAGATGAATTATTGGCCGAGGTGATCAATCTGAAACGTTAATCAGAAAACTGAGATGAATTGAGAAACTAAAGCAATGTTCAACACAAAGAGAAACGGGCCATTGAGGCCCGTTTCTGCACTTTCAGAATAAACTGATATTTGTTCAGCCAAACTGACTTGGCTTAGAACCAAACTTCCGCTTGGAAACCGTAAGAAGCACCGCTGGTTTTGTCGACAAAAGACGGTGCATTTGCTCCAACGTATGAAGCTCCCTTATTCTTGTCGTTCCACCAGCTCTGAGTGTAATAAGCTCTTAACACAGGGCGGGCACTCAATTTCGTATTGATGGCGATTTGTGGGGCGATCGTGGCTCGGTAAAGAGTGCGCTGTCCCAACGGATCACTTCCATTAAGCTCACTCTCGTCATCGACGAGTGAGGCTCCCAATTGGCCAGTCAATTGAATATGGTCGGTCAGGAAATAAACAGGGAGAATTCCGACGCTGGTCCATTTGCCCAGGTTCTTAGTGGCCGCTCCACTATCCCAACGTTCGTGACTGATTCCCGCATGAAAAGCCCATTTGCTATTAGGTATCTCATATTGGACATGATTGACTAAACGCCAACGAAGAGCGTCTTGTTGTGTGCTCTTCTGTGTGGTCGGTGTGCTCGTTTCTTTGATTGGAGTAGAATCCCCTGACAGTTCGAGCGATTGCATGAGACCCGAACCTCGAATCAATGCGGCATCATAGAAACCACCATCAAATTCATAGTGATTTTTGGCGCCAACAATAAGTCCGGTGCCTTTTTCATAAACATCAGTGGGAGTCGCAACGCTTGTGCCCTCTGGCGAATGCCCATAGGCCACCCAAAATTCAAGCTTGTCATTTTCGGTGATGGCGATGTCTTTGAGACGTGCATCCCACAAAGTGATACCTGGTCGTCCCTTTTCGGTTCTACCACCATCCGCGGCATCCGTATTCACCTGGCGAAGTTGGGCGATGGCGAGTTTTCCAATACCCACTGGTATTTCTTCAACGCCGGCTCCGTTGCCGACCGTGTTGCCATAATAGAACCAATCGTTCATAAAAAGATCGGGTTCACGATAGAATCGCTTTCCAGCCCAAAAGGTATAGGGAACATCTTGAAATTTCCCACCTTGAACATAGGCTTCTGCCAATGAGAACACGGCATCGCCATTATTCGTATAGGTGACTGGTGTGCCTGTTCCTGCTTTTCCAAAATCATTGGCGACATAGGCCAAGCGAATTTGGCTTTTAAAGAAGGGATCATTTTTTTCACTCTTGAGGTGGTGAAAGGTGAAAGTGGCTTCGCCATAGGTCGCGCATTCGTTTCCGATGCGAAATTCATTTCCGCTCGTCTTCTTATTGTTGAAGCATTCGTAGTTTCCGCCCAAGGAATTGGTTCCGGTTCCTGATCGGAAATAACCGGTATATTCAAATCCTTCTGAGGGATTCGCCTGTGACTGAAGCGTGGAGGCAGCTAGGATTGCGGCGCATAGGCCATATAAACAATTTTTCATTTTGCATTCCTTCTTATAGGTTGAGATGTGGATATTCTCCCTCCCTCCAGAGCGGGTGGAACATAACGATGGATTTACCTTTTGTCTCGATTTTTTTATGATTGGTTGCGGCGAAAGGCCTTTCTATGGCCTAGCTCGGGCTCAGAGGCTTCTTTATTGCGGTACAAAAAAAGCTTCGTCAAGTGGTGTGCGTCCGACAATAAGGGGCGGGGTTGTGTTTGACGATTCTTGGCCTTTTTTGAAAACCAAGAAAACAGCTCCCTCAATCAAAATACTAGGGGCCGAAGGAGAACTCTGAACTCTATTTAAGAGAATCCCCTTCATCACATTGCTCTGAAGTCTATGGGAAAGAAGCTGATCAAGCTTGAAAGAGGAGAGCGTGTATTCCGCTACTGTTCCGTCTATATAAACAACTGTAAAGATTTGAAAATCATTGATTGCATCGCGAAATTCACTATCAGAAGAAAGGCAGATTTGTGAAATATTGGATTTGGAAGAGCTGATAACGTGCCGATTTTCCCTGCAAGTCTTAAAGGAGAGTATTTTTTGATTAATGACCGAAGGATTGGATAGCTCCTCCAAATCTTGATTTTGGGCGGACGACCGAAAGGAGGCCAGCAAAATCGCAAGGGTCAAAAGAAGGATTCGAAAAATGTACATCTGCTCTTCCTATTTTTGGAAAGTTCCGGGACCTGCTGGTGCAAATTTGGAACAGAATGGACTCTACGCAGACCTTCGAGCCTATTCTGACGCGTCATTCCCGTTGCTGCAATAGGAATATTTTACAGTTATGGAATTTGGGGACGGTATTATGGGAGCGCCTCAGTTGGGCTCAACTGTCGTGACAAAGCGGTTATTGGGGCCATCAATTCTAAAAATGACGGCAGATTTGTCAGCATTTCTATTTGAATTCAAAGAGATAGAGCCCGTAACACCGGGAAAGTGTCGCGTCAGGGCGATTTGGTCACGAACCTGTTTTCGAGTGAAAGGAGTCGCTTTTTCGATTGCATCAACTAAAATAAAGGCAGCATCGTAAGCCATTGCAGCAAAGCCATCAGGGCTTTCGCCAAATTTTTCCTTATAAGTTTCAACAAATTTTTTAACAGGAGCCGAATTTCTTTCGGGAGAAAAATGACTGGAAAAGTAAGCTCCGTTGAGAGCTCCTTGGGTGAGCTCAAATAATTTTCCAGAGTCCCAGCCGTCACCCCCCAGCAAACGGGTCCGAATTCTCATCAGTCGCGCCTGCTTAGCAATGAGGGCCACCTCTGAATAATAGCCGGGAATGAATATCGCATCAGGTCCTTTGGAGCGGATGTGACTGAGTTGGCTGCTAAAATCAGTGTCTCCTGCCGCGAACTCTTCCTCTGCGACGATGAATCCGCCTAAAGACCTAAATGTCCGATCGAAATATTCGGCAAGCCCCATGCTGTATTCGGATCGACGGTCGCGAATGATCGCAACCCGTGAAGCTTTCAAGTTTTCCCGAGCGAATTTTGCCATGACGTAGCCTTGGAAGGGATCAATAAAACAAACTCTAAAGATAAAATCTCCCACTTCTGTGACCCGGGGGTTTGTAGAGCTGGGGCTAATCATAGGGATTCCATATTTCTGGGCATGAGGTGCTGCGGCTAGCGATAACTGACTTGCGGCTTGCCCAAGAATTGCAACAAATGCGGGATCAGATCCAAAATCATCAACCGCTTTGATGGCCTTATCTATCTTACCGCCGTCGTCTCGAATGATGAGCTCAAGAGTTCGCCCGCTCACTCCTCCATTTTCATTTATTTGAGATACGGCAAGTTCCAGTCCCTTGCGAGTGCTCCATCCGAAAGAAGCATCCGGCCCTGTCAGCGAAAGAAAACTGCCAACGCGAACAGTTTTTTGATTTTCCAATTTTTGATGCCGATTTAAGAGGCACGAGGAGAGCCAAAGAAACAGGTGGATGGTGGCCAGACAAACCAGCCCCTTTTTAAGTCCATTTCTCATAACCAAAACACTCCCCACCCGGACTCCGAAGGCTGTTCTTAACAATTTGTTAATTTTTCGTCAAATGCCTTGGTCGCCGACCATAGAGAGTGCTTATGTGTGTCATTGCCTTTTGCTGCCACACTCTCCCAGTAACTAGTGAGAGAGTTGATCCACTAAACCAAGAACTCCCAATGGGAGAGCCTTTTTTTGTCCCAGGCATTTGGCCATTTCCTTTTCGATGATTTGTCCTGCCTGAATTCCCACCATAATGTCACAGACCCCTTAACAAAAACTATGGACGGCCTGAGCACCAAGACGACTTCCTAGAATTCGATCGACTGCTGTAGGGGCGCCACCTCTCTGGATATGCCCCAGGATACAAACCTTAGCTTCAAATCCAGATTTTTTTCGGATCGCTTCTGCAAGATCGTAAGCGCGGCCTGGCTTTTGCCCCTCAGCTGCAACAAGAATACTTGAAGTCTTTCCTGCTTTGATTCCGCTCCTTATTTTCTCGATCGCAGAATCTACAGACAAAGGAGATTCTGGAATAAAAACGCCCTCCGCTCCTCCAGCAATGCCTACATCAACAGCAATATAGCCTGAGTCACGCCCCATAACCTCGACAATGAACAGTCGATCGTGACTTGCAGCTGTATCACGGATACGATCAATGGCTTCAAGGGCTGTATTGACGGCCGTATCAAATCCGATCGTCAGGTCCGTACCAAAAATATCGTTGTCAATCGTTCCAGGAATTCCGACGTAGGGAACTTTTTGCTCAACCCACAAGGCGTGGGCACCCGCGAAGGAACCATCTCCACCAATACAGACAAGGGCCTGAATTTCTCTTTGCCGAAGATTTTCAGCTGCACGGCGCCTCTCCTCCGGTCGATGAAATTCCATACAGCGCCCAGTTTTGATGACAGTCCCACCTCGCTGAATGGTATTTGCCATCGAACGAAGTCCGAGCGTTTCAAAGTCGCCATTTAGCATTCCCTTGAAACCCTGGTAAATGGCGTCGACTTGAATTCCGGAACCTATTGCGGAACGAACGACGGCGCGAATGGCAGCGTTCATTCCAGGCGCATCGCCGCCGCTTGTGAAAACACCTATTTTTTTAAGATCGGAAGAATTAAATGTTGGCATAGGCGATGAATATGGATCATTTTTTCGCTAAAAAAAAGTTAAACTTTTTTAAAAAGATCAAAAGAAGAAAAAAAAGGCCAAATTTGATATCCAAATTGGCCTTTTTTCAGTTGATAGGATGAGATTCAACTAGCGGACGGATTCTTTAAACTCAGCACCAGGACGAAACTTAGGATACCAGCCGGCAGGAATTTTAATTGCTTTACCAGTTTGTGGATTGCGGCCGACGCGGGCTTTGCGCTTGGTTTTCGTAAAAGTGCCAAAGCCAACAAGCTTCACATCATCGCCCTTTTTAACAGACTTTCTGATTGTGTCGATGGTGGTATCCAAAACACGCTCAGCTTGAGCTTTTGTCATGTTTGTGTCGGCAGCGACTCTTTCGATAAGTTGCGCTTTGTTCATTCTGAATTACTCCCGTTGAAAAACTAGGTTGGTGAATTTATTAAGTATAGAAATTGAACTTTTAATTGGGCCTAGGGTCAATGGCTTTTTTAATTTTGGTCGAGTGATTTGTTTTTTTTGAGATTCACTTGACAGACAATACGATTGGCTGAAACAGCGAGCGCCAAAATTCTGAGCTTTTCATGATAGGCTAGGAAACCGGAAAATATTGGACGGGGCAGATTGCGCGCTCCGTTGCAATCAGCCCTTATTTCTTCGCTTCAATTCTCGCAAAATCTTTACCGTTATATGAGAGATATATATAGAGCGTCGAATCTGTCAGTTTTCCTGGGTCGGCCTGGACGCTCAAAATGTCATTGTAGCTTGGTGTTCCGCCATAACCCGTGCGGCGCAGCTCGAATCCAGTATTGTCATTGATGGGCTCAAAATTTCCGTTGATAGAAATCGGAACATAATACCCAGGGGAGTAATCATTGTAGGCATAAATAGTCGCAGCTCCATAAGTGGGCAGGCTTGTACCAATAGAGACCAAACTGAAACTTCCTACACTGTCCCAGGAATCACAGCTATAGGAACCCCAATTCCACCCAATATAGGGATCGCATATTCGTGCATAGTCGCGCAGGAAATCACGGTAAAGACCATGGTCAGTGATGATCATTCTCCCGCCCCAAAGATTTGAGAAGGAAGAGTTGTTTCCGGGGACTCCGCCCTGAACGTAAACACATTGGTTGGTTGCAGGATCAATTCCATATCCCGCCTGCGCGCACTGCTGGAGGCAGGCGTTGTGTTGAGGAGACCAAATCTGTCCGGCGGCACAAGTGCCAGCTGGAGTCGGAGTCGGAGCTGGAGCTGGAGCTGGACTTCCCGATTTGCTTTTACCACCGCAACCCACAAAGACGGCAATGGTAAGGATAGAGATGGCAAAAGAAAGAAGGGTTCTCCCAAGAACAGTTCTTACTTGTGAAGGCATAGCTAATCTCTCCCGTGGCACCAACAGGCCACCTAAAACACAATTTAAAGCCTGGACAGAGACCGATCTCCAAGAGACCGCGGTCTAGATCAATAAGAGAGAATTCAGTAAATGTACCAAATGAGATCGCATATAGGGGGCTGCCGGCCGACTTAAATGGCCCAATTAAAGAAAAAGGGCACACAGTGTGACCAAAATTGGCTACGGAAGTATCTATCTGCTCGGAATTTACTCCGGGTATCATGTGCTCGAACGCACTCGCTTTTTCTTACGGTGAGAATTTCACAACAAAAGGCATTTCGGTCTCATCACAAAAATGACCAGCCAAAGCTTACGGAAGCTGTAAAAGAATCTTCAAGAAATTCTTCCAATGAATTCTGGTGTTTTTTTAGGTAGCTGCCGGACTGAAAATGGATGGTAGGTCGATCAAACCACAATCTGTATCCCAATTCTAATCCCATTGTGAAGAACTCTCCAAAAGTGTCGTAAAACCCTGTGCTGAAATTTGCTCCATACCCACCGCTTTCGCTGTATTTTCCACTTAAACCATCCCCTTCTATGGTAATGCTCGCTCCATTTGCCCTAAGGAGCGTTGCGCCGACGAAATAGCGGGGCTCGCATTCAAACATAAAAAAGCAACGCGTATGATTGGGCTGGATGTATCGTCGAGATCCGAGACCCAAGATAAGGCCGATGACATCAAAGCCGGCAGTTAAATGAAGGTCCTGGGTTTCAGTCAAAAAATAGCGCCCACCGACTCCCAAAAGCCCGTAGTCAGACCGCCATCCAATGCCGAGATCGGCCCCCATACGGTTATGAGCCAAACCAACGGAAGACCAAAAAATGAGAAAGCCAATCAGCCAGAATACGCTTATTTTCCGCATAAACCGCATAAAAAAGCCCCTTTCTTGCGATTTCAGGAGAATGGAAACAGATTTATGCTGTGCAATCTCCTTTGAGAGGCGAGGACTGTCAAGGGGAGCCTGGGTGCGAATGGGTCCCATTTTTTTAAATAAATCCCCTTTTGTCTTGCAGAATACCCAATTCTCCTGTCGAACAATGGGTATTAGGGAGAATTATCTGGCTTTCCTAAGTGAATCATGTTTCTAGTAGAGTTCAATGTCCGTTCTCGTAATTCACTAGATGTTCTATTGTCTTTTGCGAATGGCCCCTAGCTTTCAATGGAGGCTTAAATGGGAAAAAAAATATATGTCGGTAACCTGTCCTATAACATGGATGACCAGTCTTTGGCATCTCTCTTCTCTGAGTTTGGCACTGTAGAGTCCGCTCGAGTAGTTACAGATCGGGACTCCGGCCGTAGCAAAGGCTTTGCGTTTGTTGAGATGTCAGCAGACAGCGAGGCGTCGGAAGCCATCGCGAAACTCAATGGCACTGAGCAGTCAGGTCGTGCGATCAATGTGAGTGAGGCCAAGCCTCAAGCGCCTCGTGAGGGCGGTGGTGGCCGAAGTGGTGGCGGTGGCTACGGCGGTGGCGGCGGCCGAAGTGGCGGCGGCGGCTACGGCGGTGGTGGCGGCGGAAGATCATCGCGCTACTAAAAAATAGTTCTTTTATTCAAGACAAGTGTACTTGATTAAGACCCTGGTTCCCTCGGTGAGAGGTGGATTGAAATAGATTTTATCTCCACTGAGGGTCCAAGTGTTCCCATTGTTGGGATCGATTGTGATTTGTTCGACCGACTGAGGAGCGCATTCAAGCGTAAGAGCATTTAGAGATTTAACAGTTCTCTCGCCCATGCTGGTGAGTTGTGATGAATAATCATTTGAGCAAATATTTCCTTTGATACCGTCGGTAAGATCACTCAAAGATTGATAGACATAGCCATAAAAGGCAGGGTGATCTTTGTCCTGTTGGTCGTAGCAAGCTTTGTCTCCCCGAAGAATAGAGATGGAATGAGCAGTGAATGGCTTTCCGGGCCACTTGATTTGAATATCCTTTATGAGTTTTTCGGGATTATCCATGTCAGTAAGGGGACGATACTGTCCGGTGTAATCAATCAAAGGTCTTCCCGGAAATGGCACAAATTCATCCGGAGTGATCTGGCAACGTCCTCCGCAACTTCGTTCATCTTCATCGGTGACTGTAATCATGGCAAGAGCTGCATCGGAACGGAAGCAAATGTCATTGCTCTGACGTTCGACCGCGTAGCGAGCTGCTGCAACAGCCTGTTCAGAACCGTTGCCGCTACCGGAATCAAAAACACCAATGGTGTCTAGCGTATCCGAAAATATCTGTTTGGAATTCGGCGTGTCTTTCCCTAGGATTCTCAATCCTGTGGATTCGAATTCCCGATTATTGTTAGCCTTCCTTTTGAACCAGTCATGAATGGCACCCGCATCACTCAGGACTTCGTTTCTGCGGTTGGTTACATGAGTTAATGTGTAACAGATCTGCCAATCGATTGCTGCGGCATTCAGGACATCAATGAGGTTTTCAAGTCGATCTGAGAGTTTCTGGTGCTCCTGTTCCATGGACCCGCTATTGTCTATCACTGCCAAGATATCGACCTTTGAGGAGGAGCTAGGAACCGTATAGGAGGTTTCATGTGGAACAGGAACTTTTGGGTCTCCGCAATCTGCAGAGAAACTTTCATAGCAGGGTTCGCATTCTTTGCCCCTGCAGGTTCGATCTCCAAGACCAGTTCCTGGTTGATCGGGATCCGTGTTTGTGAATTGAGCACCTGAAAAATTGATATCGGAACACGAATTAAAAATTGAGCCGGAAATAAGCAGAAGGATGGTTACTAGATGTATCGCAAAGATCCGTCTATTTTTCATCGAGCCCCCCATGGTCCCCGTAGGAGGTGAACTTCAAATTTAGTGCCATAGCTAAGCAAACTGCGGGGCCCTAATGGCAGAAGAGCGTCAAGTTGCGTTTTATCGTTAACGAGATCGACAGATCAATTGACTCATATTGGGATTAAATCATGTGGAGATCTTTGATAATCTCATATTGAGAATAAAATCTCTCAAGAAAACGCCAGCTGAGAAACCGACAAAGCAGAGACTTATCCATGATGAAATACTGAGATCAAAAATCAGAGCGGGGCCCCTGTCGTCGGCCCTTACAGATTCTAGGAAGAGACGACTGATTCCATGGAGTCCCATCCAAAGGACAAAAAGTCGACCAGGGTGGTGAAGTAACAGCCACTTTTTGGGTGACCTGGACTGCATGCGTTCGCAAAAAAGTAGGATGCCCAGAATGCCAAATTCCAAAAGAGTTGCATAGGCAGGGGCGGGGTGGCGGCCATTGATATTCCAGGGGAGATCGCAATGTTTTCCGTAGCAACACCCATTAAGAAGGCAGCCAATACGGCCGAGCGCGTATCCGAAAGCAGCCACGGGAGCAAAGACATCTGCCCATTGACCTGCCTGCTGCCCCTTCCACTTTACCAAAGCAAATCCGGAAGCAAAAGCGAGAAAGGCTCCTCCATAAAAAACAAAACCACCATTCCAAAACTTAAAAACTTCTATCGGATGCGCCCTGTAATAATCGGGCAATTCATAAAAGACATGAAACAGCCGCGAGCCAAGAAATCCTCCCACCATGACAGCAAAGGCCACATCCAAAGCCGTGGCTCGATCCATATCTTTGTCAGCAGTACGCTTCACCAACCACAAAAGTCCCATACAGTAGGTTAAACTGACTGTAACCAGGTACGTGGGCAGGGAAATCTCAGAAGTTATATGAATTTCTGGATACAAAGCTTCGGATCCTTCGCTCTAGGTAGTTTTATTTGCTTTTTCCACGTCAGAAGCTGAATTCGGGAGGACGTCATTTCGATTGGAATGCGTTCTTGAGCGGTCGGAAATGTACTGCCTTACCATAATAAGAAGCAGAATACTAACTCCTCCAACGATACAGGAGTCAGCAATATTAAATGCGGGCCAGGTATAGATGTGTTTATAGTGCAAATCGAGAAAATCAATGACGTAGCCAAAGCGAAGGCGATCGATATAATTGCCGATGGCCCCTCCAAAAATATTGCTGAGAGCAAAGATTTGGAGGTGATCGCGGTCCTCTACGTTCCACAAAATAGAAAGAATGACAAGCATAGCGAGGGGTGGCATCGACAGAAAAAAAATGTCCCGAAAGGACTCCGGCGCATCACGAAAAATGCCGAATGCCGCTCCTGTGTTTCTTACATAAGTGAAGTTAAAGAAATCTTCCAAAAGAGGGAGCGTCTCTCCCAGGTAGAATTGAGTGTGAACATACATTTTAGTCAGTTGATCAAGAGTAACGACTGCGCCAGCGAGAGCCGCTAAAAAAAAATATCTACGGCCAATTTTCATCCTAAAGCCTCAACACATTTTGAACAGGTGCCCGGAAAACTAAGATTCTTACCAGTATCAATGCTGTAGTGCCAGCAACGCAAACATTTGGTTCCCTCGGCACGTTTAGCCTCGACTTTTGGGCCGGGGCCATCAATGAGGGTCACAGACGAAACAATAAAAAACTCCTTCAGGTCCTTTATGTACTCCTTTAGAGTTCGGAAGCTTGATCCCTCTGAGGTGATTGTCACATGTGCTTCTAAGCTTGATCCGATAACGCGACTGGTTCTTAGATCCTCCAATACTTTTTGCACGAGCGAGCGAATCTCAAGGAGCTCGAGGAACTTGGCCTCGATTCCAGGCTTGGTCCATTGCGGATTGGGCTTTGGGAACTCACAAAGGAAAGCGCTCTCGCCTGTCTTTCCGGGGAATTGGGAATAAACCTCTTCCGATAGAAAAGAGAGAATGGGGGCCATCATCACGAGAGTTTTTTCGGTCATTTCAAAAAGAACAGTCTGAGCCGATCTCCGGCCCAAGCCATCAGTTTTCCAGGTATAAAGTCGATCTTTCAAAATATCCAAATAGGTTGCAGACAAATCTGTCGTGAAGAAATTATTCAGAGCATGAAATACTTTGTAGAATTCATAATTTTCATACGCCGAATGGACCTTTTTTATCAAATCATTCAAGCGGACCAAGGCCCACTGGTCTAGCTCCGGCATCTTTTCAAAGGGGATACCGTCCTGTTTAAAATTGAAGTCATCCAAATTTCCCAACATAAAGCGAAAGGTGTTGCGAAAACGGCGATAGGTTTCAGTGACTCGTTGAAAGATTTCATCGCCCACATTGACGTCTTGACCATAGTCTTCGTGGGCCACCCACAATCGCAGTATCTCGGCTCCGGCCTTATTGATAACTTCAGAGGGATCAATGACATTGCCTTGTGATTTACTCATCTTGTATCCGGAAGAATCCGTGACAAAGCCATGAGTGATAAGGGCCTTGTAAGGGGTCTTTCCAACTGAGGCAATGGCGGATATGAGACTTGTCTGAAACCATCCCCGATGTTGGTCACTTCCTTCTAGGTAAATATCAGCAGGGAAAGCCATTTTTTCTCGATTGCGTTGCACGGCTGAATGGCAAACTCCACTGTCAAACCAGACATCGAGAATATCTTGGCCCTTCGCGAATTCATCGCTCCCACACTTGTTGCATTTCTTGTCATTTGTGAAGCTTGAGGAGGGGAGGCGGTAGTAGGCTTCAAGTCCTTCGCCTGATTTTTCCATTTGGTCGGCAATTCGACGCATAACTTCTGGATCTGCCAAGGGCTCTTCACATTTTGTACAATAAAATACGGGAATTGGGACTCCCCAGATTCTCTGACGACTGAGACACCAGTCAGGGGAGTTGGCGATCATCGAGATCAGACGCTGGCTTCCCCAGCTTGGAAAATATTGAATATCTTTTTCGGCTGCAGCTAGAGCCATTTTTCTAACGGGAAATTTATCGTCGTCCAGGCGAATAAACCACTGGGGTGTAGAACGAAAAATCAATGGTGTTTTTGATCGTGGGTTATGGGGATAGCTGTGACTGATTTCTTTGTAGCCGAGAAGATGGCCCGATTCTTTTAGATCGGCAACAATCAGTTTATTCCCTTCCCAGATTTTAATTCCCTTGTACTGTTGGACATCTTGAGTAAATCGGCCAGATTTATCGACTGGGCTATGTATCGGAAGCCCGTACTTCAACCCAACTTGGTAATCTTCCAGACCATGTCCAGGAGCCGTGTGAACACAGCCAGTTCCAGCATCGAGAGTGACATGATCACCGATCATCAGCAAAGAGTCTCTTCCCATAAATGGGTGACGCGCTTTCATCAAATCAAAATCAATACCTTTAAAACTGGCTGTTTTTGTTAAAGACAGACCGGTATTTTTCTCGAAATCGCCTTGCAGCTGTTCGGCGACAATCAATAGCTCAGAGCCGCTGTCGAATAATCCATAGTCAAAGTCGGCGTTAACGCAGATTCCATAATTGGCTGGCAAAGTCCAAGGAGTGGTCGTCCAAATGACAAAAGACACGGGCTTTTGAGGGCCACCAATTTTTTTAAGGTCACTCTCATTTTCAAGGGGAAATTTGACATAGATTGAGGGGCTTTTGTGGTCAAGGTATTCGACTTCTGCTGCGGCCAGGGCCGTTTGAAGAGCGGGGCACCAGTAGACTGGCTTTTCTCCGCGATAAAGCACTCCATTTTCTAGAATTTGTGCCAAGACTCGTACTTCTTCGGCTTCGTATTTCGGTTGCAGGGTGAGATAGGGGTGATCCCAATCACCTAGAATTCCGAGTCTCACGAATTGCTTTCTTTGTTTATCCACCCAACTAAGGGCTTCTTGCCGGCACAATTGGCGAACCTCGGCATCTGAGATTTGAGATCTTTTGTCTCCGAGCTTCTTTGTGACGTTGAGCTCGATAGGCAAACCGTGACAATCCCATCCTGGAATGAAAGCAGCTTGATAACCCGACATATTTTTAAACTTAATAACAATATCTTTGAGAACTTTATTGAGAACATGTCCCAAGTGAAGATATCCATTTGCATAGGGAGGACCATCAGGCATTACGAATAGAGGGCGCCCTTCATTGCGCTTGATGAGTTTTTCATAAATACCAATTTGAGCCCAATCTTCTATTTTTTGTGGTTCCGTTTGTGGAAGATTCCCTTTCATAGGAAAGCTGGTTTTGGGAAGGTGAATAGAATTTTTATATTGATCTGCGAAGATATCTGCCACGGCGATGCTGCTCCTCATTGAATTCGCCAAACCTAGGTTACAAAACGCGCCTTGTCAATAACTGAGGCCTCGCAATGAGGACTTCCAAATAGTCGCAAATAAGAATCTTAGGGGACAATATCTCGAAGTCTTTCGAATCCAAGGCTGATCAGCATCCTGAGTGCTTCATTTTCTGAACTTAAATTCATTTTTCTGCGCACGCGCCTGAGAATTTCATGACTCCTCGAATCGACGGTCAGTTCGCTAGCCGGATTCGCAAAAGGCGGAAATGGGGGGTCAAGTGACACGGAGTGTCCGGTTTGACGAGCCCATTCGTCATCTTGGAGATAGGCGCGATAGGCTGGAAAAGGGTCCCTTGGTGGCTGTGGGGTCTGCGTGGGTCCCTGTTGCTGATGAACTCGGACCTGCTGCTGACTCATCATTTCGTCGTCTGAAGAATGGTTGGAATGCTGGGCTACCGGACCTCTCTGTTGCGAAGAACTCGCCCCACCCCTGTCTTGAGGAAAATTCCTGTTCGCATGGAGAGAATTTGTCTCTGGATGAGGACGGATATTTGTTTCAGTTGAGATTGAAGGGGGGGCTTGATGAGATACAGAAGTGGGCCTTGAGGGTGCAACATTTAAATGGCTGACTTTAGCAGGAGTTTCAGCGGGTTCGTCAAATTGCCGAAATCCTTCGCTCAAATCCTTGAGCGTATTTCTGAAATTTTCTGTCGAGCGAGGGGCATCTGCTGCGGCTGGAGAGACTTCCTTAAAAACGTCGAGACCGTGCCGACAGGCATGCAAATAAAGACTTACGAGAGCATCAGCGTTTTTGGCCCGCTCCTTAATGGATTCCGGTTGAGATTTCAGCCAGATATAAGCCTGAGCCAGTGTTTCGCGCGTATAAGCTTGTGGGGGAGCACTTGATGTAGCCATGGACGATATACATTAGGGCAAATCTTCCAGTCATTCAAATGGAAAGAAGTGAGAACTCAAAACAGAAAAATTATTAATTCCTATAACTTCTTCTTTCTTGACAAGAATGGAAGGATGCTTGCGTTTGTTGTTTGGCTGACAATCTTTTATCAAAGACTCCTGCATAAATTATGCATAGTCCTTTGCTACAATTCCGTATTTTTCTATTTTTCGTAAGAGCGTCTTTTTTGGAATATTAGCATGCAAGGCAGTCTGGTTAATTCGTCCTTTAAAAGCTTTCAGGGCCTTCACAATGAATTCCCTTTCAAAAGCCTCTTTGTGGACGTTAAAATCGAGAGCGGACCCTCCTCCCAGGAGGGGTACAACTTCATTTTCGTTTCCAGTTGTCTCTCCATCGTCGAGGTTATCGAGGTCAGAAAAATCTTCAGATTCTTCGTCTGTGAAGTCTTGCTTTGACGAGTCCCTCAAAAGGTGATTTTCCAAATGAATGCCGGTGGAGCGCAAAAATGACTCTGGCAATGAGCCAATGGTCAGCTGATTGGATTCTTCAAGAATGAAAGAGTGCTCGATAACATTTTCCAATTCACGAATGTTCCCGGGCCAATCATATTTTTTTAGAGCGGCGAGAGTGCTGGGCGTAATTCCGATAATCTTTTTCCTCTGAATCAGATTGAATTTCTTAATAAAGGTATGAATGAGGTGATCGAGATCATCGCGCCGCTCAGCCAAAGAAGGAAGAAAAATCGGCATGACATTTAACCGGTAGTAGAGATCTTCCCGAAAGGAACCATTTTTATTCATCTCTTCTAGAGGGCGGTTCGTTGCTGCAATGATTCTGACATTGGTTTCGATTTCTCGATTGGACCCCACTGGAGTAAATAGCTTCTCTTGCAACACGCGCAATAGTTTGACTTGCATCAAGAGAGGCATATCACCAATTTCATCGAGGAAAAGAGTTCCGCCCTCGGCAAATTGAAATTTTCCGATCTTACGCTGTTCGGCCCCGGTAAAGGCTCCCTTCTCATGCCCAAACAATTCACTTTCAAAGAGATTCTCGGGAATTGCAGAACAGTTGAGGGCGACAAACTTGCCATCTTTGTTTCCGCCATTGCAATGAATAGCCCGAGCGACAAGCTCCTTGCCTGTGCCCGAAGCGCCTCGAATGAGTACGGGTGTTTCCACCTTGGAGAGACGTAGAATAATATTAAATACCTTCTGCATTTGAGCTGTATTGCCAACGATCTTGCGCCCTGCCTCGTGGAGAATGGGAGCACTTCTTGCCACCTCAGAGATAAGCTCATGGGCCCGAATTGCTCTGTCTACCATCTGAGTCAGCTCATCTCCCTTAACGGGTTTTGAAACGTAGTTATAAGCTCCATCTTTGACAGATTTGACGGCATCATCAATGGTTGCATAGGCTGTCATGATCAGCACAATAATTGAAGGATCGTATTCTTTTATTGCTCTGAGAGCCTCCACTCCCGACATTCTTGGCATGTCCACATCAAGAAGCACGGCATTGTAATTCTGACGCTTTACTTTTTCTAAGGCATCGAGACCATCAAAGGCTTCGTCCACTTCAAATCTCTTGGTGGCCTGAAGTGTGGACTTCACTGATAGTCGCAGTCCAGAATCGTCATCTACGACTAAAATTTTAGACATCTTGATCTCCTTCAGTTCAAAGCTCAAATCGGCAAAGACCCGTCACTTTCCAATACCATCGGAAGCTTCACAGTGAAAGTAGATCCTTTGTCAATTTCACTTTCTACTGAAAGTGTTCCCTGATGTAATTCCACAAAATATTTTGCCAAATAAAGCCCCAATCCAGATCCTTTAACTGAGGAATTCTTTACCTCTAATGACCGATAAAACTTTGAAAAAACATGAGGTAAGGCTTCCTCAGGTATCCCGATTCCATGATCGGCAACTTGAATAATCAAGGTCTCATCGACCTCTTCGGTGCTCACCAAAATTCTCGAGTTATCAAGGCTGTACTTGATAGCATTTTCTATGAGGTTGGTAAATACCTGACGAAGCAAGTCCTCATCGATTTTTATACTAAATAGGGGTTCAAATTCGGTCATTATCTCAATATTTTTTGTGCCAGCAAGGTATTCGCACTGTTGAATCACCTCGCTAAGCAAGGTATTGATATCCTTACTTTTTAGTTGGAGCTTGATTTCCTTCGATTCGATTCGACCTAAACTCAGAATTGAACTAATAAAATCAGATAGTTCCTTGCTCGACTGATGGATTCTGTCAATAGCTTCTCTCTGTTTTAAACTCAGCGGATTCGAATCCGACTTCACCATTTCTGTCATTCCCTGAATTCGAGCCAGAGGGGTTTTTAAATCATGAGACATCATTCTTAGAAAGTTGCTCTTAAGCTCTTCCACTTGGGTGAGGAGTTGGTTTCGTTGAAAATATTCCCAACTCATTCGATTTTCCATAATGAGACGATAGGGAATAAAAAAATAATAACAAACAAAGAGAGTTAACATGGGATGTGCCATTGCAACCCAATACCCAAAGAAGTTAAAAGCCAGGTAACAAACCAAAGAAAATATCGAAAATGTTGTCACTAAAATAAGGAGTCCATTGGCGGGTCGGGCCGTCAGGACGACAAAGACTGTCAAAACTGAGATCAATCCGGTCAGCAATGAATCCAGCCACACTGAAGTCTTCTGAGGTGAGGAATTCTTAATGAGAGTATCAGTCATATTCGCGTGCATTTCGAGAGTGCTCATTGCGACGACCGTTCTCGAAAATGGAGTGCGTATATAATCCGAGGAAGACATGATGGTATCGGTTCCAACAAAAATGATCTTGTCGTGAAACTGATCGGGAGAATATGCTCCCTGGAGAATTTTAATAAATGATAATGGCTTATATGTTCCCGAGGGTCGAAAATCAATGTAACTCTGACCGGTTCCGAAGAATTCAAAGAGTCCGCGGTAGTGGTTGATAGCTCCCTTGTCTTCATCGTCTTTCCCATAGATGGAGTCCGCCAGAAGCGCATGAACGGTGGGTAGGCCGTGATAGGATACTATCATTCTTCGCGTCACATCGTCCTTTGCAAAGCTCGTCAAGTCTGAAGTTTTGGGACCTGGGACGACTTTGAGAGACTGAAGTGGTGGTTCGAGCCTCAGTTGATCTTCTTGTCCTCTCATAGGAATCTGGTTGGCTACGACAAAAAAATGGTCCAAATTTTTAGCTGCCTGGGCAAAAGCCTTCAAATCTTCGCTGCTGCCATCAAGATCGTTTGGTGACTGGACATAAACAACGGCCCGCGGCCGACTCATTTTCAGTGCATTGAGCAAACGAACATGGTCCATGGCGTTTGGATCACGCTTGAGGCCTTCGATAGTCAATGGATCAATAGCAATGAGGACCAGTTTGCCTGAGGGAGGAGTCAGGGCTTTGGTTTTTACTCTGAGATCGTAAGTCCAGGCCTCCAGATATTCCATCGGAACTTGAGTGAGCAGAAAGGCGATGACAAGCGCCACCCCGACTCGCACCATAGGAGCGAGCCAGGACTTATGTAAAATCAATAATCTCCAAATCTTCACTCAGTACTCTATTTTTTTAGGTGCCGAGAGGAATGCAGCCGGGGTTGGGTCCTGTTGCCACAACGGGCGGAATGCTTCCTTCTCCGGCTGGAGTCGTGGTGTTTGTTCCACTATCGATTGGCTTGGGATTGAGTTTTTTAACATGTTTCATTTTCTTCTCCTTCGGTTCTTTTTTTTAATTCTTTTCCAAAATAAAGGACACTCAATGCAGCAAGATGGGTGATTCGATCACAAAATTGCTCGTCGCGATGCTCTGGGTCAGAATTCTTGGTTTTAAAAACGAAGGCACAGCCTCCTCCGCACAGGGTTTTGGCCCAACAGGTGCCACAGTTGTGGCGAGTGGTGAGAGGATCGAGCCACTGAGATCGTCTTGAAAAATCCAACTTGTCTATTTCTCCGATTTGTTCTTTGGAATTTCCGGAGAACCAATTGCAGGAATAGAGACGTCCTTCGGTGTCAGAGTGAATAAAATTTTTTCCGGCTCCACAAAAGTTTTTAACAGGTCGTTGCTGATCGAGAGTTCGCAAAAAGCGACCGAAGGGGGTGATTTTTGCGAGTCCGTTGATCCCCTCAGATTTGTAAACGTTCTCAGCCAAAACCGTCATATTTCTGATATAGCTAGAGGACGCGGCTTCATCCTGAGCTGCCGAGGCAAATCCAAAATTATAGAGATCAAAATCAAATGATCTCAAAAACTCATAAGAACTCACGACGTCCTGATTGTGGACTCCCATGACAGAATTAACATGAAGAGAACGCAGACCCGATCGATTTTCTAAAAGCAAATCAAGACCGCGACGCACATCTTTTGACGAGCCACTGCCAGACTTAGTTGGTCGGAATTGATCTTGGACATCGGAGGGACCGTCCCAGCTGAGTGTGACCTGGAAGTTTTCCTGGCCTAAAAATGAAGCGATATCTTTTGTTATGAGAGTGCCGTTGGTAATAATCGAAAGCTCGAGTTTCACTCCGTTTTCGAGAGCGATTTCTTTGGCAAGCTTCGTGATTTTAACAAGATCATGGGGGTACAAAAGAGGTTCTCCGCCCAGAAACTGAATGCGAAAGGTTTCCCCAGAAGTGAGCCGAGAGAGAAATCCCCTCAATTGCTTTTCGACGAGGCCTAAGTCAGACCGAAATTTTTGGCCTCCGTAGCTTCCGTCCCCGGCCCCACAATAGGTGCAACGAAGGTTGCAGATCTGCGCCAAATTCAAGGAAAAATCTGTCACTTGAACCTGAGCGCCATTCTCAGAGAGAAGGGTGTTGGCCGGCTCCTGGCTCCAACTGAGAAGCTCCTGTACTGCAGATGATTCCTTGTCGTAAGGGCGAGCAGATGCCTCCCATGCTTGCGGATCAAGGGATGCCACCTCAAGTCTTCCGGGATGAAATCCAATCGACTCACCCGAAGTGGTTCGTAGAGCAACCAAATTGTAAAATCGTCTTAGGTTCACATTTACCCCAGGGCCTTTCCCTAACGGAACATAGAGCAATCTCTTTGCCACCAGAATGAGCAGGCACAGATGCCTCTATTCAAACCAGTGGCACATAGGCAGGAATTTTCATTATAGACACCAAGAATCCAGTGATAATTTTTCACCAAAGGATTTCTATGGTGTCAAAATGACCCTACTTGGACGGGCTTGGCTTTTGATAGATCAAAACAAAATTGCTGATTGTTTTATTCTTTTTAGGGAGATCGACAAACACGCGGATTTCGCTGACGTCATTTTGAGCTACTGCAAATGATATTTCGGCACCGGAATCTGGACCGGAGCCGACCTTATAGGTAACACCATCAGAGTCGCTTGGTATTGTCAATTTGGGGTCTCTATCATTCAGAGTGATGGCAAGAACTCCCCCGGAGTTGGTGGAAGCACCACTCGTTGGACCGCTGATTTGATCCAATTTTCCAATGTCTTTTCCGAGGTTTCCATTTTCAATTTCATACTTAAGGCCGATATCTTTTTCGAAAGCAACAAGGCCAGCAGAATCCTTCTTGATGACGAAGGGAATTGTCAACTTGCTGGTCAATGGGATTGGGCTACCATGGTTCGAGTAATTAATTAAAAACTCCTTCTGCGCAAACTCCACTTTTGAACATGTGTCATCCTGACAGATCGGGTTTGAAATTAAAAGTGCTTGGAAATTGGGAATCTCTTCGTAAGTTATTTTTCCAAATATCTTAGCGAGACCAAATTGTCCTTCAGGGATATCTTTAACTAAAATCGCCTGATCTGTTTGAAAAACCTTAAGCCTTTTTTCGATTTCGGCGCTTACTGATTGATTCTCACCAGTGGGCGGCACCAGCGCTGTATCTTTTGTGGCCGGCGGTAGCGCAGAGCTGTCGCCGGGGACGACACCAGGTTGCGCCTTTTGCTGAATGTCTGGTGGAGGTGCCCCTACTTGTTTCGAAGGATCAGCCGTTGCTGCTGGTGGCTGTTTCGAAGGATCGGCCGTTGGCTGCCGCATCGGCCGGCTTGACTGCCAATTGCTTACCCGCAACTCCTTGGTCCTTTCGGATCCTTTCCCTTCGCTTCCCATTGTCTGGTCCGCAACCAATGAGAGCCAAATTAAAAAGAAGGGTTCCCACAAGAACAGACGATATAAAATTAGGGTATGTATTCATAAACACTCCAATCAGCGCGAAAAAGTGCAATCCCTGTACCCATCCTTGCGGAGACTCCTTAAGCTTCAGCTGGCGGGTGGCCCTTTCTTTTGCCGGGAAATGTCATTTCCCTTCAAATGAATGACTGAAAACGTCACAGAGAAGGAGGCTATGATGGAGGCTATGATGGAGGCTAAATTCGCTCGAGATGGTTGGTGAGTCCAGGTCCGATCTTCGCTGCGGTCTGGAATTCTCTCCATTTGCCAAGTGACGACTTGATTGCGAAGGGACTTTGGGATGTACTCGACCTTTGAACCAAAGGAGAGCCTATGAACAAGTCAAAAAATCTAGTGTTTTTCATTGCAGTTAATTTTTTCGTCTTATTTTTAACCGCCTCTTGTGGGCATTTTGGTCACCACTCTTGTGGAAAAGATCGTGGGACAGAGAGCTCAAAGTGCATGAGCTGTGACAAGTGCGGGGACAAAGAGAAATGTTCAGAAAAAGAAAAGTGTTCAGAAAAAGAAAAGCTTGGAGAGAAAGAGAAATCTTCAAAGTGAGTTGTCAAAGAGTGGCCAATGGCGAGCTGTCATTGGCCTTCTTACTCGGCAGTCGTCGTTTCTGATTCCTGTTCAATGCATTTGGCGGGGACATAGATGGATTTTCTTTTGATAAATCCTCTCATCCATTCTGAATCAATGCCTTCCAGCCAGATTTTAGTGCCTGCTTTGAGTTTTCCCGCCTCGGAATCAAGAGGATTTGGATAAAAATAGAAAGGGCAAGGATTTTTCAGGGTTCTGCTGCCCGCGTTGATTGAGGCGGGTCCCCGCTTTTTAGGGAGTCGCCTTGGAATCGCCCGAATCACTGGAGTGGGTGTGGCCTCGTTGGCGAGATGCGGAGCGGGCTTGACCTCAGGTCGAGAAGCCGGTTGAGATAACTCACCGAGCGAGTGATCTTGCCTTTGGCGGACGAGGGCTTCTTTCTTGAGCGAGAGTCCCTTGAGATTGCGAGTGGCGTGTTCTTGGGACCATGCAAAAGGTTCCCATCTTAAAAAAGTAATAATAGCAATTAGGCAAATCTTGAAGTGGAACACAAACCTCCTATCGGAGGAAAGAGGGCCTGCCCTTAAACGAGCAAGAATTCATCTCAGAAAATGGGGAGGGCTAGAAGCCCGGCTGTTCACCTGTTCGGAAGACCAGGTTAAATTCCGTTAAGGGAAGATCCTCGGGATACTTGAGGATTGAATTGTATCTCATAACTGAAAGGGGGTAAAGAACGGTTCCTTCGGGCCAGTCAAAATCCCGCTTGGGTCTTCGTTGTGATTCAGCTTTCATGTAGTCTGCCCAAATAGGCAGGGCACCCGAGGCACCGGTGAGGCCATGGGGAGTATTGTCGTCGTATCCGACCCAAACAACAGTGACAATTTCAGGTGTAAAGCCAGCAAACCAGGCGTCTTTTGAATCGCTGGTCGTGCCTGTTTTGCCCGCAGCAGGATAATCAAAACCTTGGTTTGCTAGAGAGCGAGCGGTACCTGCCAAAACAGTTTGTTTCATCATCCCAACAAGAATGGCTGCATTTTCCGGAGCAAACCTTTGCTCAGACTGATGACTGGGTTCGTAAACGAGTGTTCCTTTGAGATCTTCGATACGCCGGATTTGACTGATTGGCTTGTAGCTTCCCATGCGTGCCAAGGTAAGGTAGCTTTGAGCCACTTCAGATGGATAAAGCTCGAAGGCCCCAAGGGTCAGAGAGGGCACCAGGGAAATCGGAGATTTTATTCCCGCACGACGAGCGACGTCTAGGATCGTTCCTAGACCTACCTCAAGGCCCAGTTTTGCGGTCGCCGAGTTAATTGAGTTTTTTAGGGCAGCAAACAAAGGGATTGTTCCAAGAAATTTCTTATCGTAGTTTTCAGGAGACCACTTCTGTCCACCTTGCTTGTAGACAAAAGCTTCATCGAGAACGGGAGTGAGAGGGTTGTAAAATTCTCCTTCGGATGTGCGTGATTCTAGCGCAGCCAAATAAACAAATGGCTTCATGATGGAGCCTACTTGTCGGTGCCCATCAATCGCTCGATTGAACTGTGTCCTTTTATAACTTCTTCCGCCAACGAGAGCCATGATGTCTCCGCTGGCCACGTTCACTGAAATCAAAGTAGCTTGGAGTTCTTTCCCCTTGGCTTTGAGCTGAGCGAGTGATTTGAAGTCCCTTTCCAGTCTTTCGATTTGCTGCCCAATTGTCTGCTGAGCTTTTTCCTGAGACTTTTCGTCAAGAGTCGTGAAAATCCGTAGGCCATTACTGGAGTCAATTTGAAGGGATTGTATTTCTCGCTCGACGGATTGGACAAAATAGGGAGCGGGGTCGGTCAAAGAACGTGGAGGTCGCTCAGGAAGGGGGAATTCGTTGGCTTGCTTAGCCTGCTCCTGGTCAATCATCTTCATTTCGAGCATGCGGTCTAAAACTTTTTGGCGGCGTTTCATAGCATTTTGGCTGGATGCAAAAGGACTGTATCTTCCAGGACTGTTGACCATTGCTGAGAGCAGGGCACATTCTGAAAGGTTTAAGTCACTCGTTGGCTTTTGGAAATAATGTTGTGCAGCGGCGCCAAATCCCATGACCTGAAAAGGACCATTTTGCCCCATGTAAACAGCATTCAGATAGTTGACAAGTATTTTATCTTTTTCAATTCGGGTTTCGAGCAATATTGCCATGATCAATTCAGTTATTTTTCTTTTCAAAGTTTTTTGGCTATTCAAAAAATAGATCTTAATCAGTTGCTGGGTGATTGTTGAGCCGCCCTGTGCATAGCGCCCTTGCATGAGATTTTTTGCGAATGCTCGAAACAATCCCGAGGGGCTTATGCCTCGGTGCTCCAGAAACTCACTGTCCTCAATTGCGGTGATGCCCTGCAAGCAGAAGAGGGGAACTTCGCCAAGTTGAACAATATGGCGAAGGATGGGTTCTCCCGCGTAGAACTCTGCAAACAGGTGTGAATCAAGTTCAAGGCTGTCCTGCATGGATATCGGGTTTCCTCCAAAAATGGCAATGACGGAGCCTTCGCCAGAAAGAACAACAACTGAGAGGGGTAGACCTGACTGGAAAGGGTGAAATTGGGGAGACTTGGATTTGAAAACAAACGTGACGCAAACGCTCGCATCTTCGGGAATGGTCTGATTCAATTGGAGTTGGCATTGATCTTTGTTCAAGATCGTAAAGTCGCCGGAGAAGAGCCTCAGATCGGGATCTCGTTGACGCATTCCAAATTTTACGAGGTATTGAGTCAATTCGTCCGGGGAAAGCAATTGGCCGAGCTTAATTTGAGTTGGAGCCGAGTAAATCTCGACGGGGGGGACAAACCAAGAACCCTCTATGCGCCCACGTAACTCATCATCGAGTTTAATTACCCACAGGATAAAGGCTATGAAAAGTAAAAAGAATCCCTAGGAGGGGAACAATGAGGAACTTTTTATAACGAGAAGAAATAGTAATCAAAGTAATTCCCTAGAAGTTATTATTGACAATAGGTCCAGGGATTCGTTTAGTCAAAGTTATGAAAATGACAGACAAACAAATGGGCCGTTTGGCTAAACTCATCATAGATAAATTAATAGAACAGAGAGTGCTTGTCTTAAAGGAAACCGAGGAGAAGGTTCGACAGAGGGCCTTGGATATTTTAAAGTCTGATTTCGCAAGAGAGAGGTCATTAGATATCGAAGTCAACAAGATGATAGATGATCTTGAAAGACAAAATCCGGGTAGTTTTCAGCGCTTCAAGATGTTTACTTTGCTCAAGAAGAGACTCGCTAAAGAGAAAGGGATCGTCTTGTGACTATTTCAGAAGAAAGGCAATCTCACCTTGCACGTATTGTGGTTGATGGTATTTGGAATGATGACATGGTTGACTACACGGACGAGGACAAAGCGATGCGCATTGGCAAACAGGCGGTCTCGGCCTTTGTTACAGAGCTTGAGGCGCTCGACATTTTTGCTCGAGAAAAAGTGAATAGTTTAAAAAGAGGCGTTCAAGAGGGAAGTCCCGAATGGGACGTGTTATATAGTAAATACTTCCAAGAGGAGATGAAGAGACGTGGCAACTAGAAAATCTCAAAACAAAAAAGCTGCACCTAAAGCAGCAAAAAAGAAGCTCACTTCTGCTAAGAAGTTAGCTAAGGAAAAGAAATCAATCAAAGCTGCTCCCGTGAAGAAATCGACAAGGGGCAAGACTGTCGCGAAGGTGAAAGCCGTTCCAGCAAAGAAGTCGGCAAAAAAAGGGGCGGGTAAAACCAAGCCTGTTGTGTCAAAGAAAGCTTCGGTCAGGAAGATACCGGCTCAAGCGGTTCCTAAACCTAAACCTAAAGCGAAAGAGGCTGTGAAGTCTCGACCAAATGCTTTCATTCTTCAGGAACCAAAAAAAAAGCAAAATTCAGCAGGCAGTTCAAAAAAATTACAAAACTGGTCAGTCGTTTTATCGCCACTAGATGATCGTGTGGTTGTTCAACCTGTTGAAGCATCGAATGTGACAGCGGGAGGAATTATCATTCCAGATTCTGTTAATGAGAAACCCCAGATGGGCACTATTGTGGCTGTGGGGAGAGGGCATCGGAGCGCAAAAGGTCGAGTCAGACCGGTGGATGTGAAGGTTGGAGATCGCGTCTTGTTTCCAAAGTATGCGGGTGACGAAATTGAAGTCGACGGTCAGAAATTGCTTATTTTACGTGAGGGAGATGTTCTCGGAGTGACCAAGGCCTGACAACCACTCTGTTAGTTTTCGTGGCTTCCTGGCGCAGTGGAGGAAGTCAATTTCATACGAGGTAGACATGATACGCAAAGCACTTCTGACATTTATTGGGCTAATAGGTACAACTGGGATACTTTGTTCTGCGGGGGCTGTAGATCTTGACTGGACGGGCATCTATCGGATCGAGGGCTATCATTTGGTGAATTCAGAACTCTCTAGCGGAAATAGAGAACAGGGATACGGTTTGCATCATTTGGTGTTGAAACCGAAAATTATTGCCGGTGATGGACTCACTATTTACGGTCGCTTTGATTTGTTCAATTCAGATGCAGGGACTCTCACCAGTAACTCACAAGCGGGTCAATTTTTTGGCAGTGGACTGGGAGATAGCACTCCTTCAAACGTGAATGATTCCAATGTCTTGTCTCAAAGGCAAAAGGCTCAATCTCTTGAGGTGACTCAACTGTACTTGACCTTTGTTCAGGAGCACGGTGCTTTGATTGCAGGGAGAGCGCCCGTGCATTTTGGCTTAGGCATGACCTACAACTCAGGGAATGGTCTTTTTGATCATTGGTATGACACACGCGATTTAATTGGCTACAAAATTATGATGGGCAATTTCTATCTTTTACCCATGTTGGCTAAAATCAATGAGGGGACCGTCAGTCGTAGCGATGACGTCACGGAGTACTTGATTCAACTTCAATACGAGAATCCTGAAACTGATTTAGAAATGGGTATTTTTCATCAAGTGCGTACCTCGAACGAGAGTGGAAGTGATGCTCCTTTGGGGACAAGTCCAGGAGAGAACTTGGGAGGAGCTGCTGCCGGTCGTGATAAAGTGGATCTTCAAAACACGAGTCTTTATGCTGTTCGCGACCGCGAGAACATGAGAGTAGGGGTTGAGGTAACTTTTCAGGGAGGGAAATCAGGGGTTCGAGCGGCTGACGGTGAAAGGACTTCGGTTTCAGCTTTTGGAATTGCCGGGGAATTTGAATACCGGCCTGATTCCAAGAATTTCAAATATGGACTCAAAGCCGGTATTGCCAGCGGGGATGATCCTAGCACTGATTCCAAATATGAGGGTTTCGTTTTTAACAAGAATTATGACGTGGCTATTTTGTTATTTAACCATCCTCTCGGCAAGAGGGACTTTTTAAGAACGACTTTGTCTGGCTCAGGTGCGGGCAAGGATCCCATTGAGGGGATCGATACCGAAGCCATTAGCAATGTCGTTTATTTTGCCCCCTATCTCGAATATAAAATCGACGAGAAATGGGAATTGGTATCCTCAGTTGTAACCGGGTACTTGAATCGCGATCCACTCCTCAATATAGAGGTCGCATCGGATTTGGGCTACGAATTGGATTTTAAATTGAACTATGCTCTTAAAAAGGGAGTCGTCTGGCAGACTGGTCTTGGTCTTTTAATGCCAGGCCAAGCTTTTGAGGGGGATGGAACTCTTGATTCAAAATTTAGCTACGGAATGTCAACAAAGGCCGCCATCAGCTTTTAATTATATCCGTCTTTGAACACACCTTAGATTAGCAACTGGGTAATTCGTCCTGAAAATATCTTATGGGTCGATGGTGGATGATCCAGGGGGAAACCCCTGGATTTTTTATTTTCCTTTGAGAAACCAGATCAAAATATCAGGCAAATGGTGACAAAAGAGACCCCTGCAAAGGAGAATTAACATGATGTTCAATTCACAAATTGGTTTTCGACTTTTTTTGAATACTCTGATTTTTATTTTTAGTTTCATTTTGTGGCCGGTCATTTGGAATCAAGCTCAGGCCGAAGAAGGTGCGGCTTTTGCCACTGTTCAAGAGACATTTGGAGGTAGAAAATCCTCGCAGGGAAAATGGGTCGATCTTCAGACTTATATTCCTCAAAACCGGGAGTACTTCCTTGATATTGGTTCTATGTGGGAAAGAAAAAATATGTATTGGCTGGGAGGAGAGCTGGGGTTTCACGTGGGGAGATGCCTTTTTTCCTTGAGCCAAACCTGTCAGCAATATCTTGATATTTTGGGCGGAGTTGGTGGAGCTGAAGGAGTGACGGTTGGGCTTGGGCTAGCTTCACTTCGTTGGCAATTTGTTAATTTTCCCTCGCAGGTATCGCCTATGGGCAGAATTTTCGTTGGGGTCATTAATATTCATGATGACGATCGCAAGCAGAAAGCGCTCGCGGGGGGAGTCGGCTATGGCCTCACCACAACGGTTCACAAAAAAATGGACTTAAAATTTGAAGTGAGAGCCGGTTTTGGCCATCGAGGGGAATTATGGGGCCAGGCCTTTGTGGCTCTCGGATTAAAACTAGATTCTTGGGTTGATTATTTTAGGGGAGACTGAAACTAGGGGGCACCTAGTTTCAGTGTCCACTCACCGATTGACCGAGCTGTGGAATTCCACCTACGGTTGCTGATGAACCTCTACTGCCAATAGAAGAGTTTCGATCATAGAGGGGAGTGCGTGATCCATTTGCATCTCCTCCGCGCCAAAATTGTCCTTGCGAGCCTCCCAGATAACCTGTGCCAGCAGAGGCTGATTGGCCTCCTCCTCGCGCTAACCGCCCCTCAATGTTAAAGCTCTGGCTTGGGAAATCAGATCCATTGGAATATTCTCTATTGCCGATGAGGGCCGTGCGCGGATCTTTGAGGACAAGGTCCATATTGTGTTGAAGCTCATTTTGCCAAAAAGTGAATTCCTGACTTCCGTAAAAGGAATTTCCAAATCGGGCCGTGTCCGCCTTAAATCCTTGATCGAGTTGTTTCATTTTTCCTAAGGATATCTGCATTTGTATAGGGTTACGTGTTGTCAGGTAGTTTTGGAGTGCTTGCGGATACTGTTCATTATAATACGAGCCAGCCCTCATGGCACTCAATTGTGCTCTCATTGAGCGGGGCAAACTGCTGTCGCTATTCATACTTCCTAAGAGCTCCTTCGCTCTGGCCATCTCGCTGAGATTTCCACTGGTTAAGAGTGCACGAAGATCTTCACGAATTTCAGCAAATTCCCCTTCGGCTTCAGCTCCATCTTTGGATCCGAGTTTTTCTGCTCGGCAGCTCAGTCGGGCATATTCAGATCGAAATGGCTTTTCAGTATCTGGATCAGCCTTGCACTCGGCGATTGCGCGCTCCAATTTTTCGATTCTCTTTGCTTCTTTCTTATCCTTTTCTTCTTCGATTCGGGCCTCTTCGGCTTCTTTGCTTTTCAGTGATGCCTTTCTGTCCAGCGTAGGATCAAATTTTTGCTGAATTTGCGCGACAACAGCTGCGACATCAGAAGTATTCCCTCCGATTTCGGCTGTCCTGAACGTGGCGCTGGCCTGGCAATTTATTCCGTAGCAGCCTTCCGCCTGAGCAGAGACCTGATAAACATCCTCTTGTCCCTCATTTGCTCCTGTCCATGGATCTGTTTTCGTGATTTGTGCTTTGGTGATCCTCACAGTCCACTGCTGATCTTCTGTCGTTCTTCCGCTTCTGACACGAATTTGCCGGTTGTACGTCACAGACCGGGTTGCAGGATTCGCAACGATGGAGTCCGCAGCATCAGAATGACGGCTGTTCGAGGCCATCTCAATGGTATTGATGTTCCTATCGAAGACTTTTTGTACCCAGGACATATTGAGTGCCACCATCAGCACCAAGAGAACTTTGAGTCCCATGTGATTTTTGGATCGAGCCTTCATAAAAAGAAACCTCCATATCTACTTACCCATCAGAGGTAAGTAGCCTTCTGCTCTTTGTATTCCAAAAACTCGTCCAATTTTTTAAACTGAGAGTAAGTCTCTGAATTCACATGATATTTGTCTGTTTTACTCTCTCAAGAACAAGAGTCCGCAAATGCCTCTCTCGTGACAGTTATATTTTATCGAGAAAAAAAGTTTGTCATTTCAGTTGGTTAGACGTGTGTGCTCTCGATACAGGTCCAGGGGCAAAAATGGGCCATCATGGTAAGTGCCTAAAATTATGGGCAATTGATTTGTGAGTCTCCAGATTTCGGGCTAAGAGATGCGACATGAAGCTAGAGTTTAAACATCTCACGCCATTTCAGGGGATTTCAACGGAGGATTGGGAAAATCCTGCTTGGCAGATGAGAAATTGCCTCACTACCTTGGCGGACTTTGAAAGCCGGTTTGTCCTGTCCTCTCAAGAGAAAGAGGCTTTTATTGGAACAAATGAGCTTTTTCAGATTCGGGTGACTCCCTACTATGCTCGATTGGCAGACACAACAAACCCCCTTGATCCGATTCGGCGCATATTGATGCCTCATCGGTCTGAGCTGGTACCTGGAAATCAAGCAATGCGTGATCCTTTGGGAGAAAATTTAAATCGGCCCACCTCTCGAATCATTCATCGCTACCCCGATCGGGCTTTGTTTTTGGTGACCGATTTTTGCAGTGTTTATTGCAGATACTGCACAAGAAAGCACTTCACTGGCAAGGACCGCGCCTTTCCTTCTGCTTCAGAGTATGATGAGGCTTTGTCTTATATAAAGTCACGTCCGGGAATTCGAGAGGTGATACTCAGTGGTGGGGACCCCCTTACGCTCAGCGATCTCAAACTGGAAAGAGTTCTTTCTGATTTGCGCTCAATTGAGCATGTTGAGATCATTCGGATTGGGTCACGAATGCCAGTGGTATGTCCGATGCGAATCACAAAGCGATTGGCGCAAATGATGCGTCAATATTCGCCCCTCTTTTTTATGGCTCACTTTAATCATCCTCGGGAACTGACTGCTGAGGCCGCGGAGGCACTGGGCTACCTTGTTGATCATGGTATTCCGGTCATGAACCAAATGGTGCTTTTGAACGGCGTAAACAATCATCCGGCGATCGTTCAGGCCTTGTCACGTCGTCTTCTCTATCTGCGCGTGAAGCCTTACTACATGTTTCAGTGCGACCCTTCAGAAGGAACTGATCACTTACGTACTTCAGTTGAGAACTCACTGGAGATTCAACGGGAACTCTGGGGGAGATTGTCGGGACTCGCATTGCCAAACCTTTCTCTCGATATCCCTGGAGGTGGTGGCAAAGTCGGATTGGTCCCTAACTTTGAGGTGCGCCGCTCAACGAGATCTCGTTGTTACAGAGGCTGGGATGGCGTGGAACAAGAGTACATAAGTCCGGATTTTTCAGAAATCTTGACCCCTGCTGATGTCAATCAGTACATTGCGGAATGGGCGGTCATTCGCAATGGTGTCTATGGCACAGTCCCACACGACCGGAGGTTAAACCGTGAATCTCAATCAACAAATTCTGGGAATAAAAGAGAAGGTTCTGTCGAGCGTTGAAACTTATTGGGGCTTTGTTCCTCCAAGCCTCAAGGAGACCATCAGAATCAACGCCTTCACTATATGGAAAATTCCGATGATAGCTTTTTTGTCTCCACGAGTCGTGGAGTTGACTGAAGATAAAATTACAGTTCGCATTCCGCTGAACTATCGAAGCAAGAATCACTTGGGTTCGATGTATTTTGGATCAATGGCGGTCGGAGCGGATTTGGTTGTTGGGACGATGGCTCACAGATACATTGAGAAGACGGGAAAGGATATTGAATTTATTTTTAAGGATTTCAAGTCCGATTACCTTAAACGAGCTGAAGCCGATGTGTTTTTTACCTGCGAAAAAGGCAAAGAGATTTCTGACTTTGTTCAGAAGGCGGCTTCTAGTTTTGAGCGTATGAATCTTCCCGTTGAAGTTTACGCGACAGTGCCTTCACTCTTGGGAAGTGAACCAGTTGCCAAATTCACTCTCACACTTTCGTTAAAAAATCTTGAGTTGCCCAGCTCATCCAAGAATTTGTAACCGCGCGAATTTGACAACAAACTTTTTGGTAATTGAATTGCGGAAGAGCACAGATACTTTTTGGTTCTCTCCCTGTCCCTCAACCGCAAAGACTGAACCATCACCGAACGTGGGATGCCGAACCCGTGTCCCCTTTGAGAGATTTTGATCTAAAAATTGATCATCTGATTCTTCATCAGTCGAAGGCACATCATCGTTTGGAAAGGGGTCTTCCAGAGCGGCATGGCTGTGTTTCGGGATATTATGACCGCCGAATTTTTGACGAAATCGACCGAGAAAATCCGAAGATGAACCTAAACTAGAGGAATTTTCCAGAAATTCACTGGGAATTTCTGAAAGAAAACGACTGGGAGCGTGATTCTGCTCTTGCCCCCAGACCCGCCGAGAGCGTGCGTGGGTCAAAAACAATTTCTCGCGTGCCCTGGTGATTCCAACATAGGCAAGACGTCTCTCTTCTTCGACGTCTTCTTCGTTTCCAGAACCAAAGCTGCGCGAAGATGGGAAGAGTCCCTCTTCCATGCCGACAATAAACACGACAGGAAATTCGAGGCCTTTGGAAATATGCAGAGTCATGAGAGTCACAGAGTTGTCTTCGTCAGCCATTCTATCTACTTCAGAGACGAGGGCCATTTCCTCAAGGAAGTTTTGAAGCGAGGCCTCTTCCTCTCGCTCTTCTTCGAATTGGCGAATGGCATTATCAAGCTCTTCCAGATTTTCGATTCTCGATTGTGATTCTGGAGTGTTTTCCTCTTTTAGCAGCAATGCATATTTCGTGAGATCAAGGACAAGGTGGTATATTTCTGATACTTTCAGAGATCCCATTTTCTCTCTTATTTCTTCGAGCAAATGGCTGAAATTTTGTAATTTCTTAGTGGCCCCTGCGTGAACGAGTCGGTGCTCCGCCACAATCTGAAGGGCTTCATAGAAGGAAATGTTTCTTGAAAGAGCTTCCTCTTCTATTCTGTCGACGGTGGTCCGTCCAATCCCTCTTGCGGGTACATTGATGATTCTCTTTAAAGCCACATCGTCTTTTGGATTGAGCGATAGCCTCAAGTAAGCAATGATGTCTTTTACTTCTTTGCGTGCGTAAAATTTGATTCCCCCAACCAGCTTATAGGGAACAGAATGTCCCCTTAGCAAATCCTCGAGAACTCTCGATTGGGCGTTAGTTCGATAAAAAACAGCAAAGTCTCGAAATTGACGATCAGGACGCGCCTTCATTATCCCTTCAATTCGTTCGACGACATAGCGGGCCTCTTCGTATTCGTTGCGTTCTTCGCGTAAAGTGATCTTGTCTCCAGAATCATTTTCAGTGAAGAGAACCTTGCCCTTGCGTTGCTGATTGTTTTGAATCATAGAGCTGGCTGCGGCGACGATTGTTTTGGTCGACCGATAATTTTGTTCTAGTTTAACGACCTGGGTCTCTGGAAAGTCTTTTTCAAAACTTAAAATATTTGCAATATCGGCTCCTCGCCAGCTATAAATACTCTGATCCTCGTCTCCCACAACACATAGGTTCCTGTGTCCCTCGGCCAACTGTTTCACCATCAAATACTGTATATGATTCGTGTCTTGATATTCGTCGACAAGAATGTACTGGAACTTTTCGCGGTAGTTGGTCAAAACTTGGGGAAACTGAGTAAAAAGCAAATAAGTCTTGAGCAAGAGATCTCCAAAATCAAGAGCGCTGGCTTTCTCCATTTCAATTTCGTAGCGCTTGTACACTTCCAGAGATTTGTCATCCATGATAAAATGGCCGCGGTGTCCGATCTGTTGCGGAGTCAGTCCGAGTTGTTTTGCCTCATTTATTCTTGATTGAAAACCTTTTGGAGGATGGATTTTTTCATTGATGTTAAGGGCGTTGAGGACTTTCTTAATCATGCTTTGTTGGTCAGAATCATCGTAAATTCCAAAAAATGAGGGATAGCCAAAGTGGTGAATTTCGTCCCGTAAAATTCGGGCACAAATCGAGTGGAAAGTGCTGATCCACATTGGCTCAAAGACCGGAATACCAATTTTCTTGAGGAGCTGAACCGTACGGTGTTCCATTTCCCTTGCGGCCTTATTCGTAAAAGTCACAGCCAGAACCTGTTGGGGGCTCGCTTCGCCTGAAGCAATAAGCTGCGCGATTCGATAGGTTAAAACTCTTGTCTTTCCTGAGCCTGCACCAGCAAGAATCAAAAGGGGGCCTGCCGTGGTTTCAGCAGCTCTTTTCTGGGAGGGGTTTAATTGATGGAGAAATGTCTCTTGAATCATAGGGTTCCTCAGCTCTCAGATAGGTACCAAATACCTAAAAAAATTGGGAAATTTTTCTTGCGCAGAAAGTGTTTTCTCAGTACTATAGCGCGTCGCGTAATATTCGATAAAGTCGCCTGTTGCTCGGTCGATTAAAACTTGAGAAGAACCCCTGGTGGAGGAAGTGGACCATAATGTCGCGAACGAATACATTGCGGAGCCTCCAGCTGGCCGTTCTTCCCTTTGCCGTCGTCTTAGGTTCTATTCCGATTTTCCTATTCATGTCCAGTTGTCAAAGAGATCAAATTGAAGGCCCTGTTACCTACCTTTTGCCATGGCCGGACCCGCAGGGAGAATATCATCTTCAGGATGTAGAAGTTAAGACCCTCCGCCAGGCGGATATATTGGACGGTTCTGCCGCTCAGATTTATGTGAGTGCAGGGATAAATGATGGTCAATTCGTGGGAGATATTGCGAGGCCCCGTCTGATACCAAGGGGGCACCATCGCTACATGCCTGCGGATGTCGAGAGTGCTTTGGCAATTGCGACCTATGCCCATTTTGAGCGGCTGCAGCTGCTGGATCGTGAATTGGGCATTGAGTCCAACCTTTCCTGGCCCCGCCGAGTTGGCATACA
Source organism: Bdellovibrionales bacterium (assembly GCA_016716765.1). Taxonomy (NCBI): domain Bacteria; kingdom Pseudomonadati; phylum Bdellovibrionota; class Bdellovibrionia; order Bdellovibrionales; species Bdellovibrionales bacterium. Next base: position 1,229,859 of record JADJVA010000020.1, on the reverse strand, counting down.
AATGAAGATCAAGCTACCTGATGGTGAAATAGATCATAATAACGCCCGTTATTTTTCGAAATGGGACCTGACCCTTGTTTCTCCCTCGAATTTAGAGGGGCTGCCGATTGCTATGAATGGAGGAGTCATCGCTCACGAGCATTTTCATGCTCACTTTCATGCAAGTCTGACAAGAGATCTGAATCCCATTTGGGGCTTAGATCATATGCATGAAAAATCCGAGGCGATATCGAGCATGAAAACAAATATTCAGCTAATTCGCTCGTGGAATGAAGGCCTCGCTGACTATTGGGGATTTTTATACAATCGCGATCCAAGGTTTATATCTAAGACCATTTCTATGGGCCTGGGTTTGGATTATCGTCGGCTGGATATAGGGCCTGTTGACTTGCCCAACTGGGAGAAGTTTAGAGAAAGAATGGAGAAGGGGGCAAAGGAGGATGGGGGCATTGCTCACACCGGTCAGATCTATCGGAATGGATCTCGTTTGGCTCGAATTCTTAAGTTGATCTCGGAAGTTCCAGATGGACCATCTTCTTTTCCTCCGCTAGACTCAAAAAAGCAATTGGGAAAGGCAATCATAGCTTCCCTTGCGCACGTCAAAAATGAGTTGGTGATTCAATCACCAACAGTCCCTGTTCAGCCTGCCGACATTTTGAAGGCTATTTTTTCGGACGATCGGAAAATGAGTTCTGAGGGAATTTGCAAAATTCTTGGAGAGTCCGTCGACCCAATTTCTTGGAAGCATTTTTCCAAAAGTTGCAAGACTCCAGTCGACGGAGATTCCATTTGATGCACGTGTTATATAGAATTTTAATTTTAATTTTGATTGCGTGGTCCTCTGTTTTTCCTTCTTTTTCCCGTGCTGAAGTTGGTCAAGAGTCGAAAGTTCCAACGAAGGAAGAACAGAAAGTACTGCACGCAGAGGTGCAGCAGGGGGCTTCTCACAAACAAATTTGGAGCCTTGGTGTCTCGTCGAATCTATTCTATCGGAAAAAGCTGAATGGTCTCGAGTATGACCGAAGAGTGATCCCATCCCTTGAAATCGGTTACACCTTTTCCACAAAATACAGGAGTGCCTTCGACTATATTTACAATTCACAGGGCGAGGGATCTCAGACCTTTGAAGTCAAAGAAAAACGCCATGATTTCAATTTGTGGTTCCTGCGCACGGGACAGCGTGCGCGTCGCCTTTCTTTGTGGATTGGAGCTGGACTGGGGTGGAGCTACCAATCAGTTTCAAATCGTCTCTACTCGGAAACACTCAGCTCTTCTACCACCGATCTTTTTCGTCTCGGTCTCAGGGCCGATGCCGTTTTTTGGCTGACGTCTAAAATTTTTCTCGATGCAAATACTCGAGTCTATTTTTGGAATGTTCGTCCCTCAAGCAGTTTTTCTTTCGGAGTTATGCTGGGCTATTTCTTTTAAGGAGCTCTCTGAGCTTTAAGGCCGAAATCCATCCTTAATAATGCGTATGACTGCCTGTAATGTTCTGTTATAGGAACGATCCTTTCTATAAATCAAATTGAGTTGTGTTGCCTTCAGTTCCTTTTCGAGTTTCAGATCACCCATCATCGCGGCCGTACAAGAAGGCAATATGCCACAACCCTGGCTCTCCCTTAAAATCGCTGATATCGTGATGTAATCTGAAATAGGGACCAACTTATATCCGGTAAAAGCTCGTAAGTAGGAATAAATGTCAATCATCTCAGGATTGAAATAAACTAGATTAATTGATTTTTTGGCTTTTTGACTTTTCCAGACACCAACAGTTTCGCGGCGAAGGAGAGATATAACAAGCTCAGGATGTCGTTGCGGACTGATGACAAGTCCCAAATCAATCTCGGAATTAATGACCTTCCTTGTGATAGCCAATGAACGATCAAAAGTCATATCCATATTTACGCCAGGGTGATTTTCGACAAGATCTGAAAAGAAATTTGAAAAGGAACTTTGTGCAATCGATGTATGGCAGCCAATTTTTACCGTTCCGATAAAGTCATCCCGATTTGAAGCTCGCCAGGCCGTATCCCAACTGCTCTTCAGATCAGACAATAGTTTGATCACGCGAAGTCCTTCATGGGTCAGTTGAAGGCCACTCTTGCTGCGTGAGAAAAGTTTGACTTCAAGTCGTTCCTCAACCTTCATGAGCGCCTTCGATAGTCCCGATTGTTTGATTCCACACAATTCAGCAGCTCGTGAGATATTCAGAGTTTGAGCCAGGATCAGAACATATTCAATTTCATTTGAAAATGGCGACATATGACCTCAGGTATTCCAAATGAGAATAGTATCTATTCCAAACTGGGGCTATGGGAATTCAATTTTTTGTAATAGCTTTAATTTTGAAAATAGGAGGCAGAATGAAAAATAGGACACTTCGATCGAGGCGGCAGTTTTTGAGTCAGGCTGGGTTAATAGGACTTGGTGTGTTGATTTCCGCTTGCGGAGGTGGCCACAGTCAGAGTCCTCCGAGAGAGCAGCCAAAAAGCGCAGAAGTCAAAGAAACCTGTGCGGAGGCACCAATGACAGCCTACACAAATCCAGGCCATTTCCACACAGAAATCAGTTTGAGTCTCGAAGAACTAATGAATGCAACTCCGGGCGTCTATGTTCTGTTGGGCGGTAGTCACAATCATAGTTTCAATTTGGAATCTGAGGATTTTGTTGCGATTGAAAGGGGAGATCTTGTCGAAAAGGAGGATTTGGAGGATCACGGACACAGAATAAGGATTGTTTGTTCAGCATAGTTAGAAAAATTATTTTCTATAAAAAAGGGAAAGGAAACAAAATGAATCATGTAACATTTTTGACGATAGGGACAGTGTTGCTATTTGCGCAAGTAGTCCAATATCCATTGAGCTCTGCCGTGGTCTCTGCTACTCCACAATCCTTTGAATAATTGAAGAGGAAATTGCCGACTGTTTCATCAATTCCTCGCGAAAGGCCCCGGCACTTTTTGATCGGTGAAGAGACCAATACTGACGCGAAACCAAGTCTTCGAGCTAATTTCAGCGGGCAAATAGAAGGCATTCCAGCCCTTCTGCTTAAGTTCGCTGGCATGAGCTTTCGCTTCATCCTCGTTTGCGTAAGAAGCCACTTGAATGGTGTACTTGCCAATCGAAGAAGTAGCTACAGAGGGCAAGATGCTCGTCGGTCTGCGAATCTCTTTTTGATCTGCGACAGGAGCCTTTCCATCGGCGACTCGCTGTGCTTCCTTAGGGACAGAAGAGCTGGATCTTTCGATTTCAACCTTCTTGATTTGACTTTTATGTTCAGCAATTTTTTTACCATTGTCGGCGTTGTGTTCGACTGTCTTCGATGGGGTAGAGGGCTCCGACTGATCTTTGGAATACTTTTTATATCCAGTTCCGCTTGCATTTTCGGCTTTGACTGGAGTTTCAAGCTCTTCGGTCTTTTCTTTTTCGATAGACTCTGCTTTGTTGGCTGCCAAAACTTCCTTTTCGGTATTTACAAATTCCTCAGTTAAGCTTGTGAGTTCTTCATTGGATAATTTCTTTGTTGGGTCGTCCTTGCCTTCCTCGCCGTGGGAGACCTGCCGAAAACTCTTGTAGTCCTCCTCAAGTGAGGCACGTTTGTAATCGCTATCGCTCACTTGCTTTCCAACAAAGGTGCCCACCGAAAAAGATAGAAGTGATATAAAAAAAATTAGAACGAGTTTAACAACGGTGTCGGCTTTTGATCCGCCCCTCTGACTCAACATGATTGACCCCTCCTTAACCCGAGTATAGCTTGACTCTTTTATCGTAGCGACATAGACGGAGTGGGTCAATCTAGCAAAACAAAGACGATCGTTTGAATTTGACTGAGGAGATAGAAGTGAAGAACAGAGAAGTGGATCTTGATTTGAGCATCGCTTTGGAACAAGGATTTTCAGCTGTCAAACAGGGACGAAAGATTTTGTTGGATTATTTCGGACACTTAACTCAGGTTTCTGAGAAGTATCAAGCGGGTCTAGTATCAGAGGCAGACGTCGCCAGTGAAAAGGCCATCGTGAATTCATTGTTGGGGTATTTTCCACATCACAAAATAATTGGTGAAGAGCAAAGTTCTGATAATATGAACCAAAGTCCAGGTGTGATTCAATCTGAATTTCCAACTTGGATCATTGATCCTTTGGATGGAACAACTAATTACGTCTACGGTTTTCATGTGTTTTGTATTTCGGTGGGGCTTCAATTTCGCGGAGAAATGTTAGTAGGAATTGTCGACATGCCAAAGCTGGATCAGACGTACTACGCAACAAGAGGCGGCGGTGCATTTGTCAGGGAGAAAGGAAAGGATCGGAGACTTAGCGTCAGCCGAAGGAAGTCTCTGAGAGAATCCCTGTTGGCCACGGGATTTTCACCCTATGATGAAGACGTTTTGATTGAGCAGATGCAAATTTTTTCAAAACTAATGAGGGAAACGAGAGGAATTCGTCGAGCTGGTGCGGCGGCCTATGACCTTTGTCAGGTGGCCGAGGGGATTTTCGATGGATTTTGGGAAAAAAATTTAAGTCCATGGGATACAGCTGCTGGACTTCTATTGGTGAGAGAAGCTGGTGGGATTGTGACAAACTATGCAGGTCAGCCCTATTCTGTTCAGATGAATTCAATTTTAGCTTCAAATCCAAACATTCACTCAGCTATGACCTCGACTTTGTCATTGACAAATTAACGTCAGGACTTCATTCAGTCCTGTCAAATCCCTGTCCGTTTTAATGTCCAATAGAGACCTTTTCTTGGATCAAAACCCAAATTTTGGTCCTTTCAGTCGGAATTTTGTCTCACTTTCAATCGAAATGGGAATCAAGTCTAGTTGGCATCCGACTTGCTCAGGAGATCTGTGGGGCGCCAGATTTTTCGATCTACATTCTTTGGTAAGATGAGAGACGGTTGAAACTGGCCACATGACAAGGAGGATGAAGTGGCAGAAGCAAACGCAGCACCTCAAGCAGAAAGGGTTTCTCCTGCTTCGTCAGGAAAAAGTCCAACCCTATTTATTGTCTTAGCTGTGATCAATATGTTGGTTGTGGCTGGAGTGGGCGCAATGATTTATTTAGGAAAGAAAAAGGAAGCTGCTCACCCGGGAATTGATGATGTGATTCGCGGAGAAAGTGCCGCCCAAAAGAAGGAGCTCGAAGAAGCTGATTTTATTGGAAAATTGATTCCGTTGGAGACGTTTTTGGTTAACGTAGCTGGTAGTCGTGGCCGAAAGCTTCTAAAAATCAATATGGAATTGGAAGTGGATGGAAATGAAGTGCAGGGCGAATTGGAAAAGCTGAAACCAAAGATTCGCGACATCATTATCATCACTCTTTCGAGCAAAACTTATGCGGAGGTCAGTACTCGAGAGGGTAAAGAGGGAATGCGAGACGAGATCAAGGATCAAGTAAATCTATTCCTGACCAAAGGGAAGATCAAGCGAGTCTATTTTACGGAGTTCATTTTTAATTAAAGAGGTGGGTTCAGGATGAGCCAGGTTCTATCGCAAAGTGAAGTAGATGCCCTCCTAGCTGCGGTTTCAGATGGTGAACTATCTGAAACTGGAGAGGGACAGCAGAGAACTGGTGGCCCCGATGACAAGGTGGTGGTGGTCTATGATCTTACCAGCCAAGACAGAATTATTCGCGGTCGTCTGCCTCAATTGGATGTCATTTATGAAAAATTCATGCGTTCATTTCGGGTTTCGCTTTCTTCGGCCCTGAGAAAAATTGCATCACTCAATCATGCGAGTACAGATTTTTTGAAATTTGGTGAATTCATCAATACGCTTCCGATGCCCACCTGCATGAGTGTGCTTCGTTTCAACAACTTGCGTGGATCTGCTCTTTTTGTCATCGAGAGCAAGCTAGCCTATGCTCTTGTAGACAATTTTTTTGGAGGGGCAGATAGACCCTACACAAAAATTGAAGGAAAGGATTTTACTCCGATTGAACTCTCAATTATTCGGAAAGTTGTGGATTTGGCAATAGAGGATCTTGAAATTGCTTGGTCATCTGTCGAAAAAATAGATTGCTCCTTTGTCCGTACAGAAATCAATCCACAGTTTGTTGGAATTGTGCCTCCTACTGACATTGTCATAGCCTCCACTTTTGACGTTGAATTGGAGAACGCGAACGGAACAATAACCTTGGTTATTCCATATTCGACCATTGAACCAATTAAGCAAAAGCTTTCAACTGGATTTCAAGTTGAATCTGATCAGACTGATAAAAATATTTGGGCCAAAACATTTACTGAGCAAATGATGGGCACAAAAATCGAGATCAAGGTCAACCTGGGCGAGTCGTCAATCACTCTCAACGATCTCATGGGTCTCAAGACTGGCGACGTATTATTGCTGAATCAGGATGCGACTGGAGAACTAGATGTTCAGGTGGAAAACGTGAAAAAATTTAAGGCATTCTATGGAATACACCACGGAACATTAGCTGTGCAGGTAACTAGAGAGATAAAAAAATAAAAAGAGGGGAAGCCATGGCCGACGACAAGTCAAATCTTGCTAAGAATATCGAAAGTGAATTCGAAAAGACTTCTGATGCCCCCAAGGATGATTCCAAAAAAAATGACACAAAAAGTGAAGGGCGAGATGCGAACCTCAATTTGATTCTTGATATTCCACTGAGGGTTACGGTCGAGTTGGGAAGAACAAAGATGATAGTGAGTGAACTACTCAATCTGGGGCAAGGATCAGTCATAGAGCTGAGTAAGCTGGCGGGCGAACCTATGGAGGTTCTCGTAAATGATAAGTTAGTTGCTCGCGGAGAGGCGGTAGTGGTGAATGAAAAATTTGGAGTTCGTTTGACCGACATTATTTCGCCAACAGAGCGTGTGGAGCAATTAGGTAGCAATTAAGATTTTTTCGAGACATTTGGGGCGTTTGTAATTTGAGAAAAGGCATTGCGCGAGAGGGGGGAGCTGTGTTGGTTCGTGGGGCGCTGATTATCTTCATGATCGGGATCTATTTTGAGGCTGCTTTCGCTCGAGAGGTCCGACAGATAAAAAGAGAGGGTCTTCGGGTCGAAGGAGCCAAGCCCATTGACTCAAGAGCGCAAGATCAACGGCCTTTACTTTCTGTAGGCCCCAATGACATTGATCAAGGAGAGACTAGCGCATTGAGCTTGGAGGACTCAGACGACCCAGACGACTCAAATGACTCGGACGGATCAGGCGGATCTAAAGTGAAGGGAATGGCTGGCGCCACTGACGAGGCTATAGCTAACAAGGCGGCACCTGATATCGATCTGCAATCTCGAAGAATCTTGGCAACTGATTTGGACTTTCCGAAGGAGCTTCCGCCCAAACGAGTAGATTTGTTCGAGAGCGACTCTGTTCTACAGAAGTCAGGCGGTCAGCCCAAAAATGGGGCTGAGGATAAGCCTGAGGATAGACCTCTGACGAAGGGACTGGTTCGAAGTCAAACCCAAAATTCGGTAAAAGAGAATCGGGAGGGCGAAAGTTCACTCAGCCAGGATGAAGCAAAGATTCCTGTTCTCACGGCCTCTACGGCCAGTCGGGAGCATAGATCTGGAGGAACTACTTCGCGTTTGTTGATGAGTCTAGGATTGGTTTTAACTTTGGCAATTGCAATCGGCTATGGCGCGAAGTACTGGACAAGAAAGCGATTGGGATTTCAGGATCAAACAAAAATTCAAATTCTCTCTCAATATCACCTGGGCCCCAAAAAGAGCCTGGTCATTGTTCAGGTGGCTGGTGAAAGTCTCTTGTTGGGAATGACTGATCAAAGTATCAATCTAATTAAACCATTGGCTCTCATCGATGATGAAATACCGACAACGTCACCAAGTCATTTTCTGGGAGAGTTGGAGGAGTTTTCCAACCTACCGTCTATGGGAGAAGTTCGCGATCGAGTTCAAATTCAGTCCTCGCAAAAGAGGTCTAAAGAGAAATCGACGGCAGAAGATGTGAATTTGAAGAGCATCCAGACAATGATAACGAGTCGGTTACGGGAAATGAGGACTTTGTGATAAAAGGGAGAAGTTGGCTCATATTGCCACTGGTTCTTGCTTCTGCAGTTGGGATCGCTCAAACAGCCATCGCTCAGATGACCCTTCCCAGTGTGAGCTTGGGATTTAAGAATACAAGCGATCCAAACGAAGTAGTAAGTGCAATTAGAGTGATCATAATTCTGACGGTTCTCACTTTGGCCCCTGCCATTTTAATTATGATGACAAGTTTCACCCGCATTGTGATTGTACTGTCATTTGTTCGCCAAGCAATTGGAACTCAGCAATTGCCACCAAATCAGCTCTTGGTTGGTTTAGGACTGTTTCTGACTTTATTTGTGATGGCCCCATTTTTGACAAAGATAAACGAGAACGCGATCCAGCCTTACCTGAAGGGCGCTATCAGTCAAGAGAAGGCTCTTGATGAGGGACTTGTTCCGTTGCGGAAATTTATGTTCAGTCAAACGAGAGATTCAGATCTTTCATTGTTTATCAAAATGTCTAAATCGAAGACTCCTAAAACACGGGCGGACGTATCGACAATAGTTTTAATTCCAGCATTCATTGTGTCCGAACTTAAGACAGCCTTTCAAATTGGATTTATCATTTATCTTCCCTTTTTGGTGATTGACATGGTGGCTGCTAGTGTCCTCATGGCGATGGGTATGATGATGTTGCCTCCGGTGATTATTTCTCTTCCGTTTAAAATTATGCTTTTTGTTTTAGTTGATGGCTGGTCCTTGCTGATAGGCGGGCTGGTTGAAAGCTTTGGTTAGGAATAGATAACATGACTGAAGAACTCATTATCAAGTTGGGTCAAGATACAATAAGAACAACAGCAATGTTGGCGGGTCCAATGTTAGGGGGAGCCCTCATTATAGGATTGATTGTAAGCGTACTCCAGGCTGTCACTCAAATAAACGAGGCCACGCTAACATTCATTCCGAAAATGGTGGTCGTGGCTCTTGTTATTGTCATTGCGGGACCTTGGATGCTCGATGTAATGACTGAGTTTGCAATAGGAATTTTTCAGAACATTTCTCATTTTGTGAGGGAATAGTGTCGAGTATTTATCAATTTAATGAACTGGAAATTTTGGCCTTCTTTCTGGTGATATTGAGGGTGTCAGCATATATTGTAAGTTCTCCTGTTCTTGGTTCTGAAACAGTTTCGGCTCCAATGAAGATCTTATTTAGTCTCAGTATCAGTCTTGTCCTATTCCCTACGTTGGACTGGTCAAATATCATCGTGGATCTCGGATCTTATCAGATTGTATGGATGGCTTTGAGGGAATTATTTGTCGGGTTGTGTATTGGATTTCTGAGTCGAGCATTTGTTTTTGTTCTATCTATTTCCGGGGAAGTGGTCAGTGTTAGCATGGGTCTGTCGAGCACTCAGTTGTTCAACCCAACTGTCAGTGACAGAGTTAGCTCGCTAGATCAGCTATTTTTGTCTATGGGACTTCTATTTTTCCTAAGCTTTAACGGCCATCACTTATTTATTGGGGCTCTTCGAGACAGTTATGGACTGGTGCCAATGTCTCAAGAATCTCTCTCGCTTGCCTATTTTAAGGATGTTGGCCAGATCCTTCAGGAGATTACCATCATCGGAATCAAGTTGGCGTCACCTGTTATGATTTCTATCTTGTTTTTGAATATCGCCATGGCCGTTGTCGGCCGTGCAGTCCCTCAAATCAATGTCTTGGTTTCAAGTTTGCCTATTAATATTTTGGCGGGATTTCTGGTTTTGTTTGTCTCATTGCCAATGGTGATGTGGCAAATGCCCGAATTATTGAGAGGGACAGCTGAGAGGCTTTTCCAAATGGTTAAAGCATTTTGATTTTTATTAGTTCTAGGATGGAACATGGCTGATTCAGAGCAGGAAGAAAGGTCAGAAGAGGCGACGCAGCAGCGACGCGAGGACTTTCGAAAGCGTGGGCAGGTGGCTCAGACGCGTGAGTTGGGATCTGTTCTGATGCTTCTGTGTTCCATTTTAGCGATGTGGCTGTTAGGAAAATTCTTTTTTGTTCAAGTTCATGATGTTTTTGTTCAAACACTAGGTTCCCATCTTGCGAGTTCTGTTCGGCAAGGAGACTGGATCGCAGCAGCCAAGTTTGCTGGGGCAAAAGGCTTGATGATTGTTGCTCCCATTTTTGGAATTCTATGGATTGCTGGAGTGGCCTCCTCAGCTCTTCAAATTGGAGCTCTACATAATGAGGAGGCTCTCAAGTTCAATTTCGACCGACTCAACCCAGTCGAGGGATTCAAGAGAGTTTGCAGTTTGAATTCTGTCTTTGAAGGGATGAAAGCCCTCCTGAAGGTCATCATTGTTGGGGCTGTAGCGACAATGATTTTGAAATCCGAAGTCGCGGTTGTTCCGAAATTAGTGAATTTCTCTGTAGAGCAACTTTTTCTTTATGTAGGAGAGGGGTCTCTAAAGCTTTTTGGAGGAATTGGGATACTTATGGGGATAGTCTCTGGCGTTGATTACTTTTTTCAAAGATGGGAATTGGAACGAAAAATGCGCATGACTAAGCAGGAGGTGAAGGAGGAAGTAAAATCACGGGAAGGGGACCCTCTTATCAAGGCTCGGATTCGGCGCATACAAAGGGAAATGGCTCAGCGTCGAATGATGGAGGAAGTTCCAAAGGCCGATGTGATCATTACAAATCCGACACATATTGCCGTGGCACTGAAGTACGATGAAAATACTGTAGCTCCAAAGGTCGTGGCGAAGGGCGCCGATCATTTGGCTCAAAAAATCAAAGAAGTAGCTCGTCTGCACAAGATACCCATTGTTGAAAATAAGCCGCTAGCGAGAACGATCTATAAAACCTTAAAGATAGGCCAAGTCATTCCAAGAGAACTCTATACGGCTGTGGCTGAAGTTCTGTCATACGTCTTCAAACTGAAGAAGAGGGTGATGCAATAAATGGATAATATCTTTCAATTCCTAAAACGTTTTGAAGCTCTCGCTAAGAATCTGGATCTCTTGGTCGCTTTTGGGCTGATTGGGATTTTGACTGTTATGATCATTCCTCTTCCTGCATGGATGATCGATATTTCATTGACGCTGTCATTGACTCTGGCCCTCTTAATCCTGTTGGTTGCAATTTATACGGACAAGTCATTAGATTTTAGTGTTTTCCCAAGTCTTCTCCTTTTAAGCACTCTCTTTCGGCTTTCCTTGAACGTTGCGTCGACACGAATGATTTTGACTGAAGGTCATAACGGTCCGACCTCAGTGGGCCAGGTGATTGCTTCCTTTGGAAACTTTGTTGTTGGGAATAATTATGTCATAGGTCTCATTGTCTTTGTCATTTTGGTTGTCATCAACTTTATTGTTATAACGAAGGGTTCTGGTCGTATCGCAGAGGTTGCTGCACGATTCACCTTGGATGCGATGCCCGGCAAACAAATGTCGATTGATGCGGACATGAACGCAGGTCTCATCACTGAAGCCGAGGCCAGAAAAAGGCGTCGTGAAATCGAAAAGGAAGCCGATTTTTATGGAGCAATGGATGGTGCGAGCAAATTTGTTCGCGGCGATGCGATCGCAGGGATAATCATTACGGTTATAAATATTGTTGGGGGGCTATTGATCGGAGTTCTTCAAAAGGGTCTTAGCCTAAAGGTTGCGGCCGAATATTATACGATGTTGACTATTGGTGATGGCCTTGTGACTCAAATACCTGCCCTGATTATTTCAACAGCGGCTGGTGCTGTTGTCACTCGAAGTTCTACTGAAAATAATATTGGTGTTGAAATTGCCAGCCAACTTTTTACAAAGCCACGTGCGGTCGCTATCGTTGGTGGGATACTGTTCTCATTGGGGATGGTTCCAGGATTGCCCGGATTGCCCTTTTTTTTGGTGGGCGGTGTAATGGGTGGAATTGCTTGGCTCATCACTCAGTTTGCAGAAGAAAAGATAAGCTTGGCGAGAGCGGAAGAGCAAGAAAAAGCTGCTAAACCACAGAAGGAAAACGTAGAGAACCTCTTGGCGCTGGATTTGATTGAATTGGAGGTTGGATATGGGCTGATCAATGTGGTGGAGTCGGGAGAAACTGGGGACCTGCTTGAACGAATTGTGAGTTTAAGAAAGCAGTTTGCGCTTGATATGGGAATTGTGATTCCCAGTATTCATATTCGCGACAATTTGCAACTCGAGCCTGGCGAATATCGGGTCCTTATCAAGGGAAACAAGGTTGGTGGAGGGTTGCTGCGATCTGACTGTCACTTAGCTATGGACCCTGGTAGCGTTGTTGATCGAATGGATGGAATTCCCACTCGCGAACCCGCTTTCGGGTTGGATGCTCTATGGATCTCGAAAAGTCAAAAGGAGCAGGCGGAAGTGGCGGGCTACACCGTTGTTGATTTGCCCACGGTTATGGCGACCCACCTCACAGAAATTGTTCGTACCCATGCCCACGAACTATTTGGGAGACAAGAAGCTGACGGTCTACTTGAGAATTTTAAAAAGAGCTATCCTAAAATTGTCGATGATCTGGTTCCGAGTTTGTTGCCCTTGGGGACAGTGGTAAGGGTCTTTCAGAATTTATTACGAGAACAGGTCTCCATTCGTGACTTGCGAACGATCCTGGAAACCCTGGGCGACGAGGGAGGCAAATACAAGGATCCTGAAATTCTAACTGAATCCGTTCGAAAGGCGCTGAATCGTTCGATTACGGCAAAATACAAGTCCGATGGGGGGGCTATGCCAGTCATGACTCTCGATTCTCAGGTGGAGGAGCTTATCGCAAATTCTCTCTTGCAAACTGAACAGGGTGTGCAGTTGGTAATGGACCCAACAGCGGCACAGCGTCTCATAACTGGCGTTTCGCGCACGATCGAGAGTCACCCAGAAATAGCGGGGCAACCGATTCTCTTAACAAGCCCAAGTATTCGCCGTCATCTGTTTAAACTGGTGTCTAGATTTATTCCGCAATTGATTGTGTTGTCCCACAGTGAACTTTCACCTGATGCGAGGGTCTCTTCGGTGGGCTTAGTGGAGATGTCACATGCAAGTTAAGAAATTTGAAGCAAAATCCATGAAAGAGGCCTTGGAAATGGTAAAATTACATCTTGGACCAGAGGCCATTATTCTCTCGGCCCGAGACAACAGTCATGGCTTTGGGCTCGGGGGAAAAGCGAGTATTGAAGTCACGGCGGCCATTTCGGAAGAAACTCTCAGAAAAAAAATTCTGGCTGAAACAAAAATGAATGCTGAATCAAAGACTAAGTATCAACAGAGCTCTGCAAAATTACAAAAGCAATTTATAGAAAAGGCGTCAATACCAACAGTGGAACGAATCGTTCGTCCGCTGACCACAACGCCTTACATCGATATTGACGAAGAAGTCGAAGCAAGTTCAGGTATGACTCCCAGCTCGGCCTTGAGGTCTCAATCCAGATCGAATCAGGTGCGTCCTGGTGTTTCCTCCCCGCCGGTCAATTTAGCTGATAAGGTGACAGGAAATGATGAGATCAGCAGGGCGAATTCGCGGCTAGCAGAGGAACGCATTCGATCCGCAGTGCAAAGCGCTGTTTCCGGCATGACAAAGATGAATCTCAGTGGCGTTGATCATCCTAAAAGTCGTAAAATGACTCAGCATGATTTGGCCGGTGGAGAGGAATCTCAAGATGTGAAGATTTTGAGAAGTGAAGTCAAATATCTCAAGGAGATTCTAGAGAAATTTCACAAATTACCTCAGTCTTTTGTGAGTATGCATCCAGGAGCTGAGGAGGGAATTCCCTACGAAATGAGCTCCACCTACGAGAAGTTAACTCGTGCTGGTATTTCGGCAAGCAACGTCGTGTATCTCCTCAAGGAGTGCATGAGCCACATGGATCCAATAAATATTAAAAAGCGGGCATTTGTAGACGCCTGGGTAGCTAAATATTTATTGGATGAGATTTTGGTTAGTGAAAGAAGGCCGCAGGATCGATTCCATGTATTTCTAGGTCCGTCTGGAGGAGGAAAAACGAGCTCATTGGTAAAGCTTGCCAGTCATCTTGTGATAAACGAAAAGAAAAAGGTGAGTATTCTTTCTGCTGATTTCGGAAAAGTTGGAGCCGCTGAACAACTTCGAATATATTCTCAAATTCTAAATGTCCCATTTGCCGTGATAAGGCGTAAAGAAGACTGGGGAGTTATCCAAAGGAAATTGGATATGTCGGACTATTTTTTGGTTGATTTTCCGGGCATGAACTTAAAATCAATGGGAGAGTTTGATTTTGTTCGCAATTTACTTCCTCCTATTCAGGCTGGTCGAGTTCTACACTATGTGCAATCAATTTTGGCAAATGATGCCAACGTCTTTGATCTCGCTGAACGCTATATTCCACTGGGTATTCAGGATGTGATTTTTACCTGTTTGGATGAATCATCTCAGCATGGACTGATCTATAATTTTCAGAAAAAATTTCGACTGCCACTCTTTTCGTTCGGTATAGGTCCAAAGATTCCAGAGGACTGGGAAAGTGCGACCAAAGAGAGAGTCGTCGATTTGATTTTCAAACTAACAAAAATTCGAAAGATTTGAGGGGAGAGGGTGAAATGAGTTCTTCAGCAAATGGGATCAATATTGGAAAGGGCCGGACGAGAACGATTAGCATCACTTCTGGAAAAGGGGGTGTTGGAAAATCGACTTTAGTTGCAAATCTCGCGCTTTCCTTGAGCCGATCGGGGCAGCGAATCTTGGTCTTGGACGGTGATTTGGGTATGGCTAACCTAGACATTCTATTTGGCGTATCTGCACGGAACCAGCTCGACCGAGTGTTGTTTGAGGACATACCGATCAATGAGGCCTTGGTATCAGTCGGCCCCAACATAGATCTCATTCCGGGAGGAAGCGGCATTTATGAATTGCAGAGATTGCCGGCATCTATGAAGCAATATTTGATGGACAAGATCAATCAGCTTCATACGTCTTATGATTTAATGTTCATTGATACTGCTCCTGGAATTGATGACAACGTTCTCTATCTTAACTCTGCGGCCGGAGAGATTGTTGTGGTCGTTACTCCTGATCCAGCCTCGGTAACTGATGCCTACGCGCTAATCAAGGTTCTGCACTCACGATGTCGAGAAAATCGCTTCTCTATTCTCTGCAACATGGTGAGAGATGAAAAAGAGGGCCTCCAGGTCTTTCGTAGGTTGAGCGAGGTCGCGGATCGATTTTTGTGTGTAAGTCTAGACTATCGCGGATTCGTCCCTGCTGATCCAAACATGGTGAAGGCCACAAAGTTGCAACAGTTGGTGTTGGATGCTGAGCCAAGGAGTCCGGCCAGTCAGGCGATTCGGGCCATTGGAGAAAAGTTTAGTGGTTTTGAGCACCTAAGCGAGGCCAAGGGCGGGATTCAGTTTTTTTGGAGGCAGCTGGTAGGTGTGGCATGAAAAGATTTGGACTTTTTGCCCGCTTCTCATTTTGATAAGCTGGAATTGGTGAGGGTGAGAATACATGTCAAATAATAATGCGAGTTCCTTGTTACAGAAATACAAAGAGGAGCCAAACAAACTAACTCCACAGCAGAAAGACAAGCTGATAATGGAGTATGCCCCTTTGATTAAATTCATCGCTCAAAAGATTGCTATTCGGTTGCCTTCGAATATTGAGTTGGATGATTTGATTTCGAGCGGAGTCATTGGATTGATGGATGCGATAGAGAAGTATGATCCAACCCGTGATAACAAATTTAAAACTTATGCGGAATTTCGCATACGTGGCTCAATTCTTGACGAATTGAGAGCGCAGGATTGGGTTCCTCGCTCGGTGCGTGATAAGGCAAAAATGCTTGATCGAACGCTGATCGCTATGGAAGCGGAACTTGGTCGTTCAGCCAGTGATGAAGAAGTGGCCTCGAATCTGGGAATCACGATGGATGAATTTTACGATTTAGTGAATCAAGTAAGACCAGTGTCCATTCTATCTATCGACGACGCAGCGACCTTTAGCAATGTCGATAAAAAATCGATTCTTAATCTTCTTGAGGGCTGCAAGCTCAATAATCCATACACTCAATTGAATTTAAAGGCCGTAAAAGAAGTCGTAACGAAGGCCATTGAGGACTTGCCAGAACGGCAGAGGCTGGTGCTTTCTTTGTATTATTACGAAGATCTGAATCTGAAGGAAATAGGGCAAATTTTACGCGTTACAGAAAGCCGAGTTTCCCAGCTTCATGCTCAAGCTATCTCGCGCTTGAGAGCCAAGCTTTCTCAATTCTTTGAGGACCAGGAGCTGGAGGCCAGCTAGGCTGAACTCCTGAGATTTCGTTCAGCCAGGCACCCTCTGATTTTGGAACAACAATCAAGTAAGCCAGTTTGCTCTAGTCTAGAAACCCCTGCTGAATCAGTGAATCGAATCCATCGAGAAGGCGCTTCAACTTCAACGCGGACCATCCGTCATCGCCCGACAATGTGAATTCATGACAGCTGTGTTCCCGATAAAAAGGGAAAGACGTTCCGTCTGCCTTTGAAAGAGTGTATTGCAGAGAGGGCGCATCTAGGCATTTGGGTTCTTCAGGATTTGTGTCAACAAGTTCCTTTTTTGAAATGGAGCCAACCGCTTCCTTAATTACCTCAAGGGCTTGATAGTCAATGGTAGCTAGACTGAGGTTTTCAATTTTTCCGGATCTGGGATATTTTAAGGTTGCTGTCACTTTCCCATCACTTGCAATTGTGATGACAGAGTTTACTGGATAGGGTGTAAACCCAGCCGTAAACTCTCTTTGAATGAGAGGCTGAGCGGCTAAGACTGGAAAAGAAAAAATAAAAAACACATATAGAATCGCTTTATTCATATGGATTCCCCCCCACGCACTGTTACTTGATAAAAAGTTTTAACTGGAGTCAATGTTGTATTTCTTTTTGGAGTTTGAATAGGGCAAAGCTACAATAGCCAATCGAGTCAGAGGATTTTTTTCAGGTTCTGTAATTTATATGATTTCTATGAGGTGGTAGTGGGTTCAGATAAGGGAGGGAGTCCCCCTTTCAAAATTGCATCTTTTATTTTGGCAAGGAGGCGAGCCTCCATTTGGCGAACGGCTTCTCTTGTAACTCCCCATTCACTTCCAATATCTTGCAAGGTCAAAGCGGAATCGGAGAGCAATCTCTGATCGAGAATGTATGTTTCCTTTTCGCTGAGAAGGGGGCGAAGATGGGCGAGGGCATTGTTAAGGAGTCCGAGATGTTCCTTTAACTCAATCATGTCGTCCATTTCGGTGCCCTGATCTCCTGTTTGAAGATCTAAAAGACGCGATGATTCCCCTTGTCCTAGAGGCTGACTGAGGCTGACATCACGGCCGGAAAGGCGTTTGTGCATTTCCGCCACTTCGTCTTCTGGGATACCAAGTCGTCCACTGATTTGCCGAATTCCATTTTCTTCACCCAATTGCTCAAGGTCCTGTTTTTGTTTTTGCAGCTTATAAAACAATGTTCGCTGATTTTGGGTCGTTCCGATTCGCACCATGGAGTACTGTCGCATGAGATACTCTTGGATATAGCCTCGAATCCACCAAACGGCATAGGTGATCAATTTAACTCCCTTATAGGGATCAAATTCCTTTACTGCGTGCATCAGTCCCACATTGCCTTCTTGTATAAGATCGATGAGTCTGGCTCCAAATTTAGAATATTCTGCAGCAACTTTGACGACAAATCGCAAGTTGGCGGTCACAAGAACTTCGGCTAGACGTGGGTCTTTTGTTTCAAAGTAGCGTTTTGCAACTTCTTCTTCCTGGGTTCGGGTCAGGAGGGGGTAGCGTGCAATTTCTGCCATATATCGTGACACAGGGTCGACGCTTGACAGAGGCACTGAACTGGAAGGAACAAGGGAGCCTCCTTTTGATTTCATTTCAGGCAGGTCCAGTTGATATTCTTCTATGACTTCTGATCGATCAAAGGCGGGAGTGCTCAAATCATTGATTTCAGGAATCACAGGACCATCGACATCCTGGAAAGCAGGTCTGCCTCTTTGTGAAGCTGGCCCCTGGCTTGATACAATTTCGGGATTCAGAATAGGAGATACAATTGGCTTATTTGATTTACTTTTTGAAGTGAGTTTAGAAGCGAGTTTATTTTTGACCGGAGACGTTGGAGTCTTTCTCTTTCGTTCAGTCGGCTTCGCCGCTGCTTTGTGGCCCTCACGGAGACGCACAGGTTTTTTCTTCTTAGTACTTTCCATATAATCGCTCTTTAGGTCAACAAGGCTTCATCAAGTTTTCTTTGCAAAGTCTTTTGAACAATACTTTTGACCAGTCCTAGGTGAAAGGGCAAGTCGACTGTAATTTCAACTCGGGAGCCCAAATTTGTTTTGGAAACGGACATCTCAGCATTGAAGTGATGACCCGTCGCGCGCCCGGAGAGGGTCGTTTCGTCAAAGTCGTATGCGAGTTTTGAATCAAGCTTGCGTAAGTCTTTATCTTCTTCAAGAATTTTGCGCACGCGAGCAAAGGCTTCTTTCTCATCACTGGCGGATTGACATGTAATCATAACTTTTGGCATGCGTCTGAGAATACGCCTTGAATAGGGGGTCTGTCCATCCTTTCTCTTTTCTCTATGCCTTCGACAAGTGACTGTTCGTTTTGGAGGAAGAGGAGAAGGCCCTCTCCTTGATTGTGAATCAGGATCATGAGAGATTAAGCGAAATTTCAGGTACGAAACATGTTTTTCAAGTTGATTCCTGAAAAAAATATCTGATTTTTCGAGTATTTGTTTCCAATTTGAAAAAAGGAGAAATGAAGTGAGTTTTTTTAGCAAATTGAAGAGAACCCATTATTGTGGACAGATTCGAAAGACTCATGTTGATCTTGAAGTGATTTTGATGGGATGGGTTGACAAGCGTCGTGATCATGGGGGTCTTGTTTTTATCGATTTGCGTGATCGTGAGGGCCTGGTGCAGGTTGTTTTGGATCCCACTCGAGTTGAAAATGCCGGAGCTAAAGATGTCCGCAACGAATATGTTGTAGCAATTAAGGGCAAGGTCAGAGCTCGGCCTCCGGGCATGATAAATGATAAAATTGCTACAGGGGCCATTGAGATTGAAGCGCAGAACCTCGATATCCTATCTGAGGCAGCGGCTACCCCCATTCACATTGGTGATGACAAGGTCTCAGAGACCTTGAGGCTTAAATATCGATACTTGGAGTTGCGGTCCCCAAAACTGCAGGAACATCTCAGGGTGAGGCATTTGGTAGCGAAAGTTGTGCGTCAGCATTTGTCTGATGAAGGATTTCTCGAAGTCGAAACGCCAATTTTATACAAAAGCACGCCAGAAGGGGCTCGTGATTATCTGGTTCCATCGCGGGTTCATTTGGGTCACTTTTATGCTCTTCCCCAAAGTCCTCAGACACTCAAGCAATTGCTGATGATAGGCGGTGTGGATCGATATTTTCAAATTGCTCGTTGTTTTCGTGATGAAGATTTACGGGCGGATAGGCAGCCGGAATTTAGCCAAATTGACTTAGAAATGAGTTTTGTTGATGAGGAAGACCTCATTGAGATGAACGAGAAAATGGCGCAGAAAATATGGGCTGAAATCAAGGGAGTTGAGCTGGCCGAATTTCCGCGTCTTTCTTACAAAGAAGTCATGGATCGGTTTGGTTCTGATAAGCCAGATTTGCGCAATCCACTGGAGCTAAAGGATGTAGGTGAAGTTCTTAAGGGGTGTGGTTTTAAAGTTTTTGAAGATGTCCTAGCCAGAGGGGGTGTGGTTCGAGCCTTAGCGGCGCCAGCAACCGGTGGATACAGCCGCAAAGATTTAGATAAACTGACGGAAATGGTCAAACAAATGGGGGCGAAAGGGCTGGTGTGGATTAAGTCGGATGCCAGCGGAGTTTTGAGTTCATCCATCTCTAAATTTGTTTCTGAGATTCTGTTACGACAGGTGTTTCAGGCAGCGGGTGGCACCAATGGAGGTGGGGTATTTATTGTGGCCGATGATTTTTCGGTCGTCTGTTCGTCGCTGTCTGCACTTCGTGACCATCTTGGGCATGAATTGAATTTGGTTGATGTGGCTCGTGATAGTTTTCTTTGGGTGGTTGATTTTCCTTTATTTGAATATGATTCAAACGAGAAACGATGGGTGGCTCGGCATCACCCTTTTACATCGCCAAAGAACGAGCACTTGTCAATTTTGGCCAACGAACAAGAAGCCGAATATCCTTATCTGTTAGCGAAAGCCTACGATCTCGTGTGCAATGGATATGAAATCGCCGGTGGTAGTATCCGGATTCACAATCAGAACGTGCAAAGGTCCTTATTTAAAGCACTAGGTCTTTCCGATGAAGAGGTTCACCACAAATTTGGTTTTTTTATTGAGGCTTTGTCATATGGAACTCCTCCGCATGGTGGAATTGCTTGGGGTATGGATCGCTTAACGATGCTATTGGTAGGGACGAACGCCATCAGGGACGTCATCGCATTTCCAAAAACGGCCAAGGCGTCCTGTCTTATGTCCGATACACCTAGCACGGTTGCTCAGGAGCAATTGTTGGAGCTCGGTATTAGACTAGGGTCTGCGGCGGAACTGAGCATCAATCAGAACAAAGGAAATGTCCTGTGATTGTGTATTAAAATTGGACGTTTGGACCCTTGTCCCTTGAACTTTGGTACCGATAAGTAGGGCGGAGGCAATGAATGGTGGACATGAAGTTCATTTGGCAGATTGCATGCCTCCGAGGACACATGGAGGTGTGAAGTGCAAAAAATCAGTGGAATTCTCCCAAGTACACCACGCATTGCATCAGTAGATATGAATGAAAGTTCAGCTCTGCGACCCGGAGGGCCCTCCTTTGGTCGGCCCGTGGGAGTTTCCGAACTATCGTCTCGTGGGGACGTTAAAATATCCACAGCGCAGATTGCCGGGCAGAGGCATGATGAATTGTTGGGATTGCGCTCGAAGGAACTGCGGGATGCCGAATCAGTGAAGCGGCTTTCTGATGGTTTTTTTATGAAGCGGGTGCAGCCTGAGATCGAGGATGGACAAAGAGATTCAAAGATCGATGATCAAACCGAAGTTGCGGCCGATCAGGTTTCATCTGTACCTAGATTATTTAGAGATCCAGAATCTGGAGAAATGGTTGATCGAGCGGTACTGCCGCCTGGTTCCTATCTTAACATAAGCGCTTGATGTGTTTAGAATTCACGATCGAGGAGAAAACCGCTCGATTCAAGAGAGCTAATTCGATAGGCTCCAGCAAATCGACGTCGGTGATTTTCGCGTTGAGTGAGAATGATATATTGAATCCCATGAAAGATGAGTTTTCTTACCGTTTCTGTTCTCCACATGGGGGCTCCCAATTGAATAAGAATCTCCAGTCTCATGAGAGCTTCGTGAGGACTTCGTGCATGAATTGTTGCCATGGCTCCCTTGTGTCCAGTTGATAAAGATAGGAGCAGATCCTTTGCTTCAGGCCCACGAATCTCCCCCATAACAAGGCGATCAGGACGCATTCGAAGAGACTGCCGAACAAGATCCGAAAGGCTATAATCAGGGAGTTCTGACCGGGCCTCACTTCTCGTCAAAAGACGCAGAGAAACTTGGTTGGGCAATGCGATTTCCTTTGTGTCCTCCAAGATGATCGCTCTCTCATTTGCGCGAAGATTTTGAAGACAGGCGCTGAGAATGGACGTCTTGCCGCTTCCGGTTGTTCCCGCGATGAGCAAGGATTCGTTGTCGGTCACAAGGGACTCAAGCCTACGACAAATATCCCTGCTCGCCCATTCTGCTTGGCAGAGTTCATCAATTGTCCATGGATTTTCGGGATGCCGACGCAGGCTTAGGATCGTGCCATTGAGAGAGAGGGGAACGCCGATGGCATGAAAACGAAACCCCAGCCAATTTCCATCGACGGCGGGCCGCCTTAAATCAATGTGGGATCCTGACTCACAAAATACCTTTTGAACAAAGTTTTCATAAGTGAAGGCCGAAAAAAAATTGTCAGGCAATCGCTCCAGCTTTCCCGCTTTCTCATACCAAATTTCTCTTTGTCCATTAATTAGAATCTCCGTCACGGTTTGATCGTCGATGAGGCGGATGAGCGGTCCTGTCTCGCAGAACTCTTGAAGAATTCTCTGTTGATCGCAGCTTGATATGGACCGTGTGTGATTTTGCAAAAGTTTCAAGATGTGGTGAGAATTTCCATGTCCTCCATCATCATCAAGGGAGCGAAAGTTGATTCCGGGAGCCCGGGCAATCTTGTCCTCGATGAATTGACAAATCTCAAGTAGCTCATCGTTCATCGTCATGGAGCAGATTTTCTGAATTTGATTGAGCGGATTCTGAGGATGCTTGAATGAGATTGGGAGTGACGAGGATAACGAGTTCCGTTCGATTTTCTAAAAAGTTCCGACTTGAAAACAAAGGACCAAGGATTGGAATATTTCCGAGTCCGGGTAGACTCGAACGACTGTGACTCTGTTCTTCTCTCAGCAAGCCACTGATGGTGATTGTTTGTGCTTCCAGAAGATTGAATTGAGAGCGAATTCGGTGTGTTTTGAATGCCGGAAGGCCATCGCTTGAGAAACTCGAGTCTGGATTTGAAATTTCGGCAGCGAGTTCAATTTTTAGATGACCACGCTGATCAGCGAAAGGAGTGACCTGAACAGAAATACCATATTTCTTCCACACAACCTCTTTTATTTTGTGGCTGGCAACGAGCAAGGGTATTTCTCCGCCGGCTAGAAATTCTGCTGATTCTCCGCTGCGGCTGAGGAGGGTTGGGCTGGCTAAGACTTTCCCCTTGCCTTTTGACTCCAGCGCTTTGAGTTCAATCTCCCAGTCTTCATTTAATTTCGGTTTTGGGACTACTTTTGCTTGGTAGGCTCCAGGCCAACTAATTCCCATGGTGCGTGCAATGTTCTGACTTACTTCGGCGACGATGATTTTGATTCGGATCATTGGTTTGATATCGATCGTGTTCATTGAAAAGCTTGGCGTTAGCCCCCAAGATTCTAGCTCTTTGCTCAATGAAGCAGTCTGGAGTCTTCGCTGAATCTGGAAATTCAAGTGAAATGGGATCATAGTTGACGATTGAAGGCGTGCCCCAAAGAGAACGATTGAATTGAGAGACGATATGAGTGTTTATCTGGGCTTTTATCTCGTCGGGTATTTTCACATTGAATCGATAGCAGGCTTGGTTTGAGGCAGCGATATCTCTGAGAGCGAGCCAGTCGATCCACCGCAAAAGCTCCCCTGTGAAAAAGTGACAGGGGTGAGCTGGCAGAAAAATAAGTCCCGGGCGAGTGGAAAGATATGCCGCAAATTCCTTGGCAGCATTTTTTTGTTGGGTTGTAGTAACGAGTAGGCGAATAACTTTGGTGCCGATGCTCATGGAGGTATCGCCGAAGGATCTGCCGAGGAGATGAAGCATTCGTCCATCGTCACTGATTTTTACCATTTTCCCTGAGGCATTGTGGACGACCCGGGCACCCCGATTTGGGAAAGTAGCGTATTCTCCTTTGGCCAGCACGAGAGTCTCCTGACGCTCATCCATGAGGGCGCCGCTGCTGTGTGGCTCGGCAGCAACGGCGCCCGATGGGCCTAAGGGAAACAACAGAGAAAGAAGACAGCTAATGAATGCAGAGCACATAGTCTATCCTCTCCTTGCAATAGAGTTGTGGCGCTTGAGTGAGCGTATGATTTGCGCAGAAAACTTTCAGTCCGTCAGCCGGAAGGGAGGCGGAAGGAAATCTCAACGGAGCCTTTCGAACTTTCAATTTCGAGAGTTCGGCCGTGAGTTTTTAGGAGTGCTTGGCAGAGGCTGAGACCCATCCCGAGACCTTTCGAGTGGTGAAGCATATCTTCGTCCAGAGTGAAGGGTTTCAATATTTTATCGATGGTCTTAGGTGACAGTACTTTTCCCTGATTTCTGATTCCAATCCGCACTTCATTCTCATTGTCTTTGTCTTGGGTTGCGACAATCTCGATGGTTGAATCCTCGTTGGCAAATTTTGTGGCATTGTCAGCCAGCCTACTTAAGACGCTTTCAACAATGCGCTTGTCACCCTTCACCTTGTGATGGCTGAGTTGGACTGACCATTCTAAATCTCGCTCCTTACAGCGCTGGCTCCACAGACTCTGAACGTTCGCAAGAAGGGAAGCCAGGTCCAATTTCACTGGATGAATTTTTGTTTGTCCGGTTTCGGCTGAAACCAATTCAAGAACTTCATCAATGATTGTCTTTAATCGTTGGGCGCTTTGATCAATGCGTAAATGGTATTTTTTTTGTTCTTCCGAAAGGCGTGACTCCCCAAGAAGCTCGAGAAAGCTGAGAAGGGTGGTCAATGGGGTTTTGAGTTCATGATTAATAAGAACCATAAACTGGGTCTTGGCTTGATCAAGGGATCTGAGCTCAACGAGTGCCGTCTCGAGGGCACGATTTTTTTCGACCAATTCCTGGCGGAGCTCAAATTTCTCAATCGCCTTGTCTACTGTGTTTGAAAGGTCAATTGGATCCCAGGGTTTTGTTAAATAACGGTAAACTTCCCCGGCATTGATCGCATTCACCACAGATTCTATGTCTGTGTAACCAGTGAGCAAGATGCGTATTGCTTCCGGATGCGTTCGTAGGGATTTCTTTAAAAATTCGACCCCAGTCATTTTTGGCATTCTTTGATCGCTGATAATCAAAGAAACAGCAGGTTCATTTTTTAAAATGGCTAGACCTTCGTCGCCAGAGGTCGCTTTTAGAACACGATATTTACGTCTAAATATGCGTTCAAGCGCATCAACATTGTCTAGTTCGTCATCAACGCAAAGAATGGAATGTTTCATGAGATAATTTTGAGTGTAGAATTGAGATGCGGAGATTGCAATCAAGATAAGGTCGGGTCATCAGAGAGTTTTGCCTGTGGCGCCAGGGTTTGATTTTGGAGCCTCAGATTTGGCAGGATCTAGGTCCGGTTTGCACGAACTTGAGTCAAGAGGCTTGTGATCTCTGTCGATAAGTTTGGAGTCAAGTACCTTAATATCGTGGGGAGTTTGGGCTTATGAAACGATTATTACTCGCGTTGTTGATGGCGAGCTTCTTTACTTCGGGAGCGGCGAAGGGCCAATGGGGGGCCGGAGTTTGGGGTGGAAATCAGGGCTGCCCATACGAATACGGGGCCGGAGAAGGTTCTATCGATGATGATGATGGCATTCAAAATCTCAAACGCATGCGCGCTCAAAAGAAAAAAGAGTACGATCGCAAAAAGAAAAAGCAGGATGATCTCCGTCTAAAAAAGAGGAATTTTGAAAGAGATATTCGCAAAGTTCTCAAATCGAATGAGGCATCAACCGTCATCGAGCACATGGATGATCGTGAGCGCAATGCCGATAGCTATGCCGAACAATGCAGCCCTGGAAATGTGACAGATGGTTCACCTGGTATGCCTAACTGGGTGATTACCCGTGCCTCCAGGGGCATAGGGCGAAATGGATCGGGAGGAGGTTCTCTATATCCTTCAAAAAGCGCTTTCTGCACCCATGTAGAGAATAATCCTGCCAGCTGTCGGATGGCAGGGTTCGAAACTCCCTCTTGTGATGTTAGCTACTGGCCAGACTATGCCAAAGATGGTGGCGCCGTTGACCCCGAGGTTTGCAACAGCCCATTTATTAAGAATTCTGCGACGGCTGAGCACAAAATGGACTGCAAGGCTGCCATCCAAGACTATTATGACGTCTCTGGGCAATTTAATGAATTGGCTGCTGAACTTGCAGCAATGAAGCAAGACTTGAAGGAGTTCGATCGGACTCTCGACAGCGAAAGGGAGCGTCTGCAGAGCAGAATTGGCGAGGGAGACGATGGGAGCGAAGCTTACTGCCCTGAATGTGAATCGCGTCGTCGCGGGAGAGTGCGATCGCCCACAACTTTAGAGACGATTGGCTCTATTGGAATGTCAGTGCTCGGTGGAGTGCTCGCCTATAAGGGAGCTAAATACGCGATCGACCAGAACTCCCGTTTGGGATGGCCAACGCAGCCTTATGCAGCGGCCGCAATGGGTTATCCGTTTTTGATGAACGGCCTTTATGGCGCGATTGGCGGAGGCATAGGAGGCGGGGCCTTTGCTTGCGCGGGTGGGGTCGGAGGCGGCGGGTATGGAATGGGACCTTATGGCATGAACGGCGGCATGGGCCTATATGGTGGGATGGGAGGACCTTTTGGATATCCCATGGGTATGATGGGTCTTGGATTTGGAGGAGGACTTTACATGCCCGGGATGGGTCCTTGGGGTATGGCAGGCGGCATGATGGGCATGATGGGTAACATGGGAATGATGGGCATGATGGGTAACATGGGTATGATGGGCGGCGCGATGGGCATGATGGGTTACATGGGTAACATGGGCATGATGGGCGGCGCGATGGGCATGATGGGTAACATGGGAATGATGGGCATGATGGGTAACATGGGTATGATGGGCGGCCGATGGGCATGATGGGTAACATGGGAATGATGGGCGGCGCGATGGGCATGATGGGTTACATGGGTAACATGGGCATGATGGGCGGCGCGATGGGCATGATGGGTAACATGGGAATGATGGGCGGCGCGATGGGTATGATGGGCAACATGGGCATGATGGGCGGCGCGATGGGCATGATGGGTAACATGGGAATGATGGGCGGCGCGATGGGTATGATGGGCAACATGGGCATGATGGGCGGCGCGATGGGTATGATGGGCAACATGGGCATGATGGGCGGCATGGACATGGGGATCTATATGGCCCAACAGCAACAGGCCCAACAAGATGCAATGATGAGAATGCAGACTGTTCAGCGACTGCAAATGGAGCTTTATCAAATTCAAATGCAGATGCAACAAATCATGTATGGCGGTTACGGTAGCTCCAGCTATGGTGGCAGTGGAACAACCAGTGGTGGCTCGTCGCTACCCTCAACGGGTACTCCAAGTACCAATCCTCGCGGTGGGAATACCCGCTAGGCATCATAAGTTGACTTGGGCTTAAAATAAGATTCCCTTACCACTCTTGAGGAGTTGTATGGGACATCGTCTCGTCAGTAATTGCTATGATAGCCATGTTCATTGGTTGGCCACAGGACAAGTAGCCACGAGTTGGCGTCTCCATCATCTCAAATCAGCTTTGGATCTCAGCAAAGAAACTCTGAAACCAAGTTATTTTCGTGGAGAGTGGCTCGTTGGATTCGGGTGGGACAATAATCTTTGGCCAGGAGGCGAATTCCCACATCGCAGCGCTCTCGATAAGTTATTTCCCAATTTTCCGGTGGCCTTGTCGCGAGCAGACGGTCATGCTGTTTGGGTCAACTCGGTGGCTTTACAAAGGCTTGGAATGCTCGGAGCGAAGGGAGGCGAAAATGGCCATATTCCTCCTGTGGTCGGAGGCCGAATCGTCTTGGATGATAGCGGGAGCCCAACAGGAATATTGATTGATTTGGCTAAATCTCTGGTTGATTCGCTGATTCCCCAAATCAATCGGCAGCAGGTAAAGAGTTTTCTTTTGAAGGGAATGCAAGAATTCAATCGAGCAGGAATCACTCATATCCGAGACATGTCTTGCTCTGAGGAACAATGGACCGAGGTGGTTCATTTGGCAGAGGCAGAGCTTCTCACAATGGCTGTCGAGCAGACATTTTCAGCAGAGAATCCGAATGATTTCGAAGCGGCACTGGACTTAGCTATCCGGGCCCGCCGACAGAATTTGGATCTGGTGCGTGCGCAGAGTATAAAAGTTTATTATGATGGTGCCCTCGGTTCCGAGGGGGCCTTGCTGAGTTCCGATTATCAGTCCGGATCGGGTCGAGGACTTGAACTTTTGAGCAAGTCGGATATCCAGGGCTTTATGCATCTAGCTTGGGAGTCAGGTTTCGATCTGGCGGTTCACACAATCGGTGATGAAGCTGCCCATCGTGTGATTTTGGCGGCACAAGGAGTTTGGGAAAAGGGAATCAAAGGCAAGCTTCATCTTGAACATGCGCAGATGCTCAGGCCTGAGACAATTTTTCAAATGCCTGCCGATTCGGTAATATGCCATCTTCAACCTTGTCATTGGTTGTCTGACCGCAAATGGCTGAGGAAAAAATTGGGTTCCCTGTATCCGCACGCATTTCCTTGGCGAGCTCTTCAGGAAGCGGGAATTCCTTTTTTCTTTGGCTCCGACAGTCCCATTGAAAAGCCTTCAATTCAAAATACGCTTCTAGCGATTGAGGAAAGTCCTCACGAGGAAATCCCCAAATTGTTTGGAGATCCTCTCTTGTACCACTCGCATCCAGATGGGACTTGGGTCCCGAGTTGTTTTTCACACTTTACAAATGGTATTCCGACTTCCGTTGTTTTTAAGGGTGTTCATCTTATCTAGTGCTCAGCTATTTGATAGGATTGATAGGTTGATAGGATATTAATAAACTGGCCCACTTGATTGTTGTTCCAAACTCCAAGGGAGCTGGCTGAAGCAATCTCAGGAGTCCAGGATCTTCAAACATGCGTCCGGCAGCAGCGCTCACGTTGCGAGCACTGCACCAAGCCGAACTCGATCCTGGACTCCTGAGATTGCTTCAGCCAGCTCCCTGTTTCCCTTGGACACAACAGAATCACCGAAGGCTTGCGGGCCAGCCGCTGCATTAAAATCGAGATCCTTCTTCTCGAACTATTGATTTTTGCATGAGTCGAATGCCGGCCAAGGGGAGGTCAATATCAATCGCCTCATCCGCAAAACCTGGTGTACAACGAAAGCTTCCAGAAGCCTTAAGGATCATATGTCATGATCGACCCGAAGTTGGAATCCTTGGTTGGCCCGCAAGCCGTCGGTGATTCTGTTGTATCCAAAAAACACAGGGAGCTGGCTGAAGCAATCTCAGGGGTTCAGGATCGAGTTCGGCTTGGTGCAGTGCTCGCAACGTGAGCGCTGCTGCCGGACGCATGTTTGAAGATCCTGAACCCCTGAGATTGCTTCAGCCGGCGCCCTTGGAGTTTGGAACAACAATCAAGTGGGCCAGTTCAGGATATTAAGGCATTAAAAAGGCTTCAAAAGCCTTGATGGACAACCGGCTCAGTTTTTTTGCTCGCGTCGCCTTGGTGAGTTGTGGAGGAATCCCTTTCTTGAGAGCGAACGAGGAGGCCAATTGCAATGGTTCCAATGACGAACCAACCCCATTTTGGAATTTTTAATTCGGATCCCCCTTTTGACATTGAAAAATCATCAGTCAATGAGGCTGGCCAGGCTGGGCTATTGAGGTTATTCGATCTTGCGCTGGAGCCTGTGCCCGCATCCGTACCCGTACCCGTACCCGTTCCCGTGCCAGCGTCCGCAGATTGAGGCCCTTCCTGTTTGACACATTGATCGTTAAAATAAATCTTGAACAGACTACGGTCCGTTCGTGGGTGATATATTGGCGCCTCGCAATCTCCGCTGACTAAATATTCTTTTGGTGGAGAAAAATGGAAGAGGTCCCGTCCCTCTAGGATTCGATCAAATAGAATAAAAGTATCAGAGAAACCGGTGATCCGAACAGAACGATCAGGAATTGAAATTGTCGCTCTCTCGGACAAGTCGTAAACCTGACCATTGATGACCAAATATCTAAAATCATCCCACTTTGAATCAGGCTGCCAACCGAGAAAAGGCTTGGAGCCAAGTTCTTCGTTCCAATCCTTGATGCTCTGAGGAAGGAACTCCTTATCCGAGGGTTTAAAGTCGGGAAAAAAAAGGGCGAGATGTTTTATGAGATTTCGCTTTTCGGGTAGAGATGGTTCGAGTTGGTAGGCAAATAGCCAGACTCTGGAAATTAGTTTTCTTATTTTGACGGGCCAATTGTAGCTTTGGGCCTTCGACAGCAAATCATTGTAAGTGTTAATTCGAGTTTGTGTGGGTAGAGCTTTCTCTCCTCGAAGGATTTCTTCAATTTCATCTTGAAGGGTCTTGATGATTTCTGGATCAATATATCTTTCAAGACTCCATCGCGAGTGAGTCGATAAATTGTCTTGTGAATAGAGGTAGGCTTCAAATCCAATGGAAGAAGCGTTTCTTGCTTTGACTAAAATCCTAGATTGCGCCTCTGCTTGAACGGTTTGAATGGAGTGAATAACAAGCGAAATACAGAAGAAAAATTTTTTCAATCCACACCTCCATCAATGATTCTGGCGTTTGGTCGATTGGAGAAGTTTTTCTTTTCGAAACTCATTCCACTTTCGTTTGGATTCTGAATGACAACCCAAAAAGGACCTTGTTCTTGGGTGATATCCCGGCTGATTGACTCAGGCACAAGAACCGCAAAATGGGATGGGTTAAGGGGGGCACGGAGAATCGGGACTCTGCGGGCGATGAGACGGCTCTTTTTTCCAGCCTCGCGTGGGGGGGCCAATAAGTTGACAACACCCTTATTTCCAAGAATTGAATCTAAGGATTCAGAGTTTTGCACCTCAATGGGGACCAAAGCAAAGCCAGTGGGAATGAGTGTGTCTATCGATTGAGGACCCAGAACGCCATCTCCCAGCTTCTCTGATTTTCCCTCACGAGTCAGACTCAAAAAAACAGGAAGAATTGAGATCAAGAACAAAAGGGCAAGCTGGCGCTTGAGGCTCAGCCTGCGAATTTTATTTCCGATTGTTCGAACCCGCGTGATCACCGTTTCTCCCAGATATGGAATTGGTTTCTGCGATGCTCTTCCTCAACTTTGGAGCTGAAATAGGTCAGGAAGAGCAAGAGAGAAAAGAGAACGAGGCTAACCCAGAGAGCCTCAATAATTATTTGACCGCGATCAGAGAGGGTTTCCACATTTTAAACCTTTCCTTTATTCCTACGGCGCAAGCCGAATTGAGGAAGTTTTGAGAGAGCTTTGATTTTTTTTCTAGCCAAGGATCCTCTTTGGTAGGGATGCGCCAACGAAACTGAATTTTGCTAAGCTCAGTAAAGTTAGGTAAAGGATGATAATTTGGAGTGGGGGATCCCGCCGGCAAGGCGGCAATCGCAATTTTTGGTTGGATACCCTCAATGGATTGCAATCGAAGGTGGCGGAGTTTGGCCTGTAGATTAAAATATCCAAGTCTTAGCTGAGTCTGCATAGAAGCCAATAATGATTGCTGGCGAAAGTGGAGAGCTTCTTGCTTAGCTGCAACCAATTTATCTGCCCTTTGTGCAGCGATAAACACATGGGGCGGTCCGAGGATTGCGACGGTCAGGGCGGCCCGAGTCGCCATTCTAGAGACTCGAAGTCGATGCGCCAGGGGATTTAGTTTTAAGAGGAGGTCTAGAGTTGTCGCAACTGTGAATTGAGATTTCAGCCCTTCAACTCGGCAGGTGTGGAGAGCTCTGGATTGTGTGAGCGATTGATGTCCAATGATGGAATATCCAACAAATAGCAAGAAGAGGGTTGGCATCAGCGCCAAAAGGACGATCAGGGCCATTCCGTCTTCGTTGCTCAGGCTATTTGTTTGAAAAGAACCCTTCATGGTTTCAACTCGAGAGGGAGAAGATCATGAATTTTCATGGACCAGTGTTTGTTCCATTGCCAATGAAGTTCTCCCTTGATCGAATAGGCATTCTGTTCGAGCACAAGACGACTCAGATACCCAAAGGGAATGATGAGCTTTAGCTGAGCTTTGACAATTTTCTTGCATTCGCTTGCTTTCTTCGCTTCGATTATGCAGATAAGGCCTTCATAAAGACATTTTTGCGCGAGAACTCGTGCTCCCGCCGCGCCAGCAAGCGAGAGGCCCGCTATGATGCAAGGAAAAATGAGGGTCAGCAAGATGCTTGTCTCGACCAGGGAGTTGCCTTTTTGGCTATTACTTAGATAGTTCACTTTTCACTATTTCCATCGCGAGAAGCTGCTCCGTTCATAAAATCACCGAGATCTTTTCGTTTTAGATCTGATTCATTGATCGGTACGATTTCTGCGCGCTTACTGGTGCCCTGAAGAGAGTGGATCACGGAAGCATAGCGGGAATTAAGAGCGCCCTGCAGGGTTCGAATAATCCCGATAGTTGCTACACCCATCAGTGCCACGAGGATGAGATATTCTATGAGACTTTGTCCGCCCTGGCGGGTTCGTCCTATGGTTGGCGTATTTAACGGCATCAAAAAATTCCTCCAAATGCGGTTCTAGCCGAACTTGGTCAGAATCTTTGCAAAGAGGTATCGCCTTGATAGGAGAGGTTTAGGAGAGAAGGGCGTACCAGGTGTCCGAAAAAGTGAAAAATCTCGGATTTAACATTAAGAAATCGAAAAGAAATCTAGGTTTTCTTGCGTTTTGATTTTCGCTCCTGTGAGCGGCGAACAATGATTCTATCTAAGACATCACCTGTTTCGATACGCAAATCGTTCTCGTAGATGAATCGGTAGAATCCTTCAATTTCGGGGCTACGTCTAAATTTTTTTAGGGAGGAGGGGAGTGTATCGGAAGTTTGAAAGTCAATTGAACTGCCATCGTCGGTTAATTTAACTCTAACTGCCATGTAACATGACCTCCCATTTTGAAATTCTCTTGCTAACCCCCATAAATAGAGGAGTTTGTGTGGCGAGTCAATGTCCTAGCTCGATTGCTGCAAAATTTGTTTCTCCCTTTGGAAATAAGGAGGATTCAGCCTATAAGTTCAAAAAATGAGAGATAAATAGCCTCATTTGGTCAGGGAGTGGATCGTGATTCGTTTGGATGGAAAAATAGTCAGTGAAACAAGGCGAGAAGCCTTAAAAGTAAAAATTGCGGAGTTTTTTGAAAGGACCGGAGTTCGTCCTGGCCTTGCTGTTGTTTTGATTGGGGACGATCCGGCCAGTCAGGTGTACGTGGGATCCAAGATAAAATCTTGTCAGGAAGTGGGAATTCAGTCCTTTGAGTATCGCCTGAAGAACGAGGTCTCCTCAGACGAGGTACAGGCCCTCATTCGGGGACTGAACGATCAAAAAAATATTCATGGCATTTTGGTCCAGCTCCCTTTGCCTCAGCATCTCAACGAGTACCAGATCATGGCTTGCTTGGACGTTGAAAAGGACGTTGATGGTTTGCGAGCAGAATCGATGGGGTATTTATGGACAAATCAGCCACGTGTGATTCCCTGCACTCCAGCCGGTGTTATGGCAATTCTCGAGCATTATCAAATCTCTCTGAAAGGGATCGACGCCGTTGTCATTGGCCGAAGCAATATTGTTGGTAAGCCAATGGCGCATTTGCTGATAAGTGCCGACGCAACAGTGACTGTCTGTCATTCTCGAACAAAAGATCTCAGATCTTATACTCGCGAGGCTGATCTGGTAGTTGCAGCCGCGGGTCAATCGAGATTTTTGGGAAGAGATGATTTTAAAAAGAATTCGGTCATTGTTGATGTGGGGATTCATAGACAAGTTCTTCCAGATGGCAAATCAAAACTGTGCGGCGACGTTCGGTACGAAGAACTTGAGGGATGGGCGAGAGCGGCTACTCCTGTGCCAGGTGGAGTTGGACCAATGACGATCACCATGCTTCTGGAAAATACTCTGCGTTTGGCAGAGCTCGCTCAGACCTAGTCCCTCATTTCAACATTGTATGGACAAGGTTCTTGCTGTTTTGCCCTTGCCGATAAAGGGGAGGAAGCTTCTTTGCTATTTTCGATTCCTCCAGAGACATTCCAAAGCGGTTGGGGTTTGCACCCACAAATCTCAAAGCGTGATACATAAGAACGTAATCCAATTTATCACAGGGAGCCATTTTGAAACGAACGATTTCATCAAGTGTCGTAGATCGGTAGCGATCTCTGTTTCTAAAGGCTTTTCCAGCCATCGAAGAGCGCAGACAAGATGTTCGTGCGGCTTGAGTTTTTTCTTGAGAACACTTCATTGATAGGGCAAGTCCACCCTGCCCCTCTGTGTAGCCCAAAGGCCACAGCTCCGGGTGCTCTGGGAACCAGTCCATCATGTCTTTGGCGTAGGCGGCCATAGCAAAGGTTGACGGTAAAAATTTGGAGCGATCGTCATTTGGGCTTACTTGGCGTGAGGAGCTCAGCGGAAGTGTGATAAAATTCAAGGCTTGCTGACGAACTGATCTCAGATAGCGAGCGGCAATTTCGGTGATCTGATAAGGGCCCGCCGCAGTCGAACAGCTTTGGCCTTTTCCGCATTTGGCGGACTCTATGACCCAGCCATCGTTTACTGCATACTTTGATTCCAGAGCACTTATATACAGAACCTCTGGAGTGGTATCAAGGGCCTGAAAGATCGGAGTTGTAAAGGGAACAAGAGGTTTTAATCGATGAAAAAATTGAGTGGCGATGGGTTTTAAATTAGAACGGCGACCCTTTCCACACCGTTGATATTTATTTTCTTGAGTCCAATAAGACATGAATTTTATGACATTGGAATCATTTCTCAAACTCTCTAGGTTGCGGGTGATTCTTTGGGCCTTTCTCAGCTTAGGATCAGAAAAATCAACAGGGACGACGGCGGAGGGGGAGCTTGCCCAGATATCTTTATCCACAATCTGGAATGTCTCCCGTTGCTCATTAGGAAGATCTGCTTTCTCGTCTTCAGGCTTGAGCGGTGAGGGCGGCGTGGGTGGTGGTAGGTCTCTTTTGTCCGCGGGAATTTGTCGCGTCGGTTCCGGAATCTGAGGACTTTGTATTTTCGGTTTGTGAATTGGAGTAGCTTTAGTGGGCTTAACAGATGGAGCGGGCTTAACGGGTTTAACGGGCTGAGCGGGTTTAACAGGTTTAGCCGGTTGAACTTGTGGCAATCCGCCTTTTTGCGCAGGCCCTTTGGAATCGGGATTCTTAGGCGTTCCCTGTTCATGAGGTTTTGGGGTGCCAGGTTGCTCTTTTGAACCAGGCCTCTTATCTGTTGGGTCAGGCCTCATATCTCTGGGAGCGCTTCTACTTGGGACAATTTGCCGAGCTTTAGGCTTCTCAATAAAGACAGTCAAATCCCCTCCTTCATTTTCATCTGCGGTGGCTTTGTCTGCAGATTGGGGCTGGGGCTGGGGCTGGGGCTGGGGCTGGGGCTGGGGCTGGGGCTGGGGCTGGGGCTGGGGCTTTCTGGTTGAGATTCGCTTTTCAAGCCCTCTTTGCTATCTGGCTCCGGCTCCGGTGACATCTTGATTCGAACTGCGATATCGCCTTCCTCGTCATTGCCGATTAAGGACCCCGCATAGGATTTGTCCCCAATAGTCGCCTTCTGCAAATCTGAAGTGCGGTCGGTTGTTCTGAGAAGTTCCCCTTCGATGTTTAAAATATCATGATCAGCATCCTTTCCAGGTATCGTCACGCGGACAAAAGAAGGCCCTTCGAGAACTTCGACACTCTCTTGCACCGCTACCAATGGATTGTCTAGATCGCTCTCGGACAAAGGCTCGGGAGTTCCTTTTGACTTTGAAGGCAATTTAACACGGGCCTGTGTTTCCTCTTTTGAGAATAGAAACGCCGTCTCGGCTTGTATTTGGGGTTTCTCCTCTGGTCTCCTTTGAGGTCCAAGATTTTCTTGCTTTAAGACGACTTCTACTTTGGAGCAGCTGGCATCTTTGCAATCTGCGTCAATCAGATACCCCTGATCTCCTGAGCCCTCAACACTCCTTGTCCTGACGGAGGAGCGACCCAGATGACCATCAGAACGACGTTCAAGAGGAACCTCAAATTCCAATTGTCTAGAAACGCCACCATGAGGAGGGCGCATTCCAACAGAGACTTGCAGTTTCTCTGGAGTGCCATCCGTTTTGGAGTCCACGACGACCTTTGCGCCCGTCAACTGGCGACTCAATTCTGGGCTAAAGAGTCTTTGGTTCATACTGCTGCGCAATCTGGTTATGATCGCTGTGTGTCCCGAGCCAGTGTACGGGACGAGCTCTGAGTCGCCAAATTCTGGGTCTTCGACAATTTTTGCGGCCCCAGTGAGTTGGGAATCCTCTGAGGGCATGGGGAGAATATTCTTCTTTCCACTGGACCAATTGTCTTGGCAGCTCATCAGAAGAGGCATTGCCAAAAACACAAAAGTCCAGGGGCCTACAAGGCATGCCCAGGAACCCTTTCGCTCAGCTTTTTTCGGTTGGCTATCTGACCCCTTCACGAGAAGCCTCCTTCGGTAGATTGCAAGCAAAATACAATCCAATGTTTAGTTGCAATTCCTTTGAGTTGGCGATTTTTTGGGGCCCTAATTTGTCATTTTGGGGTCGTCGAGGTGCGGAAAATGGCTATTCTTTGACAGGTTGGAGTTGGGGAGGCAAATTAAGTTTTTTTATGAGGTGGTTGTATGGCCTTTGAAAAGCGAACGCCCTTGTGTGAACGCCATGAGGAGCTCGGCGGAAAGATGGTAGAGTTTGCTGGCTGGCGCATGCCAGTTGAGTATTCGGGCCTCCGCAAAGAGCATTTGAATGTGCGACAAATTGTTGGCCTGTTTGATGTCTCCCACATGGGTGAGGTGAGAGTTCGAGGTCCAAAGGCCCTTGAAACTCTCGAGTGGTTGACTTCCAATTGGGTGGGAAGACTCGAGAATGGCCAGGCCCAATACTCTTTGCTGACAAATTTTGACGGCGGTGTTGTCGATGATCTCATTATCTACTGTTTAAAAAAGAACGAAGATTATTTACTTTGTGTTAATGCTTCTAATACGGATAAGGATTTCGCCTGGATTGTCGAAAATAATCGTGGGGCTGAGCTGACCAATGAGAGCTCAAAATGGGGCCAAATTGCGGTGCAAGGTCCCAAGGCCCGAGAGCTGACTTCCAGAATATTCGGAGAGCGGGTTTTTGATGTTCCTCATTTCGAGTTTATTGAGTCCGCCTTTCTGGATTCGAAGGTTTATATTG
The DNA here is from genome assembly GCA_016716765.1 of Bdellovibrionales bacterium. Classification (NCBI taxonomy): domain Bacteria; kingdom Pseudomonadati; phylum Bdellovibrionota; class Bdellovibrionia; order Bdellovibrionales; species Bdellovibrionales bacterium. The sequence goes on along the minus strand of JADJVA010000020.1, from coordinate 1,193,167 downwards.
CACGGACAGGCTACACTGGAGAGGATGGTTTTGAAATCTTTGTGCCCTCAATTCACACCGTTTCCCTTTGGGACAGCTTACTCAATAAGGGTCACGATCTTGGAGTTGCTCCTATTGGGCTTGGGGCTCGGGACACTCTGCGTACGGAGATGAAGTATCCCTTGTATGGGCATGAAATTGATGACCAGACAAATCCTTATGAAGCAGGTTTAGGTTGGGTTGTAAAGCCCGACAAGAAGGACTTTATTGGGAGAGAACCAATTTGTGCGATTAAGGCCTCAGGACTAAAATCAAAGCTCATTGGATTCAAAATGGTGGATCGTGGGATAGCTCGACAGGGTTACAAGTTGTTTTCTTTTGACAATAAAGAAATCGGCAAGGTAACAAGTGGAACGGTTTCACCCAGTCTCAATGAAAATATTGGCGTGGGTTACGTCAGGGCTGATCTGGCAGAAATCGGAGCCGATTTAATGGTAGAGATAAGGGGTCGAAAGTTAAAGGCGATCATTGTTAAGACACCGTTTGTGCTTTTGAAATTTTGAGCTTTGAGAAAAGCAAGGGAGATGGAGAAAAATGGCAACTTATCAGATTCCTGAAGAAAACTATTACACTAAAGAACATGAATGGGCTCAGGTGGATGAAAATGTGGTCACTGTTGGTGTGACAGAGTTTGCTCAGGATCAGTTGGGTGAGATTGTCTATGTCGAGCTTCCTGAAGAAGGTGCAAAAGTAACCCAAGGCGAGCCGTTTGGAGTGATTGAAAGTGTTAAGGCTGCCAATGATCTTTACGCTCCTGTTTCAGGGACTGTCATTGAGGTCAATGCTTCATTGGGTGATTCGCCTGGAACTATTAACGATGATCCAATGAATGAGGGATGGATGGTTCGAATCGAATGGACACAGAGAAGGAACTTGCCAATTTGATGCGAGCACCTGATTATAGGAAACTCATTAGCAAATAGAGATCGAAGGCTTTCACAGGGTTTTGAGCAAGAAAATTGTGCCCGGGTGGTGGAATTGGCAGACACGCTAGACTTAGGATCTAGTGCCGTAAGGTGCAGGTTCAAGTCCTGTCCCGGGTACCACGTTGACGAAGGCAAAGTCGTATCCCACTGCCAACAGTGGAGAGCCGGAAATGCCCCAATTGTGAAGAGCCCCTGATGTTTGATTTAAAAAGTGATGAAATTCCTATCGAGATTCAGCTTGAACAGCTTTCTGATGAGGCTATCGCGGGAATTATCGAAAATTTTATCTTACGCGAGGGAACTGACTACGGATCTGTCGAAGTGTCCTTTGAAAGAAAATCAGAGCAAATTCGCCAACAAATTGATTGTGGGGAAATAAAGATTGTTTTTGTTCAGGACTCAGAGACTATAAATTTACTGACAAATCGCGAATTCAAATTACTCATCAGTTCAAATGGACCAAAATTAATTTCTTGACTCGCCTTAGGGGAGTCTCCTTCCAGCCTGGGTTAAAGCCTAGGGTTCCGTGGTGGCCCTTGTCTCAAACAACCCAATATGCTGAGTTGTACTGTGATCGATTTGGATCGGCACAGGGGACTAAGAAATGGAAACACCCTAATTTCTTACGGTTGTAAACAGAGCTCCATCATCGAAGTGACCCCGCAAGGTTCTGTGGTGTGGAAATGGCGCGCCTCCATAGGAAAGGAAAAATTCGGTCATACCTAACCAGATTTACCGTGCGGAATGGTTGCCAAAGGAGATAGTTCAATCTTTTTTTTTCAAGTCAAATTTGAATTCCGCCATCGCTGGAAAGTTGTTTCGGCTATCAAGGATCGAATGCGAAAAGGTGAAGCATTCTAAGCTAAGTTCGTTTGAGAACCGGCACGACAACACCGAAGGTAAAAATAATGGAGGCGCCGATTCCGGCAGTTGCGGTGGTATAAATCCAAATAATATCATGTCGAGGATGAGACTCAGCACCGGAGCGAGATAACTGAGCGATGCAATTTGACTCGCGGGTGCTCGTTGAAATGCATATGTGGTCAGGTGTTGGGACAGACTTGCCGCGCGACCTGCCAAGAGCAGCAGCAACCAAACTCCTGGTCTCGTCGGCCCGTGACATTGTGAAAACAGAAGATAAGCAGATGTGCGGTGATCGCGGACAGACACCATGTCATCAAAATTTGCGACGTAGAGTAGGTAGATTTGGTTCGAGCAATCATCAGGTAGGCTAAGGCGCCAAACAATCCCGAGGCGATAGCGAGGGACTGCTCCAAGAAGGAACCATCGATTTTTCCATTGGCACACATCATATAAAGACCGAAGATGGAACCTACTGGCAAGCCAGTTCAGCGGGTTGACCCTCTGCCTCGCGATCAAAGGCGAAAGAGCGGCGATAAAAGATGCCGCTGCTCGCCCCCAAAGAATGCAGTTTGGCCGCTACCAACCAAGGCGACTGCCGCAAAATAGGTCGTAACCGTCATCGCGCCGAACACTCCCCATAGCCAGAGAGCTCTATGCCTAAGCGGAGATAAATGAGCCGACAATTTGTTCTTATAAACGGAAGTGAGATGAAAAGGAGATTCGCTATCACCCGAACAAAGCTTCCAGCCAAAACTCGAAAAACTTGGATCTTCTTGATGGGCCGCAAAACGCGGCGCCCGTCGCCGCCGAAAAGATGCAGGCGACAAGAATGGCTGTTTCGCCGCGTTGCTCTACGATAGTGCTCCCACTCAACTCAATAGTTTCGGTTCCATTTTAAGAACATCTACTGATCTGCCAGAGGCATGCCGATTTCGCTTTTAAAAGGCAGAAAATAGGCCTCGACAGGTAGTCCAGGCCATGACTTTGGAAATCTCCGTAGAGGATCGCGAATGTAGCCTCTCTCTTTTTGTAAAGGTTTGCGACACCATCTGCACCTTTCTGTACGTGCAGACAAATGCGAAGGTCAGCGACCAATAACGCGCGATCCGTTCTGATTCGGTCAGGAGAACCTCTGAAAAACCAAGACCATGAAATTCTGGGTCAATAGCTCCCAGGCATCTGAGGTTAGCTGCCTTCTGAATCCAACACTCCGACAGGTTTGAATCAGGATTAACTAGCGAAAAGGTTCCAATGATCCGATATCCAAGTTCAAGTACACAGACTTCGCCATTCTCTCTCCGGCTCTTAATGTCTCGAAGTTCTGAAATTCTTTGCTGGGAGTAACAATCTGTAGAAGTTTTGTGCGTAGGTTTCGGTGAACGATTTCACGAGAAGGTCAGCGACGTGATTGTCGTCGAGACAAGATGCCTGCCGAATATTTATGAAGTCAAAAATATCCCGAGATCGTGGTTTTCTAAATTCCTTCGTCTGAACATTCATCATATGAAAAACCTCCGTGTGTTGTCTGTTGCGAACATTGGACGCTATGAGCATATATGAATAGAGTGGTGTGTTTCCGTCAGCAGTCGGTCAGTGTTAAGTTGAATTTCGGTTGCACTAGACTTTTGAATATCGTCATTGTTGGTCGTGCACTCAGTCTAAACAAAAAGCTGACTTTAAAATGTGAAAGTTCAAACGACTTGTTGATCCGGCAAGGTTGTCAGCTTCGGATCCGCCATCATAGGCCTTCCCTTTCCATGCCATTCAGTTTAGAACTGATGACATGTATTTGGTCAGAGGACGATTCTTAGCATTTGGCGCCAAAATTCTGTATTTGTTCAGGGCCTGTCTCTGGTGGCGCTTCTTGAGAATTCTCTTCATTCAGCCTCCCATTCAGGATTTTTATGAGACTCAGTTGCGTTTGCAACCACTGGGCTTGCGTATCTCAAAGCAGCCCTTCAGAAACATCATCCTGAGGTTGAAGTTGTCATTCGGGACTATCATACTGGATATGGACGCCAAACTCTGCGGTGGCCGAAAGAGCTTGAATATCTTCGCGAATATTATTCGATTTTAGATCGAAGTCCATTTTCTACTTTTTATAATTATTATCACTTCGGCGCGAGCTTCGATCTGATCGCTGACGACATTGCGAGAATTCAGCCCGATCTCGTTGGTGTATCCTGTTTGTTTACTCCCTACTTTCGGGAAGCTCACGAAATTTCCAAAAGGGTAAAGAATTTTCGAAACATTCCGGTGCTCATGGGAGGTTCGCATGTCTCTGCTGTACCAGAATCTGTATTGCAACACGACTCAGTGGATTTTATCATCCGCGGAGAGGGTGAAAAATCTATCGTTGATTTTGTATCTTTCCTTCAGGAAAGCTGGCGATAACAGAGGTCGGAGGTCTCGGATATAAAATCAATGGGGAGCTCCAATTTAATCCAATCAAGGAGAACTTTGATATTGGGGAGCTACCTTATCCAGATCTTGGGTCATTCTCATTAGGAACTTACAAATACGGTCACCTCCCTCTGGCTTTTATGATTACTTCAGAAGTTGCCCCCCCATAAGTGTTCCTTCTGCTCGGTTCATTTGACTTTTGGTCATCGATATCAGAGGCGCTCTCCCGAGGATGTTTTGTGTGAGATCGAACTTCGATATGAGCAGGGTTATCGCGTCATTGATTTTGAAGACGATAATCTCACTTTTTATAAGGATGAAATGAAGCGCCTGTGTGGCGCTTTGATTGAGAGATTTCCCAACCGAGAAATGCAAGTTGTGGCGATGAATGGAATCAGTTATTTGAGTCTTGATGATGAGCTACTTGAACTCATGTAGAAGGCAGGATTTACTCATCTCAATTTGGCTTTGGTCAGCTCCGATAAAGTGGTACGGGAAACCACGAAGCGTCCTCATACCCTCGAGGCATATCACGAGTCGTTCACAGGGCGCATTCTTTGGGATTTCATATTGTGTCTTATCAAATTTTAGGATTGCCTAACGAAAATCTAGACCGCATGATGCAGACTTTAGCTTTCAATATTCGACTGCCGGTGCTTTTAGGTGCTTCTATATTTTATCTGACGCCCCAATCGCCAATGGCCCTTAAATTGGGAAATTCACTGAGCGAAGCAGATCATTTCAAAGCTCGCACCACCGCAGTTGCACATGAATCTGAGAGTTTTTCTCGTCAAGACATTTATACCCTTTTTATTGTGAATCGAATTTTAATCACCTTAAAGGACTGAAACTTGAAAGGGACCAGTCTTTGTCGGATCTTTTATTGAGCGTCAGGATGATTGTGGTTTGGCCCTTTTTTCTGATTGTCTGAAATCGGGGGGTTTTATATTTTATCAATCGACAAAGGTCGGTATCCCAATCTCAAATTTAAGACGGAACTTTTAGTCAAGCAATTAGGCAAGCCCAGTTCGTGACCACACAAGATGGTCACAAAATCGAACTGGATGAGCTGGGTCGACTTCAGGAATCGAATCGCTTGGATCAGTTTTTAGCGTCTGACTGTGCAGGAATGAGTGCAAGTTTCATCGATGGTTACGGCATCCAATGGAAAGCCTAGATCTGCAGATTTTTCAAGTAGATAAAGTGCGATCACTTCAGAAGTGGGATTGTCACTAAATACAAAATGCCTCTGGTGGGTGGATCTTAAAAATTCAATGGTCAATTCATCTGAATCAGCCAAGAGCGTGGCGTGATCCCAGTTTTCCTTGCACCAGTCTTTAATGACCTTAAAGTCAGCAAAGTCTTTGAGCATGCCAAATTGGTTGAGCTGCAAGCCCTTTATTTCACAGGTAATTCGAAAAGAATGGCCATGAAGATTCTGACAGCGTCCTGGATAGCCCTTAACCAAGCGGTGTGCGGCTTCAAATGAAAACGTGGTTGTCAAAGTTACAATAGGTCTGCTCATGGGAACGGAGAATGCGTTATTGCGAGGATTCAGTCAACATTTGAGATATTTTGACATACCCTATGGGGTATAGTAGAATAATAAAAAGTTGAGCCGATTTGAAGATGAAGGTCTAAGCTTGTGCGTTTGCAATTGCTATCTGATCTGGAGGTTACTTTGTGAGACAAGAATACTTGGTTCAGGGTATGACCTGCGCTTCTTGTGCGAGAAATATTGAGGCGTCCCTCAGGCGAATGCCTGAGATTGAAAGCGCCAAAGTTAATTTTGTGACCAATCGGGCGACACTTATTATCAAGGAAGGCTTGGGGAGTATTGAAGCGACTCTCATCGCCGTCCGCAAGACAGCGAAGGACATCGGATACGAATTCATCGAAATAAAAAAGTGGCCAATCGCCAATCTCCGCAGAAATTTCAGATCGTGCAGATCCTATCGACCTCAGAGAAGCTTATGATCAATCAGAAGAAGACAAAAATTTGCGAATTCGCATGATTGTGGCGGGAATTTTGACCATTCCACTTTTTTTATTGGGAATGGATTTGGTTCCTTTTGCTCGTGAATGGTCGACTTTTGTTAATCACATGATGCAGTTAATGTGCGTTCTTCCCATATTGTTTTGGTCTGGGAAGAGATTTATCTTTGGTCTGTTCCTCACTCTGAGAACGGGTCATGCCAACATGAATACTTTGGTGGGACTGGGAACCCTCTCGGCCTTTGTATATAGTCTCGTTCTAACTCTTAGCCCCAATCTCTTTAGATATGAGGGACTTTCTGCACACGTGTATTACGAGTCTGTTGGATTCATCGTGCTATTTATTTTATTCGGCCAATTTCTTGAAAACAGAGCCAAACTGAAGACTTCAATGGCCGTACGTGGTTTATTTGAGCTGAAGAGCAAAGAAGCTCTGGTGGTTGTCAATGGTGAGTTTACAAGGGTTGCAATTGAGAATGTTGTCGTTGGTGATACTGTTTCGGTTCGTCCGGGAGAACGAATTCCTGTTGATGGCACGGTGTTAGAAGGTAATTCGCTCGTCGACGAGTCCATGGTGACAGGAGAGCCAATTCCGGTAGAGAAAAGGTCTGGTTCTGAGGTCATTGGTGGGACGCTCAATCAAAAGGGCGCTTTTCAAATGAGAGCTTGCAAGGTTGGGAGCGAAACTTTCCTTTCTCAAATTATTAGATTGGTTCAAGATGCTCAAAATTCGAAGGCTCCCATCGAGCGGTTTGCGGATCGAGTGAGTTCAATTTTTGTCCCCACTGTTTTCATTTTGGCTTGTTTGAGTTTTAGCATTTGGATGCTCGTAGGGCCCGAGCCTCGATTGACTTACGGTCTTGTTGCCTTTGTTTCTGTGCTCATCATTGCATGTCCCTGCGCCCTGGGATTAGCGACACCCACGGCAATCATCGTCGGAATCGGTCGAGGAGCTCAGCGAGGAATTTTGTTTCGAAGTGCTGAGGCAATAGAGGTGGGTGAAAAGATAACAGCGATCATTTTGGATAAAACAGGAACAATCACGGAGGGTCATCCAAAAGTCCTTGTGACAAAAATATTGAACAATGATGGTCGTTGGAAAAAAAGAAATTTACAACTGGCTCTTGAGCCTGGAGAGTCGATCTGAGCACCCACTGGGTCAAGCGATTTCAGAATTTGCAAAAGATAATGGTGGCATGAACGTGGAAGTGGAGAGCTTTCAGTCCTTAACAGGTTTAGGCATCATAGGGCTTGCAGAAAAAAGAGAATATTGGTGGGCAATCAAAAATTGATGCTCAATGAATCCGTCCAACTCAACGAAGAAGTGATGAGAACTCTGGAGGAATGGGGCTCACTGGGTCATACTCCTGTGTTTGTGGCGGTAGAAGCTTGTCTTGTCATGATGATAGCAGTGGCTGATCCGATAAAAGAGAGGGCTCCTGGGGTTGTACGTGAACTTGGAGAAATGGGTATTGAAGTTTGGATGATGACAGGGGATTCGCAAAGGGCTGCGGGAAGTGTAGCGAACCAAGTTGGGATCATGAGATTTGCGGGAGAGGTTTTGCCAGGGGACAAACTTATGAAGGTCAAGGAATTGCAATCGGCAGGTCGCCGAGTGGCAATGGCTGGGGATGGTATCAATGATGCACCTGCCCTGGCTCAATCTGATTTAGGTATTGCCATGAGCACTGGAACGGATATCGCAATTGAATCTGCTGACATGACTCTGATTAATGGCGATTTGGAGCTTTTGCCGATCGCTTTGAAAATCTCCAGGGGCACCATGAAGGTTGTTCGTCAGAATCTATTTCTATCATTTGTTTACAATGGTCTTGGAATTCCCTTGGCGGCGGGAGTCTTGTTTCCGACAACAGGGACCTTGCTTCCTCCTGTTTTTGCTGCAATAGCTATGGCCTTGAGCAGTATCTCTGTAGTACTCAATAGCCTTCGACTGAAAAGTAAAAATCTTGGAGGCATCTAATGGAAAAAAAGGGAACTTCTCACACGAGTCATCTCAATCGCTTGAAGCGCCTTGAAGGACAAATTCGTGGGATCGCCAAGATGGTTGAAGAGAAGCGCTACTGCATGGACATTTTGACTCAAATCAAAGCGGTGCGTTCGGCATTGGGTTCTTTGGAAGAGAAAATCATTGAACAGCACATTGATCATTGTGTCAGGAAGGCGATTGGATCGAATGATAAAAATGAAAAGGGCTTGGTGATCAAAGAAATCATGGAGTTGCTGGAGTCTGCGCGAGCAAGATAGGTGAGTTCTAACATCCTGTCCCAACAGGAGGAGGTTCCTGTTCTATGCAGCGTGGACTTGTTGGTGGACAGGTCAGTCGGAGGTGAAAATGATCGTGGTGGTTTTTCAGGGGACGCAAGCTTCTGAGAACTGCGGCCACCTTTAGATCTGAGTCTTGATTTTTCCATTTTAGGCAAAAATGCTTTTTGATGACCTCGTCGACAAATATTCGATTCACTCGACCCGTCTGAATAAGGCGGCTAAAGACTTCTCCGTTTCGATCTGAGTCAAAGTTTAGGGAGAGTTTTCCTCTCGGGGCAAAATCTTCATCAAATCCAAGATTGTTATCGGGATTCTGTTCTTTGTGATTGTGGCGATAGTAGGCAATATCGACATCAAGACCGTTTTGATGACTCCCGTGGCGCCCCAGGGGGCCTCCACCTGCTCCGCTGATATCGCCAATCTGAAGTCGCTCCCCATTTGGACAGTCCCGAGAGATGCTTTTTGCAATATCGGCAAGTATTTTAACCACGTCATCAGTTGCGTAGGCTCGCTTTCTGCCCTGCATGATTTTCAAGAGGCCCTGGGACTCCGAGGGGAGACTATTGGAATTAATAAGATCACCACGCGAGAAGAATCCGATGGCCTGTTCAATTCCAGGTAACTGAGATTTCTCAACAGGACCTTTTTCTATTCCGATCAGCTCATTTAACTCCGCAGGCGTGAGTTGATCCTTTTCGTCCCATTCCGTTGCTTCGGTTGCCACTGAAAAAAGAAGGACTAACAAAATACCTAGCTTTTTTGCACTCATAACAATATCAGATTCTAACAAGCTCGAGTGAGCAAGCAGATTCGATCCATTTTGAGACGAACCCCTACCTTCGTTAACCCGACCCGACAAACGTCCGATAGAGGAAACTGACGGAAATCGGGGAAGCTCGTGTATTTCAATGCTCATTCAGTGCTCTATTTGAAAATATCTCGGAAAAGTGTGAGAGAACGAATTTTCTGTTTTCTCATTTTTCTGTCTGCCGGAGAATTTCTCTTAACGAAAGCCAGTTTGGCCAGGTTCTCCATTGCAAGCGCATCCTCGGCTATCCATAATATAGGAAATAGGGGACTGATCAAATCAGGTGTGAAAGACGAATCAGCGAAGGATTTTATCAAACGATTGCTCCCTCAAGAAAGCATCAATCGATCACGTTTGATGGAGTACTCATTACTGCAAGGAATTGAAAAGGCTCCTCATCGAATTGAAATCAGAGGTAGAGAAGCCGCCATTGAAGTTCATTGGAAGCTGACCAATAGTAAGGAAGCGCAAGAATATGTTGATTCAATTCAGATTCAAAACTTGGATTTGGGGCTATTTTTAGTTAACGAGGAGAAATTCCTTTTGACGCCAACGGCGGGAATAGCCTCTGATCTGATGCGAGTAGAAGAAATCTTGAGCCTCAAAATGGCCAGGCATAGTGAAAATAGCGGACTTGCGAGAGCTCTACGAGCCGATCCCTATCCAAGAGAAAAGGGAGGAGTATTTCTTCTCTCTGTCATGTATTCTCTTTATTTTTCTCAGCCTCATAGTCGCTGTCTTGAGGCAGAATTGATGTTGTCCCAACACTTAAAGCTAGCCAAGATAAAATTGCTGGATATCCCACGCTGCGAAAAGGGAAAGCTTGAGGTTATCGTTCAGAGAGATAAAAATCATCCCCGACTGGAATTAAATTGGATAGATGGAGTTACTGATCAATTGCTGGCAGTTGAATTTTCGGAATCGAAGGGAGTTCTCAGAAGTATGACTTATGAATTTGATTCCTGGGGTCTAAAGAATATTCTCATTCGGGATTCATCTGGAAGGCATCAGATTTTCACGACTCAGTTTGGCGGATCCAACATGGTAACTCCTGAGATGCTCATAGAGTTCAGAACACGATATGATCTACTAGATAAGCTTCGCAATGCCGGGAGCGATTGGGGCCTCACCTGCGTCAATGGCTGTCATCAAGAAATCATAGCTCATTTAGCTCAGCCAAGAGAGAGCATTGCTCGCCAAGAGCCAAAAGTTCGAAGGCCGGCTTCGGCAAGAAAAAAAATCGCCTATTAATGTTCGATTTTCAGTAATGACGATCTCTCATCGCCGTGGTGCTCTGTCTCTTTCCGCCAAATCCTGGAACGAATTCAACTTTGAAATTTGCTCTTTTCAGTGCCCGCTTGAGAGATCCGGTGGCAGCGTAAGTAGACAAAACGCAGGGAACGTCCGCAAATTGGATAAAAAACTGATCTAAGTTACTTTCATTCCAGAGCTCTGGACTCGTTTGAGATGAAAAAGCATCGTAAAAAATTCCGTGCACCCGAAATGGTGGATGTTCACATGGCTTGAGCGTCTCGTAGAGCATCCAGGTTTTCTCTGCTGCCATTTGCTTCAATTGATTCCGGACAGCGGTTTGAGTCAGGTTCATCTCGCGACTCACCAAATCTAATATAACATCATAGACGCCAAATAGATCAGAATCAGTTTGGGAGACTCGAGGGTTTTCATCGAGCCAGCTGATGAAGTAGCGGCGAAGAAAATCCTTGCTTTCGTAACTGAGCAGGCGCCAGGGGTGGTTCGGATAATTTTTAAGTGTAAAGGCTGCGGAGAGAAGTTCATTGTAACCAAGTCCTAGCCCTACTGAAAGCAGGCGAGTTTCTGGCTCTTGCCATTCGAAGGCCCTTTGAAGGGTGGGAAGGTAAATATATATAGTTTCTGAAAAAGCTCCCTTAAGATTATGCATGGATTCTCCAAGACCCGATGAATCCCTTAGTCTGAGGGTCGGACTGCCATCTTGGGTGATTTCAATCTGAAACGGATTGTTCGAATCAAGCTCATCTCTCAATGGCATTGCCAAACTCCAATATTTTGCTTAAGTATCACATATGTCATTAGCTTCACCCTGGCAAGGTTTGCCCTATCATGCGATCAGCCAATTTTACCGTCATCGTTTTGGTGGAAAAGTTTATAAGATTCCCGTCAGCATTTCTGAAACTTGCCCAAACCGCGAGGGGCTGGGAGGAGGAAAAGTCTGCATTTTTTGTGATCAGTGGGGATCAGCCGCTTTTCCCGAATACTCTCAAGAACCTCTGCATCGGCAAATTGAGGAAACTCGCGCGAGATTGCAGCGACGATTTAATGGGGAGATGTTTTTGGTCTACTTTCAGGCCTACACGACTACTTTTAGTCGAACGATTCATTTGCGTGAGCAGTTTAAAACGGCTTTTTCATTTCCCGATGTAAAGGGAGTGGTCGTTGGGACCAGGCCGGATTGTATTTCAGATGCTGTTCTGGATTTATGGAATGAGACAACGAGATCAGATCGATTTGTGGCAGTTGAACTGGGAGTTCAATCTTTTGATGAAAAACAGCTTGTGTGGATGCAACGTGGACATTCTGGGCAAAGAGCAATCGATTCCATTTTGAGAATAAAAGAGAAAACTCAGGTAGATCTGGGGATTCATCTGATTTTTGGATTTCCAGGAGAAACGGATGATCAAGTCATTGCGACCGCAAAGCTGGTTAACCAATTGCCGATCAACAATGTAAAGCTTCATAATCTTCATGTATTGCGAAATACTCCGCTCGAGAAGATTTGGAATGATGGTCAATTTATACCTCTCTCTCGTGAGGTTTATATTCGAAGAACGATCTTGTTTCTCGAACACCTGCGGCCGGAGCTATCTGTGCATCGGCTTGCTGCAGTTGCGAGTCGTCATGATGAGTTGGTCGCTCCAGCTTGGGCATCGAGTAAAATGGAAACCTATCAAATGTTTCTGGACGAATTCCGTCGTCAAAAGACTTTTCAGGGAAGAAAATGGAAGGCCCCCCTGATTCTGGACAAAGATCCTGATGTTGCGAGTTCAATTCAATATTTGGGCTTGAACAGCCAAATACTTTCGACCTGATTCTAAAAATTTTGGGCATAAGTTAGACCGAATAAAATAATTATTTGATATGATCAAAGCATCTATTGAGGAGATTATGGTTCCATTTCGAATAAAGCGAATTTTTGAGAAAATTGTACAGCCGAAGACCTCGGCAGATGGCCATCAGGGTAAGAATGAGAAAATGCTGATATCACAGGCCCGTGGTGGTAACATCTCTGGCGTTTTGATGGCAATTAATTTGGGTGCGGATATCAATACCATTGATCGTGATACGGAAAAGACGACTTTGTATTTTGCTGTTAAGGCAAATGCCTTGCCGCTCATTGAATTATTGATAAAAAACAAGGCGAGAGCTGATATCCCTGAAAGATCCACAAAATATACGCCGATTATGCTAGCGACCGAGCTCAACTTCCAAAGGGCCATAGTGGCAATGATGCAAAGTCCTGAAAAAGGTATGGAGAAAGTTGACCATCGCGGACGAAACCTCATTAACATAGCACTGGAGAAGGGAAAACCAAAAGTTGCCCTCTTTTTTAAGGAGGCCGGTGCAGATATTCAGGACGCCTTTGTGTGGGCCATAGATGAAAACTTAGTTGATCAGATGAATTGGTGTTTGGAACAAGGGGCAAGTATGAATACGATCCTTCCCTCAGGGTATTCCCCTTTGGTGAAGGCCATTCTGGAGAAGAATCAAAAAGAGGTCAAATATTTCTTGAGTAAAGGGGCCGATCCGAATTGGATGGGAGGAGGAGGAAATCTCGTCTCTACAAGAGGAAAGAATTCCCTTATGATTGCTTTGGAAACAATGGGTGCTGAGGAGATCGTGCTCAACCTTCTTGATAATCCTTCTATTGACGTTGCGTGCAAGGATATGCTGGGAGAGAATGCTTTGATGAAGGCCGTTCGAAAATGTCACATCGAGGCAGTTAAGATTTTAATTGAAAAGGGCTCAGATCAGAAGATTGTTTCAAATGAACGAGCAACCCTTCTGATTGCGGCCGCTCAGAGCGGACGAGTCGAAATGGCACAGTTGGTGTGGAACCTCGGTGGATTCAATGTAAATGACATCGATAACAAGGGATGGAATCCGCTGATGTATGCGGCTCGTGAGGGTGATTTGGAATCTGCTAAGCTATTTCTTTCATTCGGAGCCGATCCAACTTATAGGTCTCCAAACTTGAGTATTACGGCTGCTGATTTAGCCATGGGAGTTCGAAGAAGGGCTTACAAAGAGACACCCGAAAGAGTCGCCGTTTACGATAGTATTATTGAGCTTCTCACAAATACAAAGGTTGCCTAAACCCGAATCAGGGTTTCATTGGCCCATGGGCCTTAAAAACTGCATTTAGATTTTTCCGTGTGTGGAATGAATTCTAATTTCTGATTTTGAACGCAGTTCGTTTGCCTTGATAGTTAAGTCCGTCGGCAGCTCAACTCTTGAACCGCGAGGAATAAGTGGAGCCCGCCCTTCTTTCTTGAGCCATGATAAAAACTCTCTCTTTGGGCCTCGGCAAAGTGCTTGTTTTGTCTTTCCCTTTTCCTCAAGAGTATCTCCAATGATCCTTGCTACAGACCATTCGGGAGGAGCGATTCGAGAGGCCATCAAATAGGAAAAGGTGAGGCTGCGGTTATCAAGGGGAAGCAGGTCCTCCAGGTGAATCAGCCAATCAGGTCGTCGCAATAATATACGATCATGGCACCAATCTGACTTGGACATTTCAAGCAATGGACAAGCCATCTGATGGGTGCAAGGTGCCCAAATATGATAACCCTTCTCGAGAAGTTCATTTCTCCAAACCATGAGCTGCCGTCCTTGTGTTCGACTGCTAGGTTCTAAGATAAGGACATGTGAATAGCCATCCAAATTTTCGGGTATTGAATGTCCCTCGTTAAGTGAATAACTCAATAAGGCGAGACTCTGTGAATGGGGAGCTCGCGGAAGAGTACGACTCTGGTGGATTTCTGTTTGCATGGTCACTGGAAATTTATCAATCATTGCTCTTATGATATCCAGTGGTTCGCGAGCTGAGTCGATGGATTGGTAACAATCGAGAGGTATTGGGATTTGGAGGAGATCCCATGCGAGTAAGCCTGTTCCTGGACCAGATCCAAAATCAACAACTTCCTTAATATTTTTAAAGAAATTAAGACGGAGTCCCTCCTCGAGAACTGCGGTCAGGCGTAGAAAGTTGAGTGGGAGAAAGTAAGCCCAATAGGCGGCACGATGACGACGATTCGTCCACAGTTGAGGGTCAATTGTTCTATCCAAATATTGCCTTGAAAGATCTAAAATGGCCTCACTCAATGAATGCTTTTGTTCCAAATTGAACTGCTCTCGAGCAAGGCCCCATTGAATTCGTTCCGTGATGGATTCTGGGAGGCTAAAATGATGCAAGTGTCGAATTTTCATGATGGCCGAATATCCCACGTTATTCTGAGTTCGTCTAGCTTGACTCAGTTTCTCCTGCATAGAATACTTGCCTGCCAGAAGGGAATCTAAATGAGCATGGAATTAGAGTTGACGGTGAGACAGCAAATACTTTTGGGTTCTCGACGTCTTTATGATCGAGGAATGCTGGCCGCTGCAGACGGGAATCTCAGTTATCGTTTGAGTGACGAGAGGATTGTCATTACGCCTTCTGGAGTAGCCAAGGCTTTTATTAAGGTCGAAGATCTCTGCGTCATTGACCTGAAGGGCCGCGTACTGGAGGGAAAGCCTTCTGGAGAGATGTCGATGCATCTTGAAGTCTACCGACAAGTTAAAAAGGCTAGGGCTGTTGTACATGCTCATCCTCCTTACGCAGTGGCTTGGTCTATTTCGCACCCGCAGCTTTCAGAATTACCAAGTGATTGTCTGAGCGAAATAATCTTGGCTGTTGGCTCCATACCTATAGTTCCCTATGCGCGACCAACAACTGTGGGAATGGGAGAGGTCTTGGGTTCCTTTCTTCCTCATCACCGTTTGATGATACTGAGTCGGCACGGCGGTTTGAGTTGGGGAGAGGATTTGGATGAAGCGGTGAATGGAATGGAGAGACTGGAGCATTCTGCTCAAATACTGGCTTTAGCTAAGCAAATGGGTGGACTCAGTTTTTTGCCAACCGAAGAGGTTGAAGCATTACGCGAAATGCGTCGGGGCATAGGCGAGAGAACTTTGTGAATATTTTATTTTTAGTTTATGAGGAGGTTTTAGTATGTGGGCCATCATAGGTGGGTCAGGTTTCGAAAAATTTGAAAATTTTAAAACGATTTCTTTATTAGGTAGAGAAACACCCTTCGGCTCTGCATCGAGCGGATTAAAAACCGTCAAGATAGGGGATCATGAATGTTTATTTGTTTCTCGGCATGGAGATCACCATGAACTTTTGCCTAGCGAAGTTAACTATAGAGCAAATATTTGGGCCTTAAAGAAATATGGTGCAAAGGCAATTCTTAGCTTTTCAGCTGTTGGTAGCCTCCAACAGCATTATAAACCTGGAGATATGGTCATTCCGATTCAGTATATTGATCGCACGAAAGGTCTTCGTCATCATAGCTTCTGTGGAGACGGTGTCGTTGGCCATGTGTCTTTAGCCAAGCCAGTTTGTCAGTCAATGGCAAGCAGAACGATCGAACTGGCAGAGGGCTTGCCTTTTGAAAGCCACGTGGGCCAAACCTACATTTGTGTGGAAGGTCCTTACTTTTCAACTCAAGCGGAATCCATTCATTATCGTTCCATGGGTGCGGATATCATTGGAATGACGCATTTTCCGGAATATGCCTTGGCCCGAGAGGCAGGTCTTCCGTATCTGCCTTGTTGTTTTGTGACAGATTATGACTGCTGGGATGATTCGATACCGCATGTGACCTTGGACGATGTGATTCAGACGATGCGTGCGAATAATGCCAAGGCATTCCAAATGACAGAAAGAATTTTGGATACTGGGGACACCTTGTTTAAAGATTGCAAGTGTTCTGAGCAGAGCCTTCGGTCAGGATTATTGACTTCTCGAGACGCGTTTCCAATAAATGCCAGAGCTTGGCTTGAAATACTTTTATCCCAATCAAACCATTGATGTTTGCAATCATTGAACTGGCCCACTTGATTGTTGTTCCAAACTCCAAGGGCTCCGGCTGAACCAAATCTCAGGAGTCCAGGATCTTCAAACATGCGTCCGGCAGCAGCGCTCACGTTGTGAGCACTGCACCAAGCCGAACTCGATCCTGAACCCCTGAGATTGCTTCAGCCAGCTCCCTGTGTCTTTTGGACACAACAGAATCACCGAAGGCTTGTGGGCCAACCAAGGATTCCAACTTCGGATGGCGATGATGACATATGATTTCTAAGGCTTCTGGAATCTTTCCTTGTACACCAGGTTTTGCGGATGAGGCGATTGACCTCCCCTTGGCCGGCATTCGACTCATGCAAAAATCAATAATTTGAGAAGAAGGATCTCGTTTTTAATGCAGCGGTTGGCCCACAAGCCTTCGGTGATTCTGTTGTGTCCAAAAGACACAGGGAGCTGGCTGAAGCAGATCTTAGGGGTTCAGGATCGAGTTCGGCTTGGTGCAGTGCTCACAACGTGAGCGCTGCTGCCGGACGCATGTTTGAAGATCCTGGACTCCTGAGATTTAGTTCAGCCGGCTCCCTTGGAGTTTGGAACAACAATCAAGTGGGCCAGTTCATGCGATTTTAGCCCAGGTGAATGGTGGGTCGCTGATATCCCTCAAATAAGACGATGACCGCCTTCGGGCGGCTTTCTGAGATATTTTTTCCGGTTAATTTGGGCAAGGCTGAGTTCGCATCAAATTCAGGCAGGTTGGGCGATAAAAAAGAGCTCGACTCAAAAAAGGCCCCGCGAAGGGCCTTTGCCACGTGTGGTAGTGTTCTGACACAACCATGGCTGGCCCTGGAAACCCCCAGTTTTTTCCAATTGCTTGGTGGAGTGCCATGGATGGCGATTCCGGACCAACGGCCTCCAGAACTATAGCGATAATAGATATACATGGCATGAGACATGGGAGAACCAATCGTGCCTTGCTGGTGATCCCTTGTTTTTGCAAAATGAACTTGAAAGGCCCCAGATATTGTCAATATGGATCCCGATCCCGCCAACCCAGATGAAACGGGAAGGGCGTACGGCAGTTGATCATTTTGGTAATTGAGGTTGATATCATTGCGACGAGCATATTCGGCGGATTGCTTGAGTGCATTTTCGAAATAGGTTTCAAAAAAATCGCTCTGAAATTTCTGAGACTCGGCGGTGATGCCAATAATTTCTTGAGAGGAATTGCGTTCAAAAATATTTCGGCCCTTTCGTGGACGCCCAATGACTGACATGAATTGGGCAGGCACAAAGTTTGTTGGAGAGGAATCAGCTTTTGCTGTATTTACACAAATGAAGTAATCAAAATGGGCTTCAATTTCAGGCGTAATAGATTTCATAACATTTTCAAACTTCATAAATCGAGGAATTGCGAGCGAGGAAAAATACTCAAGTTTTTCGACAACACTCGATTTGTCCTCTACAATCTGAGCCTTCCCTTCGAAAATCAACTGTCCGACCTCATCGTTATCGATATCTACAATTTCGCCGGTCTCAACAATCCGAGCTTTTAAACTTAATTTGGGGATATTTTGATTGGCTTGCCTTTCAGCAAGAGCAGACAGCCAAGGGCTTCCGGTCATTGTCAATGAAAGTGCCTGAAGAACACGACGACGAGAAAGTGGATTCAGCATGTATATTCCTCCCCAATAAGAATTGGATGCCCGCGACCTTGTTTAAATTGTACTTTGATCAGACAGAAAAGGAATGGGGGGTCTTAATTTGAACATTTTGCTAAGAATGTGCAGTCTCTTATCGAGTTACATGGGAAAAAAGTTACACAATGAAAGGGGAGGAGGAAAGGTCGCCCTTATAGTATTACTATACAGTGGCGTTAAAATCGCTTTCGGCATTTCCAGGTTTCCAAAAGGATTTCATCTCAGGAAGGAGTTCTAGAATAGATTGGTTCCGAAGGCGATCAAATGATGAGGTATAGTCCATAAACTTCTTCCAGGAAATATGGCGCTGGATCTCGGTTTCAATTGAGTGATTCAAAGATTTGAAATGACTCAATAGTATCTCAATCTTTTCTCGATTGAATTGGCCAAAGTGCTCATCGTAGTGGGAAATATTTCTATCAAGGTGGCGGTAGATTTTTTCCATCGCTAGTTCTTTAAGGGCTGAAGGAAGAACAGAGGCGGAAAGGTACGATGGATTTCCCAGGGAAATAAAATAAGGCATGGCTGGAAGGGAATCACGGTAGTTGATAAGAAAATCGAGAAATTCTGGAAGTCGTAAAATATTATAGGCCTGAAAACAGGTGTGAATTTCCAGCCAGAGAGGAAGCCTTTTCTTCAATTCAATCAAGCTTTCAAAGTTTTTGCGAAAGACACTCCACTTGAGAGGGAAGCGAATATAATCGTTGATATCCCCGTAACCCTCCACGCTAATATGAATTTCAATTGCCTTAAATTCTGACCACAATTCAAGAAGCCGAGGAGGAAGAACAGAAATGTTTGAATGGTAGCGGAGAACAATGTTGCGACTCGATCCATTTTGAACTGCCAATTCGAGAAGTTTCAAATGCAATCGCGAGAGAAAGGGTTCCCCCCCTGTGGTGAGTACTTCTTTCAGGCCAGGCAGAATTTTTGAAAAAATCATAGTAAGATGGCTGTCATCCTGCCAGTCGAGATGGGCTCTTTGTGTATGTTCTTTGGAGAAATGAATTTTAAGGGACTCAAAGTCATCGTGTAGAGCGTAGGAAGAGGTTGGCCCGCACATGCGGCATTTCAAATTGCAGTGGTTACTCAGTGACAGGTCTAAAAATGAAATTTCATTTGTCGCTGTACCATCTTCTCCCGTCGCCTCGAGAAGATGATGAAAGCTCTCCTCATATTGCTTGAGGTAGATATTGCGTAAGGAAACACCACCATTGTCTTCAACGCGATAACAATTGTTACAAAAAGTTGGCTTCTCACCATTTGCCATAGCCAAACGAAATCTCTTCATAAAGGGGCCATTGAATGCTTGATCAACCGATGCGAGATTCGAGAGGTAAATGGGGTTATTATTTTCATCGCGAATGTGGCCACCATGATCTGTATTGCAACACACTCGAATTGACGTGTCTGTATTGACGCTAAAATGCAGCCAGGGCAAAGGACAAATTCCCTTGGGTAGGAGGGGTTGATTTTGATCGGGGTCCGAGTCCGTGAGATCATTCATGGACTTTGCTCGCCAACCAAGGTTGCAACTGACACATTTTTGAGGTGAGATTCCGAAAAACTCCAGTTCTCAAAACCCAATCTAGCAGCCTCACTTGCGACGGCAGCGTAGAGAATGGGATCCACGTGCTTGAGTTTCTGTTTTCGGTGGTCATCAAGGAGCTGGGTGTAAGCCCAAAACTTTTTCAGATTTTCCTCATAATCTGGCGGTAGCGGTTGTTTGAGTTGATGAAGTATGAGGTCGAAGCGATCACCTAATCCCTCGAGATTTTTGATGAGATGGGAACGCTTCAAATAGGAATTAATTCTCTCAATGGCGATCTCTCTCACAGAAAGGGGAAGAATGTCGATATTCAAAAACCGAGGCTTAAAGAGAATGTTTATTGAGTAAGGATACTGATAAAAATGAGGCTGTTCCAATGCGAGAGTTTCAATCCAATCTAGAACATCGGTGAAAGACAGAATATTATACATTTGTAGGGTCAGGTTTACCAGGAGCTTTACTCTCCCTTCCTTTACGCGCTCTTTCACGAGCAGAAAGTTTTCTGCAACCACGTTCCATTTAGAAGGAAACCGAATGTACTCTTGAACAGAACCTGTCCCATCAATACTTGCTATGAATTCAAAGGGATTAAACTGGGTGGAAACTTCAATCAATTCAGTGCTCAAATAAGTAAAATTTGAAGATAAAAATACTCGAATACGTTTCGAATGTCCGCTGTCGACACAAGCCTTCAACAGAGAGAAAACTTCAGGAAGGAGGGCTGGTTCGCCTCCGGCGAAGCTAAGAGTCTCGATATATGGGATAAAACTGGTGATTTCTGCCCAAAATCCTGGAATAGCCGACCAGTTCGGCATTTGGTCAATAGTAAAATCAACTTCAAAGGTTTCTTTGTCGAAAAGCCTTGGATCCTTAAGTGAAATGAGATGACTGTACTTGTTTGCCAGAGTTTTGAGTTCATTGGCAACGGAGCTACTATCAAACTGATTACACATTCTGCATTTTAAATTACAGAGGTTACCCGGCTTGAGTTCAAGAAAATAAGGCAAGGAAGAAAGCTGGTAGTCATTACTTTCAGCTTCTTTGATCGCCTTGCCAAGGCCCTCGTGGTCTCCCCAATCTTGGAGACTTCGTTGACGCATGCTTGTAGAGCCAGAGGCCTCCTCCTGATAACACTGACGACACTGATGAAGGGCTTCTCCGCTCAACATTTTTTTTCGAATCATGCGAAGACTGTCGCTGTTCCAAACCTTTTCTATCGAGTCAGTTGCGACAGAAAAATTTCGTCCTGTAGGTGCTTGCAACATTTTTGTATAATAGCAGCATGGTCGAAAAAAACCGGCGGGAATCGTCGATAGCTGAACAAATGGATAAGCGCAAAAGCTTGAGAGTCGTAGCTGTTCCAGTTGAGAAGGAGGTGCGTTCATAAGTTGAGCGCCATCATACATACTCGTCAGGGCTGGGACAACTGCAGACAAGATTTCTGTCTCCGTAAGCGTTATCGATTCGTCTGATGGGAGTCCAAAACTTATGATCTTTCACCCACGTCAGTGGAAAGCTCGCTTCCTCCCTCGTGTAAGGATGTTTCCACTCGTCTGATGTTAAGTGTTCGATGGAATGGGGGGCATTACGAAGCGGGTTATTCTCTCGGTCTGTATGGCCCATTTCAATCTGTTTGATCTCTTTGCGAATTTGAATCATGGCATCGCAGAAACGATCAAGCTCAGCGAGGGATTCGCTCTCTGTTGGCTCAACCATGAGGGTTCCTGGCACGGGCCATGACATTGTGGGAGCGTGAAAACCGTAGTCCATCAATCTCTTCGCAATATCATCGACTTGAATACCGGAGGATCCACGAAATTCACTGCAATCTAAAATACACTCATGGGCTACAAAGCCTTGCTTCCCCCGGTAAACAACTGGGTAGTGTGGACTTAAACGTTTTGCAATATAATTTGCCGAGAGTATGGCCACTTCCGTCGCTTTCTTCAAACCCTCCAAGCCCATCATATGAACATAGGCCCAAGAAATGGGTAAGATTCCAGCGCTTCCCCACGGGGCTGAAGAGACAGCCGAAATCCCAGTTTTAGGTCCGCAACGACTTTGTTGTTTATGAGTCGGAAGAAAAGGCATCAGATGCTCTGCCACTCCGATGGGACCAACCCCAGGCCCTCCTCCGCCATGCGGAATGCTAAAGGTTTTGTGAAGGTTGAGGTGGCAGACGTCGGCGCCAATTTCGTGAGGTCGGGCGAGTCCAACCATGGCGTTGAAATTGGCCCCATCCATGTAAACTTGTCCACCAAATTCATGCACAATTTGACAGATTTTAATGATTTCTTCTTCAAAAACTCCGTGTGTAGACGGATAAGTCACCATGAGTGCGGCAAGCTTATTTCTATGAGTATGTGCCTTGATTTGCAGGTCATCAATGTCGATGTTTCCGTTCGTATCGCAACCGACGACAACGACTTCCATGCCGGCCATGGCGGCACTCGCTGGATTTGTTCCGTGGGCCGATCGGGGGATGAGACAGATATTTCGGTGACCTTGTTGGCGGGACTGGTGAAACTTGCGAATAGCTAAAAGGCCTGCGTATTCCCCTTGAGAACCGGCATTGGGTTGAAAAGAAATTCCAGCAAAACCCGTTAGCTGACACAACCAGTTTTCAAGTTCAGAAATCAATAGCTGGTAGCCTTGAGTTTGTTCTAAGGGAGCAAAGGGGTGAATTTTCGCGAATTCAGGCCAGGTAACAGGAATCATCTCGCTTACGGCATTGAGCTTCATGGTACATGAACCAAGCGGAATCATCGCATTTGCCAGCGTTAAATCCTTGCATTCGAGACGACGGATATAGCGAAGCATTTCTGTTTCGGAATGGTAGGAATTAAAAGTCGGGTGAGTCAGAAAGGAACTCTTTCTGGAGAGAAGCCCAAAGTTGCATTCCGCCCGATTCAATAAATCATAAATTTGATTTAGGGCATTGGCACTGAACAAACTGATGAGTTCTTCAAGGTCTCGAGCTGTCTTTGTTTCATCAAAGGATATCCCGAGAGTATTATTTCCAAAATCAGCTAAGTTAATCTTTTTAGCTTTGGCCAAAAAGAGGATCGATTTTTTTTGATCTTCCGGAAGTTCCACTCTCAATGTATCAAAAAAATGTTCATGGACAATTTTGAATCCGAGATTTTTTAGCAGGTTTGCTGCGGTTTTTGCCAATAGGTGGATGTCAGAGGCGATTCTTCTCAGCCCATTCGGACCGTGATAAACAGCATACATTGAAGCCATTACCGCGAGAAGAACCTGTGCCGTACAAATATTGCTCGTGGCCTTTTCTCGGCGAATATGTTGTTCGCGTGTTTGTAGGGTGAGACGAAGGGCGAGCTTCCCATCGATGTCCTTGCTTACCCCAATGAGGCGACCAGGAATTGATCGAATATATTCTTGGCGAGTGGAAATGAAGGCCGCATGAGGCCCCCCAAAACTCATGGGCACTCCAAATCTTTGACTTGACCCAACGGTGATATCGACGCCCATTTCTCCAGGTGGCCTCAGAAGAGTTAATGCTAACAAATCGGTTCCAGCAATAACCAAGGAACCATGACGATGAGCTCTTTCACATATTTCAGTTAGATCACAAATCGCTCCCGAGAAGGAAGGGTATTGGACATAAATACCAAACGCAGGAGTGGAGAAATCCCATTTTTTTAAATTCACATTTTTGATTTCAATGCCCAAAGGCTCAGCTCGTGTTTGCAAAACCTCGAGAGTCTGTGGGAAAATATCCTCATCAACAACAAAGATGTTGGATGAGTTTTTTTTGTTGACCGACTGACTCATCGTCATGGCCTCGGCAGCAGCCGTTCCTTCATCGAGAAGTGAGGAATTGGCAATCGGAAGACCTGTCAAATCAGCAACCATAGTTTGGAAATTAAGAAGGGCCTCCATACGACCCTGTGAAATTTCGGCTTGGTAGGGCGTATAGGCTGTGTACCAACTTGGATTTTCCAGAATGGTACGAAGAATAATTCCTGGTACGTGGGTATCATAGTAGCCCTGTCCGAGATAACTTTTATAGATTTGATTTTTACTTGCTACGGAGCGGGCTCTCGATAAAAACTCTGATTCAGCGAGCCCTTGAGAGGGCAGATCGAGTTTGCCTTTATAAAGGATATCTTGCGGGAGTGTCCTATTAAGAAGATCACTTCCATTCTTAAGATCAAGAGTCTCCAACATCTTTTGTTGATCAGTTGTATTTGGACCTATGTGTCTATGAGAAAAGGTCTCACCTTGAAGTTTGGATTGAGAGCGACCTTCCATCGAAGTGGAACCTCCTGTATGAATTCGATTGATTTTATGAAAACGAGGGACTACTCGTCTTTATCGCCCTCATCATTCAAGTCATTCAGATCAATGTTGATAGCGGTTGTAACATCGCCTTCAAACTCAGTCGAGGCAATTTTCTGAGTGACAGTTTGATCGACAATCCCATGGCGTTTTAGAATCTCATTGGTTTCTCGAATGCGGGAAATCAAACCCTGCATCATTGAAACAACCCAATCGGGCAGTTTCTCAATCATGTACTGATATGCCTCTTCATTTACCAATATCGCCTCGACGCGAGTGAGACAGCGCGCAGTTGCCGAGCGAGGAGAGTCGTCAATCATCGCAAATTCACCGAGAGATTGGCCTGCCCCTACAACTGAAAGGGGAATTTTCTCTCCATGAAATCCACTTTGGAAAATCTCTACATTGCCTTCTTGGATGATATAAAAATGGCGTGACAAGTCTCCTTCCTTGAAGAGGAGGTCTCCCGTCTTGAAGGTGATTTTCTCGAGTCCATTTTTGCTACTCATTTTATTATTCACTGACAGCTCCACTCTTCTTCGCACAAACAGATGACCAACTCTAGTTTTTAAATCTAGATTGCAAGCAAGGGGATACTAATTTGAACCTCGGACTACTTCTTCTTGGGCGAAGCGGACTTAGACTGGACTGGCTTTCTCTGAGAAGTAAGTTTCTTCTTTGCGGCACTTCTTTTTGTTCCCAGTTGTGTTTTCAGTTCGCCCGAAGACTTCGCAATCTTAGTCTTCTGTTTATCCACAGTCTGACGCACAGAGCTGAATCCTTTTTGAACGTCCAAATGGGTTTTTTTGATGTTTCTCAAAGCTTTGCTGAATTCTCTATCCAGTTGTTTCTGAGCTTTTGAGAGAGAACGAACCCATGTTTCGTAGCGGGTTTCGAGCTTTTTTAGTTTTTTTCGAGCCGAAGGGCTTAGCTTCTCATGGATATCGAACTGACGGATTTCATCGGTAAGGCGGCGAATCTCTCCCTTTACGTATTGGAGGTCACCGAGCTTTTGAATCTCCTCTTTTACCTTCTTTATGTTCAGATCGAATTGCATAAGTAGTCTCCCTTATTGGAGGTTAAGATTTCTTGGTGTTACTAAAATGGGAAAAAAATTCCTGATTGTCAAGGTTAGCAGGTCTATGACCTTGCTTTGTAATTCCTTTTAACTTACGTGAGCGTATACCATGGAGTTTTTGATGTCCCCACGAGATCGCTATCTGAAATCGGTTTGGCTGCCTTATCCCGCAATCCAGGGGTCGTTTATGACGGTCTCTCAGTGTTGCTCCTTCAATCCATCGACATCGACATTGGGAATGTCACTTCGCTTAGCCGGAAAAGTTTTAGAAATCTCGCCAGAAGAGCGTTCGATGGTGGTCTACCAAGGAGACCAGCAATTGAAAATTGTTGTTTTAGGCCCAGCGGTTTGGGGTCCTTCTCCTGAAGTGGGCGATCCGTTTTTGGTCCTTTCTCCGGGTGATGTGCTTGCGATTGAATGTGGGGCTGTTGAGGAGAGAGTTGGCAAGACCGTTTGGTTCCTTTCTGGAGTTCAGTTTACACTTTTAGCTCCCTGTCACAGACATATCTGCGAAACTTCGGAAAAGTGGGTCTCATTGAGACGTTGGGAAAAGTTGATTCGAGGAGTTCGAAGTTATTTTTTAGAGAACGGTTTTTGGGAAGCAGATACTCCTTATTTGGTAACTTGTCCCGGGATGGAACCGACTCTTGATCCTTTTCCAGTTACTCTTCACTACAAAGGAGGGGAGAGGGGAGTTTACTTGCCAACATCTCCTGAACTCAGCCTAAAGAGGCTTTTGGCGTTGGGCGCAACTCATCTATTTGAAATAAAAAAGTGTTTTCGCGACGGAGAATTCAGTCACTGTCACCAGCCTGAGTTTTGGATGCTTGAGTGGTATCGAGCTTACTCAAGCCTTGATTCAATCAAGTTTGATTTGATGGGCCTTCTTAGCTTTTTAGCTGAAGAGGCACTGATTCCGACTCCGATCTCTCAACCAAGGGAGGTCACTATGGCGGAACTATTTCAGGAGGTTTTGAGTTTTGAGCTGCGGGTGACAACAACAAAAGCGGATCTGCTTCAACTTTGCCGAAGACTTGGAATCTACACCGGATCAGTTGAGACTTGGAATGATCTGTTTCACCTCGTCTTTATTGAGAAAATTGAACCTCATTTGAAACAGATGGGCTTGGTTTTTCTCGAAAGATTTCCACCGAGTCAGGCGGCTTTGGCGCGAATAACCAAAGACGGATGGGCCGATCGGCTTGAATTCTATTGGAATGGCTTGGAAATAGCGAATGCCTTTCATGAACTCAACGATCCAGCAGAGCAGCAGCACCGAAATAATTCTGACAATCGAGAGCGAGTGCTCATGGGCAAAAATCCCCTTCCCATTGATCAGAATTTCATGGCTGCTCTCGAGAGCGGAATGCCGCCATCCGGGGGAATTGCTTTGGGTCTTGAGCGCTTATTTATGGCGGCCTGGGGAGTAAGGGACCTAGGTGACTTGAAAATTTTTACATTTGATACCTGATAAGATCATCTCATTGCTATTCGGCACCGTTGATGTCTTCTTTGAGCTCTTTCCCAACCTTAAAAAAGGGTAGTTTTTTTTCGCCGACATTAATAACTTCGCCCGTTCGTGGGTTGCGTCCCTTGTAGGCACCATAAAGACGGTTCACAAAGGATCCAAATCCTCGGATTTCAATGCGATCATTGCGCATCAAGGCCTCAACCATCGAATCGAAGATGGCATTCACAACAGTTTCCGCCTTCACTCTTGTTATTCCGGCGCGCTCTGAGATGTGGTTAATGAGATCCGCTTTCGTCATGTTATCCCCTGAGGTGGCAGCAAGGTTTTCTAGCCATGTTCTAAACCCGCTCAGTTCCCTAAACTATCGAAACTACTTGGCTATGGTATCTCCTTGGAATCCCATTGAAAAGATCATTTTATCAATCCGATGCGATTTCTTTTGAAAAAGAAAATCTTTGGCAGTTCAATGCTTCGCATTATTTCGACAAAACAGATTGTCGTAATGCATTAATTTGCGATCTTGATTTGATCTTAAGAATGCGATTGCTCAAGAGGAGGGTCGGATACGGTCGTGTTAGAATGGGAAGAACCACGAAATGCCTTCTTAGCTTTTTTCTTTTCATACCATCCAGTTGACCAGAGAGTCTGGCGATAGGCCTCGACCGTTTGGCTCACCATTTTACCCATATCAAAAAGATTGAGAGTTTTATTGCGGGCGTTTTCGCCAATTTCGCGGGTGGGAAGTTGATCAGAAAAAATTTGAATTAGCAGAGTGCTAAGTGAATTCACGTCAGCGGGTCTGACCAAAAAACCATCACGTCCGTCTTCTACAATGGTAGAAATTGGACTTACCTCAGAGCCGATAATCACCTTTTTCTGGGCCATCGCTTCGAGGAGACTTGGTTCAAATCCAGAGGTTCGCGAGCTGAGATTGACGAACACATCAGCAAGAGCGATGTAGTCGGGCAGGGCAGTGTTGGGAATTGCTCCCGTAAAAATGACCCTATTCCCGAGGGCGAGGTTGAGCATCTCAAATTCAATTTCTTTTTTTAGCGGTCCATGTCCGAGTACGATCATTCGAGAAGCCGGTTTTTTCACCGCTACTTTCTCAAAGGCTCTCAGCAAGTTAATCACTTCGCCCAATTCCGTCATATCTGTTATTGTCACGATTGTTTGGGCGTTTGCGGGGAGTCCGACCTTTTCCCCCAACTCCTCTGATTTTTCTCTCGGAGAAAGATCGGTGATTTCAATTCCGTAGGGAACACTGTGGGTTTTTAGCTCCGGGTAGAGATAGTACCTTTCAAGAGCAATTCTCTGCTGGGGACTTGTGACAAACACAGAATGAGCTGTTTTCAACAGTTGGCGATCCCGTCCGTAATAAGAAATGATAAATCTTGAGCCCACCAAAACGGCTGTTCGTAAAAGGCCACCTAAGGTTTCTCGAGCCATTCCCAGCAAGGAAAATATTTCGCTCATTCCTGTTGCCTCGACATCATAGGCCATAGCGACTTTAAGAAGCCGACTTCTTTTACCTATAAGATATCCGCCGCGATCAATGCTGTGGACAATATGAAATGGGTTTTCGGCATGGAGAGCTAAAAATTTGTTTTTTACTAGCTCGGGAAACTGATCAATCGTGCGATACCCAGATTCTCCCAGAAAAAATGCCATGACGTTTTCCTGAAGAATTTCCTTTTTTCCCTGAGGGTTTTTCCAAGACAACACCGTCACTTGGTGGCCGTCGAGGGCCAGGCGCCGAGCAATTGGCCACAAGAATCCATGATCAGAGGCCCGTCCTAAGATAGGGAACCTTTGGCAGATCATGCAGATATTCAGTTTTTCGGGCATGGGAAGTTTTGCCATTGATTTCTCGATCTGTTTATTCCGTCACTGCAAGTATGCCACATCTTCAATTGCTAAGCGATCCATAGATTTGTTATTCTATGATTTGGAAGAGATCAGCAATTAAAAAAAATTTCGAGATGTCTCCGAATAAACTCGGCTCATTATGTTAGAAAAATGATCTGTGGGATTGTGATCACTAAGCCCAAGGAGTCGAAGACTGAACTTTTGACGGAGCTGCGAGTCTTTGAGAATTCTTTCAATGAGATCAATCTGTTCTTGCCCGTCGCGGCTAGAAAGCAAAACATTGTCCCCGTGAGCCCAGGGAAAGGGATCTGCTTGAGCTTGGAGACGATTCAAAATGAGGGGTATGCCGCTATTTCGACAGGCGTGCGCTACAACAGGTAGAATAGCCGTTTCAATTTTTAGATGGGAACCCAAAACCACATTTGCCAATTTTGCAAATTGATCCGTTGAAGTTAAATCCAAATCTCCAGCAAAGTACCATTGGCCTGTGAGGTTTTCCCTCCTTATTTTCAGTTGCCATTCTTGTTCCCGTTTGTAGCCCAAATGGGAGAGTGAGCCTGAAGAAATAATATGCCAGTCAGAATGCCCTTTCAGAGTGGCCAAAGCCATACAAAGTGTCTGTTCAAAATCATAATGATCTTGGAGATTCCCCGGAATGAATAAGAAAGGACAGAACTTCTCATCGGGCAGAATATCCGATTTTGAATCAAATGGGACTCGACTATCAATGAGTTCGAGGGTTTCAATGCGCGGCAATTGGCCCGGTCGAGAGGATAAAATATGTTTCTGGGTATTATTTGCTACGGTGATCGCATCTGCACGATGCATTGGGATTTTGGAAATGGAGGTCGGCAGTCTCCAAAAAGAGAAGACGACTTTAGCCGGTTTGTTGGGATTCATCAGACCTGCAGTATAGGGGAGACTCGTCCAAACGGGACTTAACTCTGGGGGTGGAAGAAGATGTAAAACATCAGGTCTCCATTGATGCAAAAGCTGGAGAACTTTTGGAATTTCAAAAACGGACCAGCGCTGGAAGATCTGAAGGAGCTCAACTCGGGGGTGGAATTGCGGAAACAATTGGTAGGGGTGCTTGCCCGTCAGGAGTTTAATTTCATGTTGGCATTCTGCCAGAGAATTCGCTAGTCTCCAGGCCAACAGAGCTTCTGGGGCCGGGGATGGCGGCAGAGACGGAGCGATCAAGACAACACGGGCCACTTGGTGCCTCCGCCGTTAAGGGAGAACTTCACGTATTCTTGGCAAGATCGTGCGATTTGCATCAGGCAGTTCCATCTTGGCCAAATCGCTCAAGGTCACCCATTTGAGAGTCTCATGGTGTATGGGCTTAGGTTCGCCCTTCCAGTACAGGACATCAAAAAAAATCAAAAGAATATTTGTATCTCCATATTGATGTGAAGTTACAAATTGCAGCTCACCAATTTGGGCTTCAATTCCAAGCTCTTCCATCAGCTCACGAGAGAGCGCTTTGGGAGGATCCTCGCCCGGTTCAATTTTGCCACCAGGGAATTCCCAGACGGTGGACATTCCTCCTCCAGCTGGTCGGAGGCCAACGAGAAATTGATTGTTCTTGCGGATAAGCCCAGCAACCACTGGAATCCAATTAGGTCTGCGCTTTTTCATTTAGCTTCCTAACTCTTGATATCGGGATTGAGTGAAGCACGGTAGGCAACCTTCCGAAAAAACAGAGGACCTTCAAAGACCAAGGCCGAATAAACCTGCACAAGATCGGCTCCCATTTTAAGGCGTTCAAAGGCATCCTCTGCGGAAAGGATACCCCCAGATGAGACGATCAGCTTTCCAGTGCGGCGTTCGCCAAGAATTTGAATTGTTGCAGCCAACATTTCTTTGGATTTTTGGGCCAAAGGCTGGCCAGAGAGACCACCTTCGGTTGAAAAATCCAGGCCTTCCCTCATCCCTAAGCTGCTATTGGTCAGCACCCAACCGCTAATATCAAGGTCGAGAGAGATTTCAATAATTTCTCTGAGCTCGTCAACAGAGATATCAGGACTTACTTTCAAAAGGAGGGGGGTTGCTCGATCAATTTTTTTCAATCCGGTAATTTCAGTATTAGCGGCGACGATAGGCTTTAAAAAAGCACGCAAATTTTCCGGTTTTAGAAGGTTTCGCAGGCCCTCAGTGTTTGGGCTGCTAATATTGATGACGAAAACGTCAGCCGATTGACCAACTTTCTCGATGCATTTGATGTAGTCCTCATGGGCCTTCGCGAAAGGGGTATCCTTATTTTTTCCAATATTGACAAAAATAGGTGTGAAGTGTGGTTGATAGAGATCCTTTAGTTGCGAAACAAGAGAGTCCAGGCCTTTGCTGGGAAAACCAAGGCGGTTCCACACGGCCTTTGCCTTTAAGTTTCTTCGAATCACGACTCCCGAGTTACCTGACTGCGAAAGTGGAGTTACTGTGCCCACCTCCAAAAAACCAGGACCCAAGGACCACCATCCATCAATGCATTCTGCATTCTTATCGACACCTCCCGCTATTCCTAGGGGGTTTGAAAAATCAAGGCCACGCCATGTAAAAGGTGCCCAGGTCAGAGTTTGCAAAGGTCTGATGCGAGCGTAGAACTGCAAAAAAAAGGGACTTATGCGATGTGCAAATTGCGGAGGCATCCACAGCCAAGGTTTCAAATTTGCTACCAAGCCTGCCCCCGAAGCAGCATCGCCTTTTCTAGTCGTTTAAGGGAAACGGCCATGGCAGAAATCCGCATTTCTGTGTTGTATTGACTTGAGAATTCATAAACTCGATCAAAGGCCCTATCCATGATTGTTTTGAGTTTACTGCGCACTTCATCTTCTGACCAGAAGAGCCAAACAATATCTTGGACCCATTCAAAGTAGCTGACAACGACCCCTCCGCCATTGGCCAAGATGTCTGGGACGACCATGATTCCTCTCTGGTGAAGAATACGAGAGGCGCCTGTTGTGACAGGACCATTTGCTCCCTCAATGATTATCTTTGCTCGAATGCTCTCCGCATTTTCAAGAGTTATCACTCCGTCAAGGGCGCAGGGGGCTAAGACATCTACCTCAAGTCCGAGAAGGTCTTCATTGGAAATGTGTTCTGCATTGGGGTATCCCTTGAGGAAGTGGTGTTCTTTCACATAGCGAACGACGTCGGCGACATCAAATCCCTTTGGGTTGTAAACAGCCCCCGAAACGTCACTTAAAGCGACGATGTTGGCGCCCAGGGCTGATGCTTCAATAGCTGCGTGCATTCCGACTTTTCCGAATCCTTGAATAGCAAAGGTGGCTTGATTGATTTTGCGATTTTTAGTGTGGAGTGCTTTCTGTGCAATATAAACAACCCCTAATCCGGTTGCAGATTCTCGGCCGAGAGAACCGCCGATTTCAATCGGTTTTCCAGTAACTACCCCCGTGTGACAAAACCCAGCTTCGTTAGAGTAAGTGTCCAAAATCCAAGCCATCGTCTGGGAGTCTGTTCCTACGTCCGGAGCAGGAATGTCCTTGTCTGGCCCAATAAATGGACCCAATTCGGAAGTAAAACGGCGGGTGAGATTTTCGAGCTCTGATTTGCTGAGCGAATTGGGGTCGCACTGCACGCCACCCTTTGCCCCTCCAAGAGGTAGCCCAAGGAGTGAATTTTTAAATGTCATCAAGGCCGCTAAGCCTGCAACCTCACTCAAAGTTACTGAGGGATGGTACCGTAGCCCCCCTTTGAACGGTCCGAGAGTTTGATTGTGCTGCACTCGGTAGCCAGAGAAAATTTGGATCCGGCGATCATCCATCGTAACGGGTATTCCGATAACGATAGCACGGCGAGGCGCCCGCAATCTTTCGTGAACGTTCTGATTGACCTTTATGAGTTTACCAGCATTCTCGAGGATTTCGAGAACGTTGCGGTAAAGCGACCCGTCCGTCAAACCTTCCATTGTTTTGCCCCCTTTTAGGAGATCGAGTTCAAGAGTTTCATGACTTCGGAATACCCCTCGAATTTGCCTCGGCTGCAACTCAGAGACAACCAAAATTTGTTCATCGTTTTAGGAGGTTTGAGAATAGGAACGTCAAAACCCGATCTATAACGCATAACGACTTCCCTCTTTGTGAAGGGTGACTGAAATAGGGATTATGGTATCACTGGGAGCTCTATGAAAGCAGCCGATACAACAGTCAGTGGGAATAGTCTCGACGGAATGAGGGAGAAGATTCTCAGAAAGCTACCTTCTTTGAGAGGGAGGAAGTTGATTGTCGTTGGTGACTTGGGACTGGACCAGTATGTTCATGGAGAGGTTCGCAGAATCAGTCCGGAGGGGCCGGTTCCAGTCTTGGAGGTCGTATCGGAGGATCAACGTCTTGGTTTGGCTACCAACGTGGCTCAAAATATTGCGAGTTTAGGTGGAGTTCCGTTGCTGGTAGGGGTTGTTGGAAGAGATCAAGCCTGTGAAGACTTAAAAGGTCTTCTCACTTCAGCTCGTGTTTCTACAGATTATCTGGTTGTAGATCCTCATCGACCAACCACTCGTAAATTACGAGTGATGTCTGGTCATCACCATCTTGTGCGGGTCGATTATGAACACCGTCGATATTTGGACTTGGAAAGGGAGAACCAGTTGCTGTCGATCGTCGGGGATCTTCTCGGCCAGGCAGATGGGGTTGTTCTCGAGGACTATGCCAAAGGCGTTGTCAGCGAGAGATGCGCTCAGGAGTTGACTAAGATTTGTCGCGGGGCCGGAAAACCCTTGATGGTAGATCCAAACCGACAAACTCCATCGAACTTTTACAGGGGCGCCACTTTGATGACACCCAATCGTGACGAGGCCTATGGATTATCGGGTTTACAAGTCGATGACCTTCAAGACACTCCTGACTTACTTTTCAAGGTCGGAGAGACCCTCGTCAAAAATTTGGGACTTGAGCATTTGGTTATTACTGAGGGCAAGCAGGGAATGAGCTTGTTTACCGAAGGCAGAGTTTTTCAATTTCCAACCTTTGCTCGCCAGGTTTTTGATGTGACGGGTGCGGGGGACACGGTCATTGCTGCCTTGGGACTGGCCTGGGTCTCAGGATTTAGCTTGCCGGAAGCCTGCGTACTTGGAAATTACGCTGCCGGAGTGGTGGTAGGTAAGATTGGGTGTGTGCCTTGTCATACGGAAGAGCTCGTCGAGTACATAAATCAACTTTCTTAAAATTCTGCCTTCGTGTTTTTTTTCTGGTTTTGTGCTAAAAGCCGGTGCTGGCACATTGCACAGTGTTATGTTGTGATCATGAGGGAGTTATGGAAAATTCAACGATATCGGATCCAAATGGTAGTAGGGTAAAGTTCTATGGACTGACTCAGTCTCAACTCGAAGAGCTGCTCATTGGCCAGGGGAAGGAGAGGTTTCGAGCTCAACAATTGTTCCGTTGGGTATATGGCCTGAGGGTTCTTGACGTTGACTTAATGACCAATATTTCTAAGAAGCTTCGGTCACAACTTCCTGAAATATTTGACTTTTCTCTCCCCCAAATAATCAAGGAATGGATGAGCGAGGATGGAACTAAAAAATTTCTTTTTGACATGGGTGAAGGTCGTTCTGTGGAGGCGGTTCTAATTCCCTCCAAAGGCAGGTTGACCTTATGTGTTTCGACTGAGGTGGGTTGCAATATGGCTTGTCGGTTTTGCTTCACAGGCAAACAAAAACTGATTCGTCGTTTGGAAACATGGGAAGTCGTGGGGCAGTTCGTTCAGATTCAGGATCGTTTGTACGGAGAATCGCGACGCATAACGAATGTCGTGTTCATGGGAATGGGGGAGCCACTTGATAATCCGCAGGCCGTCTTTGATGCCATCGATATTTGGCATAATCCCTGGGGTTATAATTTGTCGCTTCGGAAAGTGACAGTTTCAACTTCGGGATTGATTCCACAGATACCTTTGGTTACAGCAAGTGGCGCGCGGTTAGCTGTCAGTCTAAATGCAGTGAGCGATGAAATACGCGATCAAATTATGCCCATTAATAAAAAATGGCCTTTGCGCGCTTTGATTGAAGCCTGTCGCGAGCATGCGAGAATTTCGAAAGACAAAGTGACTTTAGAATATGTCCTTCTTAAGGGAGTCACGGATTCCTTAGAGGACGCACGGCGGCTATATGAATTAACCAAGGATGTTCCTTGCAAGATCAACATAATTCCGTTTAATGAACATCCAAATTCGGGATTTGAGCGACCGAGTGATAGCAGGGTAGTCGCTTTTCAGGAAGAACTGATGCGAAGAGGGGCCCATGTGTTACGCCGCCGAACGATGGGGCGGGATATTTATGCGGCTTGCGGTCAGTTGACGACAGCCAATAAGGAACAGCCTCAACTCCTGACAACTTGAGTCTGATTGAGCAATTGAGAAGGAAAATAGCGGGGAAGGGGATAGTTATGTCAGAGATTTTGGTAGTTGGTAGCATGGCCTATGATACCATTTCGACTCCTGAAGACAGGGTGGAGTGTACACTTGGTGGAAGTGCCAATTATTTTTCTGTGGCAGCCTCGCTATACGCGCCAGTGAATGTGGTCGGCGTTGTAGGGAGCGACTATCGCAAAGAGGACTTCGATTTGTTGTCTGGGCGTTCCATCAATCTTGAGGGCTTGAAGCAAGTGTCTGGCAAAACCTTTCATTGGGAAGGTAAATATGAGCGTGACATGAACGATGCGATCACTTTAAAAACTCAACTTAATGTTTTTGAGGATTTTGATCCGAAACTGCCAGAGTCCTATCGCAAATCTCAATTTGTATTTTTAGCTAATATTAGCCCCGAGCTTCAGTTGCGAGTTCTCGATCAAGTTGAGGATCCGAAGTTTGTGGGATCTGACACCATGAATTTTTGGATCACTTCGAGACGTTCACAACTGGCCGATGTCTTACGTCGCGTGGATCTGTTGTTGCTAAATGAGGCAGAGGCTCAGCAGTTGACAGGCCAAAGAAACACCATTCAAGCAGCCAGAGAGATCGTGGGCATGGGTCCGCGTGGTGTGGTGATCAAACGAGGAGAATATGGATTTGTTCTTTACGCTGAAGAGCAATTTTTTATTCTGCCTTCTTTTCCCATTTCACATGTGGTTGACCCGACAGGTGCTGGCGATACTTTTGCTGGAGGATTTTTTGGCTATCTGGCTAGAATTGGATCTGGGTGGAATTTAAGTCATTTGAAACAAGCTTGCATGCATGGTTGTGTGATGGCGAGCCATACGGTTCAAGGTTTTGGATTGAATGCCATTCGTCACCTCGACTGGCCTATGATCGAGAAACGAATGGCCGAATACCGGACCGTGGTTTCTCATCACTAAAATGAGGTCAGTAGCCTCGCCGTTAGCCTTGTAGAGAAGAGAAAGTGGGGAGGTCTTTTTTCCCTCTTTATGGCTGTTCACTGCGCTTTTTTGGAGGTTGCGTCTTTATCGATTTGCCTGATTTTCCGATAAGTTATGTGAATGAAGGCAAAAAAAGGAAAAGACATTGCGGAGAGCATGATCTTGGATGATCTCTTCGAAGATGGGAAAGAGCCGTTCTCATCTTCGTCAAAGATGGAATCCAATGATCAAAGTAGGCTCAAAAAATCACAGCCACGTCCTCCTGTCACAAAGCGGGAAGGCGATGTGGTAGAGCTTGATATTGAGAGCAATGCCGGAAGTTTGTCCTTAGATTCTAAAGTTGGTTCATTCAAGACGGGGGCTCCGAAAACGAAAGAGGGAACTGCCACAAGTGCTCTAGATAAAACCTGGCAGTTAAATGAATCAAAAATTGTTGCTCAGCCTGAGGTGCCAAAAATCCCGATTGGTAAAGAGGGAAACACGTCTTCGAGCACTTTTATTTTGGCTGAGCGATCAGCGCCTAAAGCCTCAGCAGAAAAGCTACAATCTTCACCAACTGATTCTGTGCGGCAGTCGATAGGAAAATTTGCTGCTGGGCGTACGGGGGGTGGAGCTGTTAATCCGGCCAGCGCCTCACTCGCACAGAGTGAAAACTTGAGGATTGCTCAACAAAGAATCTCGGAATTGGAACAGGTCATGGATAAGATGCGCAATGAAAATGCTAACCTGATAACGGCTGGGGAGATGATTCGAAAAAAGGCCGATGAGCTTGCTGCGAAATCCGAGGCGATGGAAGCAAAATATGACCTCGATATTTCCTCTCTCCAAGACGAAAAAGATATCCTTAAAAGTTCTTTGAACTCACGAGACAAAGACATTGAAAGGCTTAAAACACAGATCGAAGAATTGGAGCTAAGACTCAATTCAACAATGCAGAAGGTGCGAGTGCGAGAGCGTGAGTTAGAAAATCGATTAGAACTTGTGAAAATGGAAAGCTCTGCTGTCGTTCGTACTAAGGATGAATTTGTTCTTGAGCTGAAGCGACAGACCGATCAGCTAAATATGGAGCTAGATAATTATCGCCATAAAAGCGGTGAGTTGAATAAACAATTGGGAGAAAAACAGGAAATGGTGAAGCGCACAGTTAAAGCACTGCGCATTGCATTGACTATGCTTGAAGGGGCCGATGAGGGTTCCGTAAGGAAAGTGAAATAGGGCATGGCACTGACTTGGCTATATTTATCGGATAGGCGTTCACGAAAGTCTCCTTGGCTGGCCTTTCTCAAGAAGGAAGGCTACACGGTGATTCGCTGCGATGATCCCGCGGAGGTGGAGTCCATTGTACGAAAGGAACGCATTGACGGCCTGTTTTTCGATGGAAAATCTGGAACCTCAATCTGGAAGGTGACACTCGCTATCCTACAGAAGTATCCAAGTTTTCCAGCCGCTTTTGCACTTCCCACAAAAGATCTGGGTCGATCTGAATTTGGAGAAGACGAGCTGCGTCTCTTTTTGTTTGAACGAGAATCGAAAGGTCGAAAACGGCAAGTTCTAAAAAATCTCTTGAGTTTAGGATCTCTCCGTCGCCGCTTGCATGAACAAGAAAAGGGATTGCGTAACGCCGTACAAATAAATCCTTTGGCAATGTTTGATAGCTTAGAGATAAATCACATAATCGATAGAATGCTTGGTCATTTTGGACCTTTGATCCCAGCCCGCAATGTGCATTGGATCACTCATTCTGAAATGCTTCGTCTCTTCGGTCTTGATGAGAATTTATATAAGTCAGAGTTGACACATCGATTCATGACGAATCCACTCTTGCGGTCTTATCACGAGGGGGATTTGAGTCGAGTTCACAGCATACTGAGGAAAAATCCGTGGGGAAAATCCGGCTTCAAAGCAAATGAATCATTTTTAAATTGGGAGGCTTTGGGGAAACACCATGCTCTTGTTGAATTGAGAGGAGGAGACGGCGACCATGTCATCGGACATCTCCTTCTCGAGGAAATCGAAGCAGACCATATTGATTTTCTGGCGAGTCAAATTATCGCATCGATGCGATATATCATGCCTTTGCTTGTCATGGGCTTGCGCTGCTGGGAGGCTGAGTCACAAGGGTTTAAGGACATTCTAACGCCTCTGTATAACCAGAAATTTCTGTCTTTGGTAATTGATAACGAGATAAACCGCTGCAAAAGGACGGAGGGAGAATTTACAGTTCTTTTTCTAGACGTTGATTATTTTAAATTAGTTAATGATACTCGCGGTCATTGGATTGGTTCCAAGATTATTCAACAGCTGGGACAAATGCTTTTTGAGAATATTAGGTCTTGCGATTATGGTTTTCGCTATGGCGGTGATGAGTTCGTGATTATTTTAACTGGAACGGGAGCAGAGGCTGGAAAGTCAGTGGCGGAGCGGATTCGTCGCGACATTGCAGACAAGATATTTGAGGTCGACGGCCAGACTCTCTCCGTGACGGTGAGTATTGGAGTTGCCGCCTATCCACAACATGGTCTGACTAAAGAGGAAGTACTCAAAATAGCTGACCAGGCTATGTACTCAGGTAAGAATAAAAGTCGAAATTTAGTGTATTTGGCGAGCTAATGAAAAAGCGAATAAAATTGATTGTAAGCGATCTCCACCTTGGTCTGGGTAGGGTTTTGGAGACAGGGCAAACAAACCCTCTCGAAGAATTCCTCTACGACGAGAAGTTTGTGGAATTTTTGCATTTCTATACGACTGGAAAATATTCAGAATATGAAGTTGAACTTGTTTTGAATGGAGATATTTTCAATTTTCTTCAGGTTGATTATAGAGGACATTTTCTAACAGTTATAACTGAGTCAGTGTCTTTGGATAAAACGAAACGTATTATTGAGGGACACCCCCAATTTTTTCAAGCAATCAAAGATTTTGTAAAAAAAGAGGGTAACGTCGTGACTTATGTGGTGGGGAATCATGACCAATGCATTCTTTGGCCCGGAGTACGGGCCCACCTGAACGAGACTCTAGGAACAACTATTCGGTTTAAAAATATTGTCTACTTTTTTGATGGAGTGCATATCGAGCATGGTCATATGCATGAGGCCGCGAATCGTTTGAATCCACGAAAATTCTTTTTAAGAAGAAATTTACCTGAACCAGTTTTGAATTTGCCCTTTGGATCTCATTTTTTTGTTGAATTTGTATTGAAAATCAAACAACTGTATCCGCATGTGGACAAAATTCGTCCTGTAAACAGGATGATGCGTTGGGCTCTGCTAAATGAAACCTGGTTCACGATAAAGTCGGGGATTGGATTTGTTTTTTATTTTGTGAAGGCTTTGTTTTCAAAGGACCCTCGTCGTAACATTCCAATCAAAAGAATTTTGCAAGTGGTTTTTGAGCGAACAATTTTTCCAGATCTGAGTGAATCGGCCCGCCGCATTCTTTTGGATGAAAGAGTGCATACTGTCATTTTTGGACATACTCATGTTTACCAGTATCGTCAGTGGGGGGCCGAAATGGAATACTTTAATACCGGAACATGGACAGAGATTACGTCTCTTGATATTTCTTCCCTAGGAATGATAACTAAACTCACCTATGTTTTGCTTGATTATCCTGATGATGGAGGGCGTCCACGCGGACGTCTCAAGGAATGGCATGGGTATCACAGAATCGAAGAAGATGTGGCGGTTTCATAAATGATTAAACTAGAGAAAATTTATCCAGAATTGACGTCGGTATTTCGTGAGCAATCAAAGGCTAGCCATGGACAAGCTTTGGCAAAGGAGTGAATTGGGATTTCTCCATTTG
This sequence comes from Bdellovibrionales bacterium, assembly GCA_016716765.1. NCBI lineage: Bacteria > Pseudomonadati > Bdellovibrionota > Bdellovibrionia > Bdellovibrionales > Bdellovibrionales bacterium. The sequence continues at coordinate 1,153,631 of JADJVA010000020.1, read as the reverse complement.
GCAGAGAGATCTAGACTCTGGAGCCAGTCCCAAGAAAGGGCCTCTCAACTCAAGCAGGAGGGAGTGCGTCGGGTCGTGTTACTGGGAATGGGCGGAAGTAGCTTGGGTCCGAAAGTTTTTTGGGATTGTTTCGGAAAAGACAAGGGCGAGTTGGATCAGATGATTTTTTTGGATAATCTGGATAGCACGGTCTTTTATCGAACCCTAAAAGAGCTGAAAAATCCGAGGGAAGTCCACTTTGTCCTTGTTTCAAAGTCAGGAACGACCTTGGAAACCTTGGCGATGGCGGATTTCATTGATATTTTTTTAAAGGACCACGGGAGTGAGTTGAGCTCCCAGTGCACGGTTGTTTCAGAGGTAAGATCGAATAGCCTCTCTGATTGGGCGAGGTCTCATCACATACCGATTCTCGAGATTCCAGAAGATGTTGGGGGTCGGTTTTCTGTGCTTTCTCCAGTGGGTTTGCTGCCAGCGGCCTTAATGGGATGTTCTCTAGAGGATATTCGAGCAGGTATGCAATGGACAAAGCAAGCAACAGGCTTGGTGGAAGATTTGGTTGCTGCTGCTGCAGAGAGCATTAAACGCAGAGATCAGGCACTTTATTTTTGGCCCTATTTTCAGGGATGTGAGGTGTTTGGCGGATGGTTTCAGCAGCTGTGGGCTGAATCTCTTGGGAAGTCTGTGCGAAGAGATGGCAAACAAGCTGACATGGTCGCTGTTCCCGTGCCAAGCCTTGGGCCTCGTGATCAGCACTCGACTCTTCAGCAAGTCATGGAGTGTCCTCAACCAAGGTGGGTTTGGATTCTAAAAAATAGAAAATCAGAACAGGATGGGCCCCGACTGAAGAAGAGTCTTTTTGGGAGCAGTGAGCTGCGCGTTGGCAGAAATATGAATGAATTGGTCTTGGCGCAGGCCGACGCAACGCAGTCAGCTTTGATTCAAAATGGGATTCCAATCATATCCTTAAGCCTCTCTGAACTTTCACCGAAAACAATAGGCGCCCTATTTTTTCTCATGGAGTTGGTGATTGGTGGAGTAGGTGAGATCATGGGCATTAATGCTTTTGATCAGCCTGGTGTCGAGTTGGGAAAAAAGTTGACCAAAGAGCTTTTGATGAGAAGGGTTGGCGAATAGAAAAAAATAGTTTTTTTGAATTGGAAGTCTATGGGTCGTGGTAAAGATGATGAAGAAGCCCCTCTCGACAAAACCAGCGTGGTTCAGAGTGAGACCTTTAAGGTTCGCCTGGCCCAGGCTGGTCAGGCACCTCCGTCTCTGATACTTCTTGTGGGGCCTGCCAGTGCTGTCGGGAGACAATGGCCCATTGAGGACACCGACCGAATTCTGGGTCGTGCAGCTACGGCCCATGTTTCTGTGGATGACCGTAGCGTGAGCAAGTCACACTGCAAGCTAATTCTGTCTAGCGGGGACGTCTCGATCATTGATTTGGATTCTACAAATAAAACAGTGATAAATGGTCGTGTCTTGACGCCATTGGTTCCTCACAAGTTGGTGAGCAATGATCAAATAAAAACAGGGAACGTGATCTTTAAGTTTCTAGAGAGAGGAAACATAGAAACTGTTGCGACGGGCATGACTTATGAAAAGGCCCATACCGATGCCCTGACGGGTATTGCCAATCGTGGTGGATTAAATTCTCGGGCCATGGATTCGTTTCGTCGCTCGGACTTGCTGGGAGTTCCTTTTAGTATTGTAACTTTTGACATCGATCATTTTAAGTCAGTCAACGATTCCTTTGGCCATCCGGCGGGCGATCATGTTTTGGTGGAAATCTCTCGGGTCATTCGTGACAAGCTCATCAGGGAAGGTGACTTCTTTGCTCGCGCAGGGGGTGAGGAGTTTTGCCTGATTCTGTTGGGTAGCGGGCTTAATCAAGCTCACGAAATTGGGGAGAGGATCAGACACACAATTGAAATACATGAATTCTTGTTTGAGGGGCGAAAGATTCCAATTACAATATCGGCAGGGGTTGCAACCAGAAATCCTCAGGACAAGACCTGGGGCGATGTCTTTGAACGTGCGGACAAAGCTCTCTATGTATCGAAAAGAGCAGGGCGAAATCGTGTCCATGTAGGCACCTAAACTTTACCAGTCACTTGATTGTTGATCCAAACTCCAAGGGCGCCTCGCTGAAGCAGATCTCAGGAGTCCAGGATCTTCAAACATACGTCCGGCAGCAGCGCTCACGTTGTGAGCACTGCACCAAGCCGAACTCGATCCTGAACCCCTGAGATCTGCTTCAGCGAGGCGCCCTTGGAGTTTGGAACAACAATCAAGTGGGCCAGTTCAATCATGACAACTCTATTTTTTACTTTTGTCCCTTTTTGTTCTTGGCACTGGTGTTGCACAAAAGGCCGCAATGGCTTCATGTAACCCTGCCTCATAGGATTTTGAATGGACTTCATTTACAAGCGTTTTCCGTATTGTTCTGTGCGCGTGATAGCCTTCATATTCGCCACATGTTCCTTGAGTGGAATCTTGGCAAACGAGAAATTCTTACAGAATCCTGTTCCAGAAAAATATCAAGGGCCACGCTCTTGCCGGGCTGTTTTGAAGTTGCATTCTGCTGCGGAGGCTCCCGCTCAACCGATTGGAATTGTGCCACAATTGACGACATCCTTTCGTCATAAGGTTATGCTTTTGGAAAGAATAGCCCGATCCTTGGGGGGGATCTATTCTCATCAAAGTATGCGGGAATTTATGCGCAAAAATAAGCAGGACTTTGTAAAGGCCGATTCATCTGCTTCAGCAATATTGCTCTATTTTCGGCAGACCAATGGAGTATTTCCAGACTCGACAGAGCTTTTCTTAAAACTGAGTCAATATATTCGAATAAGAATTCTCAAGGGTGTACAACTGGGTGAGGGAATCAAGTTCCTCCCACAGATGAAGATCTCTTCTAGAGACTTTTCGGTTGCCGAATTGAGTCTGACTTTGATGGAGATCTATCTAACACAAATTCAACTTCATGGTTTGACCTTGGACTTGAGTCGAAATCCACTATCTGTTGACCTCATCGGTTTTGCAATGGGTCGTGGCCAAGACAAAATGGAGCTTGTTCAGGAAAATTTCGATGAGAATTTTTTAAAAAAAAGAATCGAAGCTGCTGAAAGACGAGCTTACCAGGTCGTAACGGACCAGGCACCGAGGGAACTCCTGGGGCAAACTTCGCGGCATTTCAGGGAAAGACTGATGTTTGCCTCTCTGTGGGCCTCGGAGCTTCGTCACTTCGTAAAGCAGCAGTCTCAGCTCGACGATATCGTAGTAAATTCTATTCTTTCTCTTTATCTCGCAATTGATATGGAATTTCGCCAAGTCATTTCAAATTTGATCTCCTGGTATCAGAGTGATTCTGCTGATCAAGATATCGTGAACGCAATCTTAGCTTATTTTGAGTTTTCAAGAGCCTTTGGGAAGATATCTCCAGACAATCAGGCGATCATCCTAAAGCTGCAAGAGGACGGAAGACTTCCTCAGAAGCCTTCATTGAAGGAGCCTCGTCACCAAGATCAAGATTATGGTCATGAAATGATGAACTTATTCTTCGAATTTTGATTTTGGATCCCGTTCCTTTTCTAACGGCACGCAATTAATCATCGAAGCAAGTAATTGATGTAGGATATCCAACGCACCTGCTAATAAAAGGCAAAAGACATTCTAAATTCAATGGCTGAGAAAAAAAATCTATTTCTTCCAACGTCCATCTGCCCAAAAGCTTCATTGAACATTGAATAGCGAAACTCTTGCCATTGGCCGTGCCAGAAACTACCCAAACGCCAATGATTTCCCCAATGGTAGTTCGCGCCAATTGAACCATCGAAGGCAAATTGATTGTTAAACTTTACTAGATCCGAAGTGGTGGACTGAGAGACAGGATATTGGTATCTTAGTAAAAATTCAGCTGTCCATGTGGATGAAATTTCAAACACGTTATCGAGGCCAATGGAGGCCATATAAATTTGGTGTTTTCTTACATCAGCTGAAGACGCCGTTGGAAGTTGAACATATGGGAGATCATGGTATTGCATCCCTGCTCTGGCTCGGAGGCGAAATCTGCTAGGAATGTGTCTGTTTATTTTGTAAGTCGCTTCCAGACTTTCATTTGCCCAGGAAAACTTGCCATTTGTAACAAGATTGGTGGAAGAATTGATCTCTCCAGGATAGGAGGCATAAACTGCGTCAATTCCGAATTGATTGTGCCATTCAATGCCACCTCGAATCGAGAAACTGGAACTCAAAAAACTGGAGTATTCTAGGCTTTCCATTTCGTTTCCATTTTGGGAAAAATTTAAAAAAGTGATACCAGTCCCAATCGCAATATACCTAGATAAAACCTGAGATGGAGACAATGGTGAAGTTAAAATGGGTCCAATTTTAGCAACTGGATTTTTTGGGCACTTGTCCGCCAATTGGGGCGATTCCGGCGATTGACTTGATTCGCCTGCCCTGGAATCGATGAATTGAATTTCATTTATTTCAGTTACCCTAATTAAACCCAATGAAATTCCTTTTCCAACCAACCGACTAGAAAATCTGATTTTTTGACTTGGATAAATAACATTTAGATCTAGAATAGATGGATTGAGTCTCTTCAATCGATGAATTGAACCATTCTTTTCGTAGATTGGTTTCAAGCCAATTCGATGAAGAATTCTCGATATGACATCATTTTTTTTGACTACGTAAAAATAGAACTTACTGGCGGCTGAACTTTTGATGCTAATAATCAAAACAAGAAAAGCTAGACTCATTTTGAGAGATTTCTTCGGGATGAGCCTCATCTACTTGTATCGGAGTTTAAATAGATCCCTAAAAGAGCCAGGTCTATTTTTAATACAGCGTCGAGCAGGTGTTTATTGCATTTTTAAGACGCTTGGTTGATTCTGGCACGTTCAAGACTTTCGTCTGATGTCCCGATAAGCGATGATGCTTGCAAATACCTCCCGTTTTTTGGCAATGCTACTTTGTGCTGCCGTCCTAGTGATGTCGTTGGGATGCAAGTCTAAAGATCTGACCTTTAAGTCATCGGTATCTGATACCATTAGCGGATCGATCTCCAGCTTTTCCAGTATGAGCGCAGAATCTGCAGATTTCAGCTCTCAATCCACTTGTTTAGGAAAATTGGCCAGTTTGTACTCTTTAGATGATCATGGGAAAAAAAGTGCTTTCCTCTTAGAAACGCCCATTGAAAGCTCAGGCAGTTTTGTTTTCTCTGGACTTCATCGTCTCGGAATAGACCTATCGAGGGAGTCGCAGGCCACTAAATATCTGATTGAGTTTTCTTGCGGGACTTCTATTTTTCAAAGATTTGTGACTGGCACATCTGATCAGAATTTAAGTAATGGCACGACTCTGATGGCTTGGATTTCTTTGACTGATGCTTCGGCCTTGGTTCGACAGAGAGCGGCTCAAGATTGGATTGATTTCTATCAAGCCCTAGAACGAGCTGGCTCTTTAACTGAGGCGTTTTCTACGTTAAATTCAAATCCCTATTTAACAGCAAAGTTTCAAACTATTTTTGGCTTGGATCCGAGTGTTTTAGAGGATGCCGTACCCAATGTAAAGTCGACCAGCGTTCCGACAACCTTCAGTGAAGAAATTGGGCAGACGATGTCGGTTCAGGCAACGCATTGGTCCCACAATTATACCCTGGCTTACGCTTGGAAATTGGGCTCAATCACACTTTCTAACTCCTCTAACTTTACGTTTACCCCATCAGCTAATTCTCAAGGGTCTCACATGATACAGCTTTTTATCGGGCGAGATAATGGGTTGGGAAGTGTAGATACCTCTAAAGCCTATAGGCAAGAAACTTTCCCAATTTTGATCCAGAATTCAATACCTCCTGTTTCGCCCAGTGTTTTATTGGCTTCACCCCAATACACATCGAGTCTATTAGCCACCATAAGCATGGCGACGGGGTCTCTTGTTGACGGACGATCTCAGAACTGCAGAAGTTTCTCCAATTTGGCACTGGTTGAAGAAAGTTTTCCCGCCTTCGGCATAGCACCGCTTCTTTCTAGCTCCTATGATATTGACTGCACAACTGCGTCTCAACAAGATGTCAACTTCAACCTCTCAGGAACTGATGGTATTCGAGTCTTGAGGCTCTGGGCGCGAGATGCTGCTGGCAACATCTCCTTAGGTTCTCAAGACGTCACTCTGGTTTTAGACCGAGTGGGCCCATCGATTGCTTTGATGAGCCTCAATGGGGGAGAAATTTTGCAGGGAGGAAGCGATGCGATGATCTCTTGGACTGCCACAGAGATCAACCCTGCTGGCAATCCCATTAGCATCGATTACTCGACAGATAGCGGATCCTCTTGGAATTCATTAGCGGCTGGTGTGTCTAATTCAGGCAGCTACAATTGGACGGTTCCGGCAATAGATTCAACCACCATAAAAGTTCGGATAACCATGATCGACTTAGCTGGGAATACTGGTTCTGTCCAGTCTTCGACAGATTTGATTATTGATTCAATACCTCCTATTGCTCCGGTTATTGTCAGAAGCTCAGCCCAATATTCAAATTCCACCTCGGTGGTGATCTCAGTTATCTGCGATAGCGAATATGCTGGAATTCTTTTTTCAAGTTCGGCGACGGCTCCACTAGCCACGGACAGTGGCTGGACATCTTGTGTATCCACTATGGCGTTCTCGGTACCTTCTGGAGATGGGGCAAAAACAGTCTACGCCTACTCCAAGGATTCTGCGGGAAATATTTCCTCATCAAATTCAGTTACCATGACTCTTGATCAAACTAGCCCTATGATCACCCTGACTAGCTTTAATTCTGGGTCATTTAAGGGTGGAACTACTCAGACCGTCACCTGGACGGCCACCGATACCAATTGGGGCTCACAAACCATTGATATTCAATACACTGAAGACAATGGAACCAACTGGATTCCTCTGGCAATGGGCACAGCCAATGATGCAAGTGAAAACTTCATATTGCCAAGCCTAAATACGGATCAATTCCAGATTAATGTGAGCGGATGCGATACAGCAGGAAATTGTGCCTCAGCCATATCCAGCGCCAGTTTAACAGTTGATAGCACATCTCCGAGTTTGAATCCTGCCTCGATGACCATCAACGGTGCTCCATCTGGTAGCACTCCCCTCTCCGTGAGTAATTATGTTCAAGTGAGTTTGGCTGCGACTGACACTCACACCAATATATCTCACTTCTGTCTAAAAGTAGGAGATGTCTCACTCCCTGCACTCAATGCTACCTGTTGGGTAGCTATTTCTGCTACTCCTCCGGGCTTGACTCCAGCGAAATCTTTGAGCCTTAGTAATTTTAATTTCCTTGTTGGATTCACTCCGGGAGTGAATTCCATTAGAGCCTGGGTGCGAGATGAAGTCGGAAATGTTTCCACACTTACAAATTCTGGCTTAGGGACTGCTGGCCAGGATCTTGCCGATGTTAACTACAGCCAGGGTGCTCCACCTTTAGTCATCAATGTTCAAGCCACTGGATCAGACACTCCCTCAAGTCCACTGGCTCATGGAGACATCAATGTCTCGCCCGCTGCCAATTTATTCATTAAATGGCAGGCCTCTTCCTCGATCGGATTTGACCCCACTCCCATCTCCCTTTACTACACGATCAATGACACGACCTATGTTCCTATTGTCCTGAGTATTCCAAATTCCAGCAACGGTGGATGTTCTACTGATGGATCTCACAACGGCTGCTACCTATGGGACTCTGGAGTCCCCGTTGGTAGCTACTTTCGCATTCGAGTCGTTGCCACCGACCTAAATGGTGTAAACACAGCCAGCCCTTCACAGGCTCTTAATAGCTATCCCGTTAATTTTCTCGCTGGAAACCTCGACCCGGGAATTAATGGAAGCGCTGCCTCCGCCGTGTTCTTCAATGATAAAGTGCAAGCCATGGTATCGGATCCTCAAAGCTTCGTAGTCACTGCTTCGGGGGTTTTCTATTTTCGAGATGTCTATCGCGGTATTCTGTACGTCAATCCTGCTGACGGAATTCAAAAGCTCCTAATTCCGACAACGGGAGTCGCCAGCGGCGACGGTGGTCCGATATCCAGTGCGACATTAAAGAAACCCTTTAAAATTGCTCTCGATTCTCAAGAAAGGCTCCTCGTTTTTGACGATACGAAAATTCGTCGAATTGATACGAATGCCAATCCCATGACAATCACAACGATCATTGGAGGAGGAAGCTCCACAAGTGATATCGTGGCCCCATTATCTGCTAAAATTAATAACCCCGGCAACTATGCAACTTATACGGCCGCAGGACAGATGCCACTTATCGCGCTTCCAAATGGTGATATCTATTTTCAATCTGAAACTACCTCTAGTAGTTCAAGAGTACGAGTCTATAAATCAACCTTAGACCAGGTCGAAAGCATTTATCCCTCAGGGCTCGGCACATATGGACAACCTAGTTATGATGTTTCTACCTGTGGCGTTCACAACTTTACTCTCTCTTTTGATCCAATCTCTTCCGCTCTAACAAGCATGCAAATGGTTTGCTACGGCAACCCAAGTTATCCAAATGTCAACTTAAATCCAAGCACTGCCGTTGCCAATGGACCCCATCCTGCAAATGCATTTAATAACTACAATGTTCAGAAAGTTGTATCCTCCAATGGAAAGAGCTATGGCTTTTCTAAACATGGGGCAAAAATTTACGAATTTGATTCACAATCTAAAACTTGGAATACTCTGGCAGGCACTGGAGATTTAGGAAGTTGCAACGATGGAACTCCAGCTCTTTCTTGTAAATTTTTATTATATGATGTTTTTATTTCAGCAACGGGACAAATATATTTTATTGATGCCGGTCGTCTTCGAACTATTGACGCGAACGGATTGGTTCTAACCATTTTTGGGCAATCCTTAAGTTTTGGTGATGGGGGCCATCCTCTTTCAGCAAGATTTGATCGCATCAATAGCCTCGATCAAAGTGCCGACACAGGACCCATCGTGATACTCGATCAAATTGAGTATAGAATGAGAGAATTTTTGATTGGAGGTACCATTTCTACCATCGCGGGAAATGGAACAAACGCATATCCAAATACTTCCAGTCCAGCAAATACTCAGCCAATTGTTCTGACTTCTGCCGGACCCTACTGGGATGACTTTCGAGTTGATTCAAATGGGAACGTCTATTACCTCCTAAATGGGGGGATTGGGAAGCTGGATCGAGGCACTGGCAAGTGGAGCCAACTTGTTGGCGGCGGTGCTACAAATTATGCCTTAGCTGACGGTCTCGACGGCTCGAATATAGCGGGTAATGGTTATCCAAACGTCGTCATTGGATATGATGGGACAAATATTTTGTCTGCGAAAAACAGTTGGAATGGATCATCTCATTCGGACGCATTCTTAAAACTCTATAATAGCGTGACAGGAAATCAGTCTTCTTTAGCTGGCATTCTTGGCCCTGTTCCCAACAATTCGCTTTGCGCAGATGGAACTCCACTCTCTGCATGCGCTATCACTGGCAGCTACGGCTTAAAGAATACACGTGCAACCTGGGACACTTTTTCAAATACGTGGTTGCTATTGACAAATGGAACGAACTCAATCCGAACCCTTCCCCCCAACGGCAATATTGGCACATTGACATCACTGTCCAGCCCTGCCTCCTCCTTTGCCTATCGTCGCAATGCGGGGTTAACAGTGAATATTGTGTACTACTGCTCGACTACCGATAAAAAAATTCACAAAAAAGATATCAATGGCGCCACTGATATCCCCCTCAGTTGGCCGGTTGCAACAATCGGTTGCACGGGAAGAAGTCTGATCTACAATGCGACCCGCGACAGTCTTATTTTTCCGGTTGAGCAGGGAGGACTATTTGGAGTAGTTGAGTATTTGTCTCCTTAATATAGAACATACATAAGACTACAAGTTATGCCTAGAGCGAGTTCAGCGATTTAGTTTGCAATTTCGGCGAGCTTGCCACAGCGTTTTCACCTTGGAAACCCTGATTTTTATCACGTACTCAGTCAGAAGAATGACCACTTCAAAAATGAAATCAACCCTCACAGAGAGATAATATAATCTTCGAGTTTTGCTTTTGGATCCTGTTCCTCTTCTAACGACTTGCACAGCTTCAGAAAATCGGAAAAATTCCGGTTGAGTTTATCAAAAGTTCGCTCAAAAACTGATAAATCATAGACGTAGGTTTTGAGGGCGAGCAATTTGGCGTTATTTAATTCTTGCTGGCTAAAGAATTTGAAATTTTCAGTTTTCATCTGTGGCAAGATATTGGATTTGAAGCGCTCATTGATCTGTCGAAGACGGATTTTTTTTGCGTCGGTGTTCAGGGAGGATCTTTCGGTCTGATACCATTTGGTGAGTTCATCGATTTCCTGGCTTATGAAATCTGAGAAAATTTTTTCGTCCTGAGATTCTTTAGAGATCAATTCCAGAGTTTGAGAGTGGTTGCCTTCTCTTGCACGATAAAAGAGTTCAGTGCCGGTATTGCCAATAAATGTTGCCAATTGTTCGTTAAAATCAGCCTGACTTTTTATATAAAGAGTCGTGTGAACGGTTTCGTGTATGATTAAGTTGACCAAATCATGATCAGAGTAATTCATCATCGTGTTGAGAATTGGGTCTTCAAACCATCCAAGGGTTGAATAAGCGGTGACACCTCGAACATAAGTGTCAAAGTTTTTGTCCGAGAAAATTTGTGCTTCTTGTTTTGCTTCCTCTTCTGAAAAGAAACCCTTGTAGGGGAGGCTTCCGACGATCGGAAATCTCCAAAGATGGTGTTTGAGTTCGAAGGCGGGAGAGGCGTGAACAATCCAAGACACATAGGGTCTGCCTATGTCTGAGTAGGTCGTGTAGTTTTGAGTTGATTTGAGTCCCAAACTTTGTTCAGAGAAATGGCGCGCGTCGAGTGCCAATCTCAATTTATGTTTGGTGTTTTCGTTGAGGTTTTGATTTTCTAGCGCCCTATCGATGCTCACCCGGGCATTGAGTATTTTGGCCTGGTTGTAGGCACTTTTCATATAATATGTGATCTGGCAGCTACTCAATTGAAAGACAAGCGAGGTGAGACAGGCAAATCGCAGTGAAAACCACATCAAAACATCCAGGAGATTCCGGCTCGGCCGGCATAGTCGATGGAGGGCTTGCTTTCAGAAAGAGGACTGGTCCAGGCATCCACTCCAACTTTTATCGAGAAGGCTTTGCCGAGAACTATTTTGAGTCCGAGACCGGCGCTGGGAACCACTCCCGTTGGAGATTCAATTTCTGAGGCATCAAGGCCTTCTGGTTGCCGCACTATTTTTTTCGAAATACGGGCACCTCCAATTTTAATATAGGGCTGGAGGCTTGATTGTTGAGAGGCGAGAGTGATCACCAGATCCAGTCCGATAAGCCGAAAAGTGGATCTTGTAATCACCTTTGTGTCATCAACAGGCTTCACACTCAGAAGGGAAGAACCCTCGGTATAGCTCAATTCAAGTGCTGACATTTCCCAAAAATAGTAGCTGACGGTACCTGTGTAGCTGGTGCTCTCCTGGAAGTTATTCTCGTCTATCGTGGACCTTCTGAAGGTCGCTGAAGTGCCCATTTCTATAACTCCCGCTTTTGCCGAAAAACAAGAAGTAATGAAGAGAAAAAGGAAGAAATAAAAGAGCGCTTGGGAAATCCTCATGGTGATATTTTACCAAAAGCAGAGCAATACAGGGGTCCAGAACATTGTGCTCTCACTCCATTCAAGCGCAATGTCTAGGCAATAAATGCCCTTGAAAGAGGGAATCATCGCTCTTCGCTCTGTCTCACAAAATATCGGGGTTGCCATTCGACTCGAAAGGAATAAATAAGATGAATCAGACCGTCCTCCTTGATCATTTCTGAAGGTGGATTTAAAAAAGGAGCTGATTTGGAGAAGGCCAAAATAGCAGTCTGATCCAGGCCTTTGCTTCCAGATTCCTTATTTATCAAAATATTCTTGAGATACCCGTCAGACTGAAGAAGGACTTCGACGACTGTTATTCGTGGGACAAGGGCGAGTTTACTTAAATCACTGGCGCTCAGAGAGGAGGAATATTCGGCCATGGCATTCACCCAGCGAGAGCGCACTTGTTCGTTTACCCGAGCAAAGAAGGTGTAGTAGAGAAATTGATCTGTGTTCAAAGAGGTGAATTCTCCCTCTCTTACATTTGGAATGTACTCTCCGTTTGTGGAACCTCCGAACGCCAAGGTTCTTGATGAAGAAATACCTTCCTCAGCTGATCTCGGAGTTAGGTGAAGCGGTCTTGAGTCTTTGTGAATGAACAAATCTCCCTGAGGCTTCAGATCCTTCCAGTTTTTAAAATAATTTGTTTGAAGTTTTGAGGTTTCTGTTTTTTCAGATTTTTGCGGGGAATTGCGGGCAAACGGGTGCCCGGGGGGGCGATTGTGAGAAGGACCGTTGAGGCGAGCAACCGATTCCTCTTTCACTCGGCGAGTGAATTTTGAGAGAAAGCGGGACCTATCTGTGATTTCTTTTTCGAGAACACCCAAATCTGGATCAGTAACGAAAGACTGTTTTTTGGATGAGGAGGGAGGATGACTGTAGACGACTTCGATAGGGAGACTTGGTAAAAATCTGACAGGAGTGGGTAAATGAAGGGCTCCAAAATAAACACCGATATGAATAAAAAGGCTGAGAAGAATCCCAGTACATAAAACAATCACCTGAAAGGATTGGTGTTTTCTCAATACAGGACTCCGTTCATGACAGCAATATATCGAAGACTCCGCTTAAAGTTGAGACAATTTCTGCCGATAAGGAGAGAGTGGGGGTTACATGAGACCTAAAGCGAGTAATGTCATAGATTTAGCGAAAAGGCGTCAGACTAGAAAAAAGTCTAAAAAAAGGGATGAGTTCCCGGTCAGCAACGAAATAAACCATACTGAGAACCAAATTCTCAGCGAAGAACAGGCCCCTATCGTGGATATGACCGTGCGGCGAATCGAGCAGATCCAAAAGGAGCGACGCACAGTAAAGCGCACAATACTGACTGAGTTTATTGGCGCATTTGCGGTCTTGCCTCAAATGGGTCTCATGAAGGTCTCTCTTTATGATATTTCAGAGAATGGAATGTCATTTGACGTGGAAATGGACCTCGGAAAATTTGCCAAGGGCGAAGAAATTGCCATGCGAGTCTACCTCAACCAATACACTTATTTTCCTTTTGTGATCAAAGTGAGAAATCAGCGACAGGAAGGCCCAGAAGGAGTCTTTCGTCATGGAGCTGATTTTGTAAAGGGTTCCGTTAATGACGTTGCCTTGGGTCATTTTGTCAAGTTCATAGAAACCGTTTCGGCTAGCTTGGAGAGGGACGGGGGAGATGTCATGGTCTCCAATCTCAAGGAATAGCGATAGGCCTCGAATCAGTTGATATTTTCTGCGCTAAGGCTGTTGTACGTAGCTCATTCGTATCACCATTTTCCTTTATTTTTCCATATACTTATATAAGTAAATAAGATCGAATGGAAGCAGCTCCGCGGACTTGGTTGCGGAACGGATGGCAGTTGGTCAACTTGGGAGGTATTTCATGGCAATTGAGGGGCGTGCAAGTCGTAAAATTGTTCTCGATACCAATGTGATTTTATTTGATGCTCTGGCGATCACAAAATTCAAAGACTCGGATATCTTCATTCCATTTTCCGTTATTGAAGAAGTTGACCGATTCAAAAGAGATTTGGGAGAGAATGGGCGCAATGCCCGCCACTTTTCTCGATTTATCGATGTTTTGAGAAGCCAAGGACCTTTGGCTAGCGGAGTCTTGCTAGAAAATAGCAAAAGTTACGTATATGTGAGCACTGATATGAGCCTTGAGGGCATGCCTCCAGAGCTTGACAGTATGAAAGCTGACAATCGGATTTTGGCAACAGCTCTGAGTTTGCAACGAAAATTTCCGATTGGTCAGGTCGAATTGGTCACAAAAGATATCAATCTTCGTATCAAGGCAGATGTTTTTGGTATCAATGCCAAGGATTACGATCCAGATGAGACCTCATTTGAGGAGATGTACACTGGGGTCAAGGAATTGGAGGTAGATCCTCTTATCATAGATCGTTTTTATCGAGAGAAGTCAGTTGTATATGAAGGAACTCAGAAGCTACATTCGAATCAATATGTGGTAATGAAGGATTCCTCGAACCCAAATCATAGCGCTATTGGCAGATTTAGCGGACTTCAAGGAAGAATTGTTTCGCTCATCTGTCCCACCGAGAGTATTTGGGGTATTCACCCTCGAAATGTAGAGCAGAGTTTTGCTTTGGATGCACTGCTCAATGACGAGCTCTTGTTTGTTTCACTTGTCGGTAAGGCGGGAACTGGAAAAACTCTTATGGCGATTGCAGCAGGTCTTCATAAAACCCTGGATGACGGATATTTCCAAAGGTTGTTAGTGAGCCGACCGATCTTTCCGATGGGTCGAGATATCGGGTATCTTCCGGGGGACGTGGAGCAGAAACTCAACCCCTGGATGCAACCAATTTTTGACAATGTGGAGTTCCTTTTAGGTGCTGATAAGAAGGCGGCGGGTCGCGCTCAAGAGTTGATCAATCAGGGTATGTTGAATATCGAACCTTTGACCTATATCAGAGGCCGCAGTATTCCGAACCAGTACCTTATTGTTGATGAGGCGCAGAATCTCACTCCACATGAAATCAAGACTATTATCACTCGAGCTGGGCAGAAGACAAAAGTCGTCCTGACAGGCGACTGTTATCAGATTGATAATCCTTACGTCGACTCTGCTAACAGCGGTCTGACTTATGCGGTGGAGCGATTCAAGGGTCAGCACATCTCGGCCCATGTCACCCTGACTAAGGGCGAGAGATCTGAATTAGCGGAGCTTGCCGCCAATATTCTATAGAAAGATATCGACTCGTAACGTCAATCTCAAGAAGCTTGACGTTCGAATTCGACGTTGGCCCCGGGGCCTCATTCAACAGCCTAAAAATGCCGAAGAGATGCGTAGAGAACCTTTGCACAAAGGATGTCTATGTATTTACAGGGCAATCTACAACAAGTCTTTGATGCGCTTTATGAGCTTGGAATCATTGATCCAGTCTTACAAATGGATTGGGGGCAGGCTCTTGAGCAGATGCCGCATCACCTTGATCACTATCACAAGGCGATTGGTGCGGCAAATCTCTATCAGGATGATAAGAAAACTCTCATGGATGAATTGAAAAAATTAAATGAGTCAGCTCTTAAATACTTGGCCATGGAGGTAGCTCGTGAGTATGCCGATTTTCACGCGCGAGAGATTTTACATTAATATGATTCTAAAGTTGGTGGCTGGAGTTCTATTTGTCATTTTAGGATTGAGTGGCGAAGTTCACGGTGAGTGGGCTGTTGATTTTTCAAAAAGATTTAAGGACCAACGAAAAGGTGAAATGAAGGAATCAGCTCCAGAGGGAAGAACGCAAGATACGACCATCTTTGATCGCTTGATTTCTTCTCAGAGCCGAGAGGGCGTTCAAGAAATAGTTATCTTGAATACCGATGGTGGATTTATTCCAAATACCGTGAGAGTTCGAGAAGGAGAGAGTTACAAAATTCATGTTGTGAACGTGAATGAAAAGGAAAAAAACGTCAGTTTTGTGATGGATTCGTTTAGTGAGCACCATGCCACGTATTTTGGAAAAATGAGGTCCTTTGTAATGAGTCCCAAAAAGGAAGGTATCTATTCGTTTGTCTGTCCCGAGACCTCTGCTCAAGGGAGAGTGGTCGTGCATGCAGTCTCCGCTGAGGCGGGGATTCGGCGTCCCGCCGCAGAGGAGTGATATGGCAAATGGGGACGGCAGTGTTTTTGAGCAGGCTATTCGAAATTTTCTTGGACCAGTTGTACCTCTGCTGGAGGACGAGCGAGTCACTGAAGTGATGATTAATGGTCACAATGAGATCTGGGTTGAAGTAGCTGGAAAAATTCAAAAAACAAATCTCAGTTTCAAGAACGAGGACGCCTTGCGAGCGGCGGTCAACAACATTGCCCAAAGCGTAGGAAGGCGAATCAGCGACGAGGAGCCCCGGCTCGATGCTCGGTTGCCCAACGGCTATCGGATCCATGCGGTGATTCCGCCCTGTTCGAGAAAGGGAACGACGGTTGCAATTCGAAAATTTTCTACTAAGCAAATGTCATTTAAGGACTATGTGAATATCGGAGCTATGACTGTCGACGCGGCCCAATTTCTAGATGTGTGTATGAAATTGGGAAAAAATATTTTGGTCAGCGGAGGCACTGGATCGGGAAAGACAACTCTACTAGGTGTTTTGTGCAATCGGATACCCAAAGGACAGAGGATTATTGTCATTGAAGACGCCAGCGAGTTGAGGGTTGAATACGAGCATGTTGTCTTTTTTGAAACGAGGCTTGCGGACGAGCAAGGCCGTGGCGAAGTGACAATTCGTGATTTGCTCAAGAGCAGTTTGCGCCTACGGCCCGATCGTATTATTGTTGGTGAGGTGCGTGGGTCAGAGGCTCTTGAACTCGTGCAAGCCATGAACACCGGGCACAAAGGTTGTTTGGGTACCGTACACGCGAATTCGCCCAGTGATGCAATCGTACGCTTGGAGGCCCTTGCCCAAGGCGGAGATAAAGGTCTCAGTGAAAAGGCTCTTCGCTACCAAATTGCCTCGGCCATAGATTTGATTGTACAAGTCTCTCGGTATTCTGATGGCTCCAGGCGGTTAGGGAGCATTGCGGAGGTCAGAGGATTTACCTCCGATGGTTCCTATGATGTTGTGCCTTTGTTAAATTTGAGTCGTCTGACGAAGGGGCCAGATGGAAAACTAATAGGCCAGTTGCAGCCTACCGGGGAAGTCCCATCCTTTATGGCTGAGATCGAGGACAATCAGATTCCCTTTTCGCGCAGTAAATTTGGATCGAAGGCGTCCTAAATAGATGACGAAATAAGGCTAAAAGTGATCGTATATCTTTTTGGCACGACGCCTCCATCGCTGCATATCAATTCTATTGAGTCTCTACAACAGAGTGAAAAAACAAGGGAATATCATTTGTTTTCGACCTTCATAGTCGTTACAACGAAGATGTGCATTTCAGTGGAAAGATTACTAATTCGGTTCTAGCTCACGTGAGCCGCCAGGGAGCGGGAATGGAAGGGCTATACGATCTTACAGATCTTCCCGAGGAATTTCTGCGTGATCCTTCCTGTTGGCTTGATTCTCAAAAAGTGGAGCAATTTTTAGGCGCCGTAAGTCGGGAGTATGGCGATAGGATGGGCAATTGGAATCTAATGGAAAGCGTTGGACACAGTTGTCATGAGCTTTGGTCTTGGGGCGTATTGGATAGCGTTTTGCGAATGATGCCCAATGCTCAGGATGTATATCAACAGCCCCATCGTTTCTTGTCCTATTTTGTATCGCCGGCACCTGACCTCGCACAGGTTCATCGAGAGAGCGAATCAATAAGCTTTGAAATGCCTTGGGTAGCTGAAGAATATCCGTTGACCTCGGAGTATCTACGAGCGGCTCTTGAGGCCTTGCCTTCCTATGTGGGAAAACAGCGGGCCCTGGTGCGTTGGCGTGGTCACCTCATTTCTATTGGGTGGTCTGACGCTCAACAGAGTTTTTTTGAAGACGAAGACAGTGACGCGAACTTTAAGCCAGAACTTGTTAAAACAATGCGACAATCTCTGGAGTTGGCTCAAAGGGAGCTTGAAGAGCGCAAGAGGGAACTGGTTCTTAAAGACTTTCAAATTGACAAATACCGGACTCAGCTTGAGAACTTGGTTTGCCTGGCTGAAAATAACCAGCAAGGAGTTCGTGAGTTTTCGGAGTCTCGAAATTTTGATGGGCGTCTTGATCTGTTAAAATCTCAGTTGAGACGCCTTGACGATTATATGGTTCGAGCGCAACAACTCGTAACCATACTTGTGGGTCAAGGCCGCAAGGATGCTCAGGTCAATGAGGCGATGAAGCGAGTGGATTGGGATTACTTGCGTTCGACGTTTCCTCAGCTCATCAAAGATATGGTAGCAAGTTTGGTTGGATTGCAGACGGAGCTGCGGGGGGCGGCGATCCAATTGCCTTCGGAGCAGGGGACTACCAATTCTTCCGATTGGCCTCATCGTGGCAATATGAATCGGCAGTTAAATCTTTAAATGAGAAGCAACATTAAAGGAGAGCATTAGTGGCGAAGATAAAGAGCATTCATGGCAGAGAAATATTGGACAGTCGCGGCACCCCGACTGTTGAAGTGGAAGTGACATTTGATTCAGGACATATGGGACGATTTGCAGTTCCATCTGGAGCTTCGACTGGAGCCTACGAGGCCCATGAGCTCCGCGACAAAGATCCCAAAAGACATTTTGGTAAGGGAGTTAGAATTGCAGTTGAGAACATCAATAATATTTTGTCTAAGAGACTTGTTGGCGAGAAGTTCGTTGGTGTAGAGGCTTTCGATAATTTGCTCCTAAATATTGACGGAACTGAGAACAAATCAAAAATTGGCGCCAACGCAATTCTTGGTGTTTCCGTTGCCGCCGCCAAAGCCGCGGCCTTATCAGAAAATTTGGTTTTTTATCGTTATCTTGGGGGCGCCGGGGCAACGAAGCTTCCTGTGCCACTCATGAATGTTGTAAATGGGGGCGCCCATGCAAATAATGGCGTAGACGTTCAGGAATTCATGATTGTACCCGTTGTGGGTGAGTCATTTTCTGAATCGCTTCGAGCGGGTTGTGAAATATTTCATTCTTTGAAGAAAATCATAAATGAAAAGGGAATGACGACGGCAGTCGGAGATGAGGGCGGTTTTGCTCCCAAATTATCGCGCAATCAAGATGCACTTCAACTTATTATGAAAGCCATAGAGAAGGCCGGTTATAAACCTGGTCAAGAGGTTTTCCTCGCTCTCGATGTTGCAGCAACTGAAATGTATAGCAATGGTAAATATTCTTGGGAAGGTCGGTCGATATCCTCTGAGGAATTGTCTGATATCTATAAGTCTTGGATGAAAGAGTATCCGCTTGTTTCAATTGAAGATGGGTTTTCTGAAGATGACTGGGAGGGATGGATCCAATTTACGAAATCAGTTGGTGATAAGATTCAGTTGGTTGGTGATGATTTGTTTGTGACCAACCCAAAACGCCTCCAGGAGGGAATTAGCCGGGGAGCTGCGAATGCCCTCTTGGTTAAGGTGAATCAAATTGGAACGCTTTCAGAAACAATCAAAGCCGTTAAGATGGCGCAACAGGCCTCTTATCGCACAGTAATGTCACATCGCAGCGGTGAAACTGAAGATGCAACAATTGCCGACTTGGCTGTGGGCTTGGAAACGGAGCAGATCAAGACTGGATCTCTTTGCCGAGGTGAGCGGACAGCGAAATACAATCAGCTTTTGCGAATCGAGGAAGATCTTGGTTCAAAGGCTAAATACTGGGGATCTCAGGCTTTTCAAGCTTAGTCTGGGCTTCGCATGGGGAGGAGTTTCAATGAATTCCAGAGGAACTCCTCAATACCTGGACTTTTATCCTTCCTTTTTTGAGGTATGATAGAGGTGATGGGTATAACCCGTATGTTTCAGTGGATACAAGAGCAGTTGAATCACCCTCTTCGGGTTTTGTGGTTTTGTGCTGCTCTTGCATTTTTCAATCTGTTTGCCGACGGAAGTTTGATTCGTCTGTGGGAATTGCATAATGATTTCTACAAAATCCAAAATCAGACCTCCGTTCTCGAAGCTCGTTCTCTGGAGCTAGATGAAAAACTGCGTCATGCCTCGGATCCCTTGTTTATTGAGAGGGAAGCTCGTGATCGATTTGACCTAGTGGGGCAAGGCGATCTTGTTTTTGTTTTTTCTGATGATGAAGAAGAATCGGCAACCACGAATGAAGCTCTTTAAGATGTCGAGTTCAAAATTTTTTATGCACTATCCAAATCGTCCAGAGTACCAAATAAAAAAGTTACTTTTTTAAAGGAGGCTTTCTTATGGCATTAGGTCGGGTGAAGTGTTTTTTTTGCCACCAAGGTTATGGATACATACAGCATCACGATGGTAGACCCATATATTTTCATTATACCTCATGGGGTGATGGTGGTAGAGTCGACGACTCAATCGTTGGATTAGATGTCGATTACGATCTTTTGGAAACATCAAGGGGGCCGGAGGCAACGAATATTCGGCCTTTGAGAAGATGAAAATTCTCGATTTTGAGTGGAAAGCATTTTGGAGGGGGATTCGAATGGAGTGGGATGGTCTAATGGTCAGGCAGTTACGCCTGAGGCTTGGTTGGTGCACGGCGAATATGGCGCGCCGTTTAGACTGCTCCCAGAGGACAATTTTGAGTTGGGAATTGGGAGAAGCATTGCCCGATCCTCGATATTTTTCTCCCTTAAAAACCTTACTCTCTTTTGCTGAAGCCAACGCCGAATGGATCAAGCAAAGAAACTTGGCTGACAATTTAATCAGGGAGAATGGACTACAGCAAATAAATCGCGAAGAGATCTATAGGCTGACAGATAAGGTCCAGTAAATGAAAAAGCTATTTCTTGTTGACGTTAGCTCGATGTTCTTTCGAGCCTTTTACGCTATACCTCCACTCTCTAGCCCAAAGGGCATGCCGACAAATGCATTGTATGGGTTGCTGTCGATGACAATAAAATTGTTGCGAGAGAACAAACCTGACTACATGGTTTTTTGTTATGATCGGATAGAGCCTTCCTTTCGGCAGGGCCTCTACCCCGAATACAAAGCCAATCGCAAGGAAATGCCCGAAGAGCTCGTGCCACAAGTTCCTTACCTTAAGAAGATGCCAGAAATTTTAGGAATTGCCGCGCTAGATTGTCTGGGCTACGAGGCTGATGATCTGATTGGTACCCTCGCCACAATGGGAAGAGCGAATAACTTAGAGGTAACCATTGTGAGTGGAGACAAGGACTTTGCACAGCTCGTCTCTCCTTTCACTGTACTATATGACACGATGAAAAACGTAAAATACGATAGCCAGGGAGTTATTGGAAAATGGGGAGTGGCTCCCGAACAAATGATCGACTACTTGGCCTTGGTTGGAGATTCCAGTGATAATATTCCTGGAGTCAGGGGGATAGGGCCTAAGGGCGCCATTCATCTATTAAATGAATTTCGAACTTTAGATGGAATCTATCAAAATATTGACAAAATTTCTGCCAAGGCTCAGAAAGCCCGTTTGATAGAAAACAAAGACATGGCACTGCTTTCTCAAAAGTTAGTCACAATAGTTCAGGATATTGATCTTGATTTTAAGTGGGATGATTTTCGCCTCAAACCCATTGATAAGGACCGACTTAGGGATTTCCTATTGGAAATGGGATTCAAATCATTTGAAAAAAGTCTTCTGGGCGAAAGCAATAACAATATTCAAGCAGGGCTTCCAAAAGTGGAGGCCATCAATAAGATGAGGAAGAATTTACCTGATAGAAAATCTGACAAACAATCGAATACTGAGGGAAAAAACAAATCACAAAAGTGGATCGAAAAAAATTGGACCATTGAGGAGTTGAAGTCTTCGATTGAACCTTATTCGAAGATTTGGGGGCTCAAGTCCGATCGTGGTTTTTTAATTGGATATAAGGGTCGGGTCGGATACGCAGACGGTGAGGATAGAGAAATCGGAGGAGCACTGTCTGGTAAATTTCTGAAGTGGAAAGGCTTTGATCTCAAAGAGGTTTTTCGGTCCTTGCAGATCAGTGATCCTTTGGTGGTATGGGATGCAATGCTCGCCGCTTATGTTCTTGATCCAGGAAGTGTTGATGATTTCAACCAGATCTATCAAAGATATTGCGAAAGGAATGTCCCTGATTTGGCTTCTGCAGGTCAAATTATAAGTTGTCATTCGGAAATCAAGTTTGTTCTTCTTGAAAAGCTGGATGAAATGGGAGGAAAAGGGATTTATGAACATCTAGAGATCCCTCTTGTTCCCGTACTTTATAATATGGAGAAACAGGGAATAGGTATAGATGTTGCGGAGCTGAGTGAACAAGGCAAACTTCTCGCTCAGGATCTGTCTCTTTTACAAATTGAAATTCACAAAGCAGCTGGTCAATCCTTTAATATTGCGAGTCCAAAGCAACTCGGCGAGATTCTTTTTGAGAAAATGCAAATCCCGGCGGGTAAAAAAACAAAATCTGGATATTCAACGGCCAGCGATGTAATTGAGAAATTGGCTGTTGAGTTTCCAATTTGCGGTTTGGTTCTCAAGTATCGTGAATTGGCAAAGTTAAAATCGACTTATGTCGATGCACTCCCTCAACTTATCAGTAAAGAGACGGGCAGATTACATACGCACTATCGACAGGCAGCCACGTCTACGGGAAGACTCTCAAGCGTAAATCCAAATCTGCAAAATATTCCAATTCGCACTGAAAGAGGGAGAATGGTTCGCAAGGCCTTTGTCGCAGACAAAGGAAAATTATTTATTTCGGTGGATTACAGTCAAATCGAACTCCGAATTCTTGCTCATGTCACGGGCGATGAGGGGCTCGTTCGAGCATTCAAGGAAGATCTCGATATCCATTCTGCGACGGCTTCTGAAATTTTTAATCTTCCTCTCAAAGATGTGACTTCTGAGTTCAGACGAAAAGCAAAAGCTGTGAACTTTGGAATTGCTTATGGACAAGGGGTTTTTGGATTGGCCCAGACTTTGGGGATTTCACGTGGAGAGTCTGCCGAAATTATAAAGAAATATTTTGAACGTTTTAGAAAAGTAAAAGAGTACATGACGGAGACAGTCGAAAAGGCAAAGAACAATGGATTTGTGGAAACAATTTTCGGGCGTCGCAGATACATTCAGGAGCTGAAATCCTCTCGTCCAGCAATCAGAGCCTTTGGAGAAAGGGCTGCCATTAATGCTCCGATTCAAGGTGCGGCCAGTGACCTGGTAAAAATGGCCATGATTCAACTTCACGAGGAGATCGAATCTCCAATGATTTTGCAGGTACATGACGAGCTGCTCTTTGAGTGCGAAGAGAAAGTTGTTGAGAGTCAGTCTTCTGAAATAAAAAAAATAATGGAGAAGGTGGCCAAGCTGGATATTCCCCTAAAAGTGAACTTGGCTTGGGGCAGAAACTGGGAGGAGGCCCACTCTTAGATACACCGACCTTGTCGGCTACATCGTTTCCCATCCAACAACACGTCCTCCTTCGAAATAGATGAGCCTCATTTCCCGTCGATAGCCATCCTCCGAGGAGACATATTTTGAATACTTCCAACACTCGTTTCGATAAATGGGATTTCCTGCAACTTCAACAATTTCTGGATCTCCCCAGGATTCTGTGACTGCTTTTTGGCTCATTCCAATCACAATATCATTGCTCTCAATAAGTTTGGCCATTTCATCAGAGTAGCCTCCGTTGTCGATCTCAGAAATCCCAAGGCTTTGAACCCATCGTTCACGAGCTTCGATGGTTGGGATCTGTAGAAACAGGATGCGGTCTAGGTCATTTTTTAGAAACGCCTGATAGCGGTAATACTGTTGCTTTTGAAGTTTTGTTGGAATTGCAGCTTCCATGCGCTTGAGCCGCAGTCTTTGTTCGATGCTTGCTTGATCGTTCTCATTTAAAGATTGAGAGGGATTTATGCCTAGCTCCTCGATGGCTAGCTGTTCTTGGCGCAATCTTCGGCTTTGATAGAAATCAACCGCAGAATTGGATTCTTGAAATTCTGCCCCCAAATAGCCGCTCTCAGGATGGCGCTGCAGCAGGGAGCAGGACGAAAGTCCAATCATTAAGAGTGAAACGAAGAGAACGCAGCTTTGCAGCATCTGGGACCTCCTGATTCGATATCGGTATGAAACAAGAATTTTTAAGTCCAAGGATCGGCTAAATTTTGTCATAATGTTCAAATGGCGGACCTAAAAACCACGAATGTTGAAAAAAGCAGCGAAAATGGAATTTCTGAGGCCCAGGTGGGCTCAATCTCTCTTGAGGATATCGATAAGTTTTTAGAGGAATCTGATCCAGCATTTAGTATGTCTTTGGCAGACATTGTTCCGGAGGAGTTAAAGACCGATGCCGAGATAAGTTCCTTGGACCTGGATGAAAAGGCACTTGCTGAAGATGATGAGCAAAAGGAGAAAAAAAAGAGTTTTTTGGATAGATATCCAAACGTGCAAACGGCAATCGCCAAAAGTCTTGTACCTATAAAGGGAATTCCAACAAAATCCAGAACCATTGTCTTGAAATTGCGCAATGAATTTCTCTCGGTTCTATTTGGATTTTGGAGTTTTTGTCGTCATGAACTTCCTGACAGACTGAGATTTTTGTTTTGTCAAATCCAGACGGCTATTGCCTTCTGCTTTGAACTTAATCGCAGATTTTGGGCAAAGACTTGGAAGGAGAAAATCCTCTATGGATCTGCTTTGGTGTTCTTTGTTGGATTTAGCTCAATGGTAGCAAAAAACATGAAGGGGAGGTGGCTGCCCTCACTTTTTCTGGACTACACAAGAGATCTTGGTCTGATCGCAAATCGGGTGCAGGCTTACGACAGTCAAAAGCAGATTTTACTCTCTGATGCCTTTCCTCAACCTTTTTTTACGGTATTACTTGAAAAGATCGTACTGAATTTTCGAAAAACATCAGAACATCAAAATCCCATGGGGGCATTTAAGTTTTATGTGCGCGTTGACTCACAGGAAACAGCTGTCGAAGTTAAGGATCGGCAAATCGAATTGTTGGATGGCATGCAAAGAGCCCTCGAAGAACTCACTTACGAAGAGGCCAACGGTCCTGGGGGCAAAACAACAATCAAGTCTCTTGTTAGAAATGAGATCAATCGAGTTTTGAGCCAAGGCCGGGCCCTAGAAATAGACATTGAAATGATGATCACGAAGCCTTAGCTCTATCCCAAACTCCTCGCTGTGTCTAATTATTGGCGCCTTCTGATGTGAGGGATCGAAGGTCTATTTGGTAGGTTCTTATGCGGTCATGAAGAGTGCTCTTGGGCAGACCCAAATCAGCGGCTGTTTTTCGCTGATTTCCATTATTTATTTGGAGCCTTCTCTCTATGAGAGCTCTTTCTAAATCTTTGATTACATTTCCAGACAGAGGTTCTGGTCCGATGGGAGAGATTTTCGAGAGAGAAACACCAAAGTCTTCGGGTAGGATATCGATCAGGCTTTCTACGTCAGAGGCCATGACTCTATCCTGGCAGAGGGTTTTTGCTCTAGCCACCACGTTTTTGAGCTCTCGGATATTTCCTGGCCAACGATGTTCCTTTAGTCTGTCAATCGCCTCGGTCGAGAAGGCCACTTTGTATTCTCGGGCAAAATGATGGAGTAAATTTTCAAAATCTTCCATTCGATTTTTCAATGCAGGTGCTTTTATGTTTAAGATATTTAGGCGAAAATAGAGATCTGCGCGAAACTCTCCCTGAATAACTCTTTCTTTTAGGTTGTGATGGGTGGCGGCAACAATTCTGACATCAGTTGTAATCGTGCGATCTGCGCCGACGGGCCGGATCTCTCGGTTTTCGAGACATCTGAGAAGTTTTGGTTGGAGACTCAATGGCAAGTCGCCGATTTCGTCAAGAAAAAGAGTTCCCGCGCGGGCCGATTCAAAGGCTCCTTTGCGGTCATGGGTTGCATCTGTAAAGCTCCCTTTTGTATGACCAAAGAGCTCACTTTCGGCCAGGGATTCGCTCATAGCACTGCAATTGACGCTGACAAATGGGCCCTCGCGACGGGCAGAGTAGCGATGGATCATTTGAGCGAGAATTTCTTTCCCTGTCCCAGAGGGGCCGCCGATGAGAATGGCAAGGTCCGATCTGCTGAAGTTTGGAAGCGATCGTAGTTTGCTATTCCAAGAGGTATTCTTACTCGTTAACAATAAAGACAAGGGGCGTTTGTCCCTTTCAGTGCGAAAAATAAGCTCAGAACTTCCAATGCGGATTCTATCATTGTGGGAAAGAGGAGCCTCCAAAATTTGTGCTCCGTTGACCAAAGTTCCGTGGCGACTACGCAAATCCTTTAATACATAAATGCCGTTGCGCCATTCGATCCGTGCATGACGGGATGAAACGGAGGGATCGTTGACTTGAAACAGGTTGTTTTCGTCTCGTCCAATCGTTAAAAACTCGCTGAGTTCGTGAACTTCGTGGGCTGGACCTTCAAGGTGAGAGAGGAAAGCTTGCGGACTTTTGGGGCGAGAAATAGATTGAGTCGTTTGGGTGTCCATAAAATACCTCGCAAAAGGGGTTAAATATAGTGGCGGAGTGCTCTTTGAGAAAAAGTAATTACAATTTTGGTGCCGAGGTGATTTTGCCCCCTTTGCGCCTCATTTCGTCGAGAGAGTCCAGATTCTCGGATTTGCGTCCCAGGATTTGGATGGGGATACTCATTGATCCTTGTCATGATGTTGGAAAAAGCTTAGCTTGGCCCACATGAAAATCGATTTTCTGATGAGTGGTGTTCAACCCAAAGATTATCCCTCGCCTGACCTGCCTGAGGTGGCCCTTCTGGGACGTTCCAATTCGGGGAAGTCTTCGTTTATCAATGCTCTTGCCAATAAAAAAATTGCAAAAGTTTCGGCCTCCCCAGGAAAGACGCGCTTATTGAATTTTTATTCGGCCGGAGAGAACTACAGATACGTTGATATGCCTGGATATGGTTTTGCGTCGCGGAGCCGTAACGAAATCAAGAGTTGGCGAAAAATGGTCGAGGTTTATATGATGGAGCGCTCCTGTTTGACAGGCCTTCTCTTGATCATGGATGCAAGGCGAAAATGGACGGAGGACGAAGAATTACTTCGTGAATATGCAATCGGAGCGGACTTGCCCCTTCTGGTAATTATGACAAAAGAGGATAAGCTTGCCAGACAAGAGAAGTTGAGGCAGATGGGCCCAGTGGCCGAGATTGTTGGCAAGGAAAGTGTATTTATGGTGTCTAGCCTCAAGAAAACCGGAATTGCCGTAGTGGAAGAGGCAATTTTCGAGAGATGGATTCGTAACTGGAGCTCGCTCAAATGAAAATTATCGGAGTCATTCCAGCTCGTTACGGATCTAGTCGATTTCCTGGAAAGCCATTGGTGCCGATTGCCGGGAAACCCTTGCTGCAATGGGTAATCGAGGGGGCCCGAACAGCGAAATGCCTATCAGAGATATATGTTGCAACAGATCACTCCGAGATCTTTCAATTGGCAGAGAATTGCGGAGTTCGTGCCATTATGACTGAGCCAGATCTAGCATCGGGAAGCGATCGTGTGTGGGCAGCTTTGAAGGATATGGAGTGTGAAGTGGCTGTGAACATACAAGGAGACGAGCCGCTCCTCACAGGTGATCTTCTGGATTCCCTGGTCGCTCCTTTTGAAGAGGATATTCACCTTGAAATGGCGACTTTAGGACGTGCATTAAAGCCGGGAGATCTCGAATCTATGTCAGCCGCAAAGGTGATTGTAAACCAAGGTCACGAGGCCATTTATTTTAGTCGATTTCCGATACCATATTCACGAATTGACGCGAGGCAACTTCCTCAAGTATGTTACAAGCATATAGGGCTTTATGCCTATCGTAAGAGCTTTCTAAAGGTTTTTTGTGAGCACGGACCCACCAATCTTGAATTGGCAGAGGGCTTAGAGCAATTGCGCGCTTTGTATTTGGGAGCACGGATCCGTATGGTGGTGGTTGAAGAGGATTCTTGGGGTGTTGACACGCCTGAGGATGTGGCGAAGATTGAGGCAATGATCCAAAAAAGGCGAGGACATGGCAGGAACAAAAAAATCTAGTCTAAAAAGGAACTCTCAGAGATCTTCTCGGATGAAGAACTCTCTGAAAAAATGAAGTCGCCTCTCAGGTCGACGTCTGAGATCTTTGAACCAAAGTTTATATTTGTGACAGGGGGGGTCGTTTCCTCTATTGGAAAGGGACTGACGGCGGCAAGTTTAGGTACTTTGTTGGAATCCCGTGGCCTTAAAGTGTCCCTGATGAAGTGTGACCCCTATATTAATGTTGATCCTGGGACAATGTCCCCTTTGCAACACGGCGAAGTTTACGTTACCGAAGATGGGGCCGAGACAGATTTGGATTTAGGGCACTATGAGCGATTTGTGCGAGTTTCTTTGACTCGTTCAAATTCAGTTACAGCAGGTCAGATTTACGAAAGCGTGATCTCAAAGGAGCGCCGGGGAGATTATCTGGGAGGTACGGTCCAGGTCATTCCTCACATCACTGATGAGATTAAATCTCGGATATTTCAGGCTGCTCAAGGAGCCGAAGTCATCATCGTTGAAATTGGCGGGACGATTGGTGATATAGAAGGACTTCCGTTTATTGAGGCCATTCGACAATTGCGAGTTGACGTTGGAATTCAGAATTCCATATTTGTGCATGTGACCTATGTTCCTTACATTGCTGCTGCAGGCGAGCTAAAAAGCAAACCAACTCAGCACTCAGTCAAAGAGCTTCGCGAGGTGGGAATTCAGCCGGATTTTCTGATCTGTCGCACTGAAAAACCCATTCCACTTGAATTGAAATCCAAGATTGCTCTCTTTTGTTCCGTTCATCCCGATAATGTTATTGCAGCGCCTGATTCTGCGAGTATTTATCAAGTGCCTCTGACTCTTCACAAAGAAGGCTTTGACGAGAAAGTTGCAAAACGTCTAGGCATTGAAGTCGGTGAGCCAGCTATTCAGGAATGGGCAAAATGGTCGCCACCCTCATGAATCCAAAGTACGAAACAAAGATTGGGATCGTGGGAAAATATGTGGATCTGAAGGAGAGTTATAAATCATTACATGAAGCGATCATTCATGGAGGAATTGCCAATCACACCAAAGTGAATGTGGTTTATATTGATTCTGAACGACTCAACACCAAGAACGCAAAGGATGCTCTTGCTGGAGTAGATGGAATTTTGGTTCCCGGTGGATTTGGGGAGAGGGGTGCTGAGGGGAAGATGGCCGCAATTCAGTATGCACGCGAAAATAAAGTTCCCTTTTTTGGAATCTGTTTCGGAATGCAATTGGCGGCAATTGAGTTTGCTCGTCATGTTTGTGGAATAAAGGATGCGACGAGCCGTGAGTTTAATATACCAATAAAGAAAAACTACAATTTGGTTATTGATATGATGGAGGAGCAGCGCGGGGTCTCGGACAAAGGCGGAACGATGAGATTGGGATCTTACCCCTGTAACCTCGTTCATGGGACTCGAGTACGTGAAATTTATGGTGAGGCATTGGTCCATGAACGACATCGTCATCGTTTTGAGTTCAATAACAAATATCGAGCTCTTTTTGAGAAGAAGGGCATGGTTTCTTCTGGAGTTTGTAAAGAGCGGGATTTGGTTGAGATAGTCGAAATTAATGAGCACCCTTGGTTTATCGGCGTTCAGTTTCATCCTGAATTTAAATCACGTCCTTTGCAACCACATCCCTTGTTTACCTCCTTTGTTAAAGCCGCAATCTTAAAAACTTCATCTTTAAAATCAGAAATGGCTTCCAAGACCAGAAGGAATGGAGTCACTGGTTCAAAATGGAAAGATCGTCTTTTCCCAGCTTCAGAGGCAAGTTCCTGATGGATCGGGAGCGGCAAGCCGACTTAGATGAGGCGCGATCAGTATTGGAAATAGAAGCTCGAAGTATTTTACATTTGCGTGAAAGGCTGGGTCGGGAATTCTCAAAAGCGGTAGAACTTGTACTCGCCTGCGAAGGCAGAATTATTTCGACAGGAATTGGGAAATCGGGAATTATTGCTCGTAAATTGGCGTCCACCTTTACTTCCACCGGTACGCCGACAATATATCTTCACCCAGCCGAAGGCTCTCACGGAGACTTAGGTATTGTTACAAAGGATGATTTAGTTATTGCGATGAGCTACGGCGGGGAATCGGCCGAGCTGGTTCCTATCATTTCTTATTGTGCTCGAAAAAACCTGGTACTTATTGCGATGACTGCTAATTCAGAAAGCACTCTCGGACGAGCAGGAACAGTCTGTTTAGATATTGGCGTCGCAGAAGAAGCTTGTCCGCTTGGTCTAGCACCGACGGCGAGTACGACAGTAAATTTAGCCTTGTGCGATGCGCTGGCGATGGCAGTTTTGAAGCGTCGAGGCTTTAGCAGGGATGATTTTGCTGAGTTTCATCCGGGTGGGGCCTTGGGTCGCCGGTTGTTAACTCGAGTTCGAGATGTGATGCATGTCGGAGAAGCCCTTCCATTGGTTTCTCCGGATGAGGAAATGGCCATAGTCGTCAGCCAAATGACCGCTAAAGAGGTCCGCGGAGTGGCAGGAGTTGTTCAGGAGAATGGGACTTTGATTGGTGTTGTGACCGATGGAGATATTCGTCGGCGACTGGAGAAGAGTAAATCTCCACTTCTTGAAAAGGCAAGTGCACTCATGTCTCGTCATCCCAAGACCATTGACGTGAACGAATTGGCGGAACGGGCGCTTTTTGTCATGGAGCAATTTCAAATTCAAATTCTTTTTGTCGTCGACAAGACGGCCACAAATCCTTCTGCCCCCATAGGGATCATTCACCTTCAAGATTTATTACGAGCTAAAGTTCGCTAGGATCTTGGGCCCTTCTTTTTCATTTTTGGTTCGCTGAACTCCCATGGCATGAGACCAAAGCCCTGAGATCTTCGAAACGGTAGCCATAAACCGAAGATAACCTTATGATGAAGTTGCCGAAAGGCAGGTCTTTGGAGTTCGGTATTTAATTATGCGAGATGAATTCATGAACTTGGTATTGGGCTCACTTTGTCTTTTGCTAACGGCCGTTTTTTCCACTCCAGGTTATGCCGACAAGATTGAATTTCCTGAGGATGAGCTGGCGAGCGAATCCGTTTTGCCCGTTTTTGACAAATTGGCGAACGTGAAGAATCGAAATGTTGTAACGGAAAAGAGAATTGAACTAGGAGGAGGATTTGGCTTTAATTTGATGGATCCTTTCTATAATCCGCTCAATTTTAATGGCTCCCTTTCCTATCATTTTGATGAAATTCATGGGGTCAATCTGGCAGCGGCCTTTTGGCAAAGTGGTCTTTCCAGCTATGGAGAGCAATTGAGGAAGGGAGAAGGACTAGATTTATCATATTTTGATGCCAGTCGAGCTCCTCATCCTAAATATATGTTTATGGCCAACTACCAGTATACCGCTTATTACGGAAAAATAAGCTACTCGAAGAGTTTAGTTATGAATTTATCGATGTTTAGTTTGGTGGGTGTAGGAATGATTGGACTCGATGACCAGAGCGTTGTCGCCCTGAACGTTGGAGCAGGAGAGAAATTCTATTTTACTCCAAATCTGGCGCTTCGTCTTGATTTGCGTGCTCTTATCTACAGAGGTCCAGATCCCACAACAAAGGCACTTTTGCCAACGGATTCAGTTCAACCGAGTTCGGCGTTTGATGAAACAACATTCATTCATGCCTTGATGACCCTTGCCCTCGTCTATCTCCTCTAGATGTTTGTCCTGAGAATCCCAGAGGACGTCCAGAATTAGAGGAGATGAGTTCAAAAAAACACGATTTTACTGATACTGTTTAATAATGAGATCATCTTAGGTGAGGACAGCGGTGTTAAAAATCCCATTCATTATTATCTTGAGTACCTTGGGAATAGCTCTTAATCCCACACCAGGATTCTCTCAGAATCTCTCAACCAATTCCGAGAGTTCAGGTACTGATCTGCGAGGTGGGGGCGAGTCGGATACACCTGACGACGAAGTGGAAGATCTTTATGATAAGTTTGAAGATAAAGAAACTGAGAAAAAGGCAGAGAAGAGAAGCTCAGAACAAAAAATAAAAGCGACAGAAAAGGCAAAGCCAGATCCAACGACGCTTTCTGAACTTTCGACGCTCGCTCCGCTTGCTGATATAGCGATTATCCAAAAAAGATTTTTACCCAAAACAAAGCGCTATGAATTGTCTGGGAGCGTTTTGGGAACAATAAACAATCCATTCTTTCTCAATATGGGTGCGGCGATTCGCGGTGGCTACTATTTTCAAGAGAGATATGGAGTCGAGCTTCTCTATTTCATCTTATCTTCCTCCGAAAGAGCGGTTACAGATAATTTACGGACCAAAAGAAGTGTTAAGACTGAGAGCCTCGTCACTCCAAAGAATTTTGTTGCGGTAAATTTCAAATGGACCCCCATGTACGGCAAAACGACGTTTATGAATAAGCGGATTGTTCCCTTTGATTTCTATTTTTCGGGGGGTGCCGGTATGACGAGCACGGATCAGGGAGGAAGTTTTCCGACCATTCACCTCGGGGGAGGGCAGTCCTTTGCCCTTTCAAAGAGCATGGCCTTCCGTTGGGACATAAATTGGAATTTCTATCAGGCCGAGAGTGAAGTTCTAAAGGGCGGTTCGCTCCAAAGCGTGAAGGCAAATCATGATGATGTCTATGTTGCCTTGGGACTTAGCTTCTTCTTTCCGGAGGCCACATACAGATGAATGGATTGGTATTCTGCTGTTTGATGGCTTTCCTATCTTTTACCTTGAATGCCGCAGCCAATTCGGAGGCTGCGGCTGTTAAAAAGGAAGCTGTAACTGATCGCTCTCCCTCCTCTCGTTCTGGATCCGCTATGACAGCAGAAAGTAAAAATCGCCAAGAATTGGTGGAAGCTCTCAAGTTGGTTAAGGCTGGTCGCTTTCAAGAGGCAAGCATCAAGCTGTTTCAGTTGAGCCACAACCCTCGATTTCGCGATCGAAAAATGCAAGTAAAATACTTGCTGGGACTCATGTTGTACCAAATGAAAATGCCACAAATTGCGGCTTTTCAATTTATCAGCGTAATTAAGGACGGAAATAACAAGTATCTGAGGCAATCTCTGGAGAAGCTGTCATTGGCTGCAGATTCCTTGGGAGACGACACACTTCTTAACTACGCAATCTCTCGTGTTAAGGTCGATGATTTTCCTCGCGTTCACCGCGACATGCTTTTTTATCGAATTGGTGAATTTCAACTTCGCAACCAACAATTTGCCGAAGCAGCAGAGAGCTTCAAACGAGTGGCAAACACGAGTTCACTTTTCCCAAGAGCCAAATATCTTGAGGGATTGGCCTCTTCAGAAAGCGGGAAGTCCAAGGAGGCCTACTCGGCCTTTGATGAACTCGTGGATGCGCGCGAGCGGTATGGAGTGACCGATGTCAGCCGTGTATCTGGACTTATTGGTAAGGCACGAGTTCTCTATCAGGCAAAGAAATGGGATGAGGCAATAGAAGGCTATCGTCAGATTCCTCGCGACACTCCGGCTTGGCATGATACTCTTTTCGAGTCGAGTTGGGCTATGTTGCGTTCAGGCCGATTTCGCTCTGCTCTCAGTAATTTTCATTCCCTACATTCTGACTATTATGAAGATCGATACCTTCCTGAGTCGCTTTTGCTCAGGTCAATAGTGTATTTATACATATGTAAATATGATGAAATGGAAAAAGTGCTGAATCTCTTTAATCAGATATATAAGCCTGTTTATCGGGATGTTGTCAATTTCCTTAAGACTTCGGCTCCCGATCAGTATTTCTCTGAGACGGTTTCGAGCTTGAAAGAATGGCGTGAGAGTGGAGACAATCCGATCAAGGAATCTCAACATAAAATCCCATTGATTGTGGCTCGAAAAATCTTCAAAGAGGGTGATTTTCTTCGTTCGTACGCTTACATAAAGAAGCTATTGGCCGAGAAGGCCCTAATTGAAAAAATGGAACCGGGTTGGAAGAATTCTGCACTGGGACGTTATGCAAAGAGGATCGTACAAAAGCGCCTTATCAAGGCTCGGAAACGGACGGGTCTTCAAATTAGGGGTCACCTCGACGCAATCAGAGAAGACCTTTTCGATCTCTTTGAACAGGAGGGCTTTATCCGTTACGAAATGATCAATGGGAAAAAGGAATCATTGAAGAAAAAGTTGGCGGGAAAGGACCTTCCAGAACAAGCCCAAGTTGATGAAGATACTGAGCGTGATTATTACATTCAAAATGGTTTCGAGTATTGGCCTTTTAGGGGTGAGTACTGGTTGGATGAGTTAGGTAACTATCATTATGTTGGAACACAAAGTTGTAACTAAAATTGAATTCCTGATATGGAATCAGCGGCGAAGATTTCTTCTTACCGGAGCTGTGCTCACCACATTCCTATCAACTTCCCATCATTTTGCTGTTGGCGCTCCCAGTGAAAGAGCGCCAGCAGAGGCAAAAAAGGTGAAAACGGTTGGTGATGTCCTCAGAAAAATAGAAGGAAAGAATCTCTCTATAAAAAAAGGAGATTCAAAACTGCCCCAATTTCAGGAGCTTGAATCCCGCAAGCAAACAAATCTTCAGACGGTCAAGCCTCCGTCGTCCACTTCTCTTTATTATGACGAAGGTTCTGAAGAAGCAGTTCTTGAAAAAGTGACCGATGACGGAATAGATCAGCTTTTTAAGCTAACAAATAAATTTAAATCAAGCAAGAAGCGTGGGGAGTTGTGGCTGAGATTAGCAGAACTCTACGTGGAAAAATCGCGTCTGATTGAATTTCGATTGCATCAGGAGTTCGATCGAAAAGTTCGAGAATCAAAGGAAGGTTCTCCAAAGCAAAAACTCAACTTGGGTCCGGCGCAGGAGTACAATAGAAAAGCCGTTCAGCTATATGAGTGGTTTTTGCGGGATTTTCCGAAGGATGAGAAAGTTGACCAGGCTCTCTTTTTTCTCGGATTTAATTATTTTGAATTAAACGACGAAAAGAAAGGCATGTCTTATTATCAAAGACTGACAAAGGAATTTCCAAAGAGTCCTTTCGTCGACGAGTCTAACTTTGCCATTGGCGAATTTCACTTTGAAAATGAGCGTTGGTCCGAGGCCTTGCCTCATTATCAACAAGTGGCAAACAATAGGAGGGCACGATTATTCTCATTTGCTCTCTATAAATCGGCTTGGTGCCAATACAAAGCGGGGTCAGTTAAGGAGGCTTTGCAATCACTTGAAAGAGTCATAAAGGCAGGGCGTATGGCAAAGAGCCAAGAGGAAAAAACAATTGGAGGTGTTAGTCGCATTCGCTTAGCTACCGAAGCACTTAAGGATCTCGTCATTTTTTATGCTGAAGTAGGGAGTTACAAAGCAGCAAAGGACTACTTTGCTCAAGTTGCAGGTCCAAAAAATGTTTATTCGCTGCAAGAAAAACTCGCATATTATTATGCAGATATGGGGCAGAGAACAGGAGCTCGCTTTACCTTTCACGAGCTGATTGAAGCAAATCAAAGTTCCCCAAAGGCTTATGATTATCAGTATCAAATCGTAACAATGTACGCGGCGACGGGAGAGGCCAAAATTTTTAAACAGGAGCTCTATAACTGGATTCAGGGTTATGGGCCAGATAGTGCGTGGCAAAAAACAAATGGTCGCAACCGTGAGCTCATTGCTAAGGCGACACAGTTGATAGAGACAACTTTGCGGAACTACATTTTGCAACAGCACCAAACGGCGCAGAATTCAAGAGCTCCAAATGCTCAAGCCATGGCCAAAAGTGGATATGAATTGTATTTCCGCGTTTTCAAGGATTCTCCTAAATTAGATGAGATGCATTTTTTCTTTGCAGAGTTGCTTTTTGATATCGAGGAATATGAGC